>JBBREK010000026.1:0-26380 GCA_038203025.1 Planctomycetota bacterium
TTCGACGGTGCCGAGCCGATTACCCCGGACCTGGGGTGGAACGAGGTCAGCGTGCGTTGGCTCGGCGCGGTCAAGCCGCCGACCGCCGGGCAGTGGACCTTCATCAGTTCCAGCGACGACGGCGTACGCCTGTGGCTGGGCGGCAAACTGGTGATCGACAACTGGACCGACCACGGTCCGACCGAAGATCGCGCGGTCATCGCCAGCAACGGCGGTCCGCTTGAGCTGCGCCTGGAATACTACCAGGGCGGCGGGGGTTCGCAGATCCACCTCGACTGGCAGGGGCCGGACGGCCAGCGCCAGCCGGTCGCCGCCAGTGGCGGCGGCGCCCAGATCGCCATCGCCGGCTTCCAGCAGCGCCTTCGCAGCGCGCAGCGCGCCTTCGCCCCGGTCGCCGCTGATCTCCTCGCCGCTGCCGCCGAGGCGCGACGGCGTCTCGCCGTCCTGGCTGGCGACGAGGCCGTGGCCATCGCCAGCACGGATACGGCCGAGCACGAGACGGCCAGCACCATCGCCGCCCGCCTGTCCGACCAGGCGACGCTCGAAGAGGCACGTGCTGACGCTGACACCCAGGCAGTGGCCGATCTCGCTCAGGCCGCTGCCGCCCTTGCCGCTCTGCCCGAGACCGCCGAGCGCACCGCCATCGCCGCAGATGTCGCGGCCCTCATCGCCGAAGCCCAGGCCGAGCGCGTGGCCCAGGCGGCAGCCCGGGCCTCGGCCGCGACCACACCGCTGGCTGCGGCCGAGGAACTGCTGCGCCAGCCGCCGCGTCCGGACAGCGCCGCTGCCAAGGCCGCAGACGAACTGCTCGCTGCCGCCAAAGCCGGGCGCGAACTCGACCAGGGATTACACGACGCCCTCGCCGCCGCCCGTGCCGAGGCCAAGGCCAGTCAGACAGCGGCCCAGCAGGCGGCCACCGCTGCCCGGCAGCGTCTCGGCGACGAAACCCCACGTCTCGCCGCCCGACTCGCCGAGCTGGCCAAGCAGGCCGACGCTGCCGCGCGTACCACCACTGCCGACCCGGTCGCCGCCATGGCCGAGGCGCACCGGCTGGCCGAGGCCATCGAATCGGCTCAGCGCGACCTGCATCGTGACGCCAACATCCACGACAGCGGCGCCGCCACCGATCGTGCGCGCGCCCGCGACGCCGACGGCGCGGCCGCCCTGCTGGCCCAGCCGCCGCCGCGTGCCGAGGAACTGCTGCGCCGTGCCGCCGCCGCCAGCGATCCACGGGTGCGGGCCGAGGCGTTGGCGCAAACGGCCCAGCAGCAGGCAGCGTTGGCCGCCGACCTGGCGCTGGCCGGCCGCCACTGGCAGGCTCTGGCCGATGGCCGCGATCCGGCGCCGACGCGCCGCGAGCTGCGCCGACGCGAGGCCGAGGCCGGCATTGCTGACCGCCTCGATGCCGCCGTTGCCGAGCGCGATCGCCTCGCCGCCCTGGCCGAGGCCGATGCGACACGCGCCCAGGCCGGTCTGGCCGAAGCGCTCAAGGATGATGCCGAGATGCGCCGCGAGCTGGAACGCCTGAGCGAGGCTGACGCGTTGGCAGCACAGCAGACCGCCGAGGCAGCGGCTGCCCGCGAACGCGATCTGGCCGCCCAGGCCAAGGCCGCCGCCGACGCCCGCAACGCCCGCGCCCAGCAGGCCCAGCAGACCGATACCGCGCTTGACGCGCGCATGCGCGAGCTGGCCCAGCAGGTGCGCGCCCAGGCAGAGCGTAGCGCCGCAGCCCCCGAGGCGCGACCGAAGCTCGACACCGCAGCCGCAGCCCTCGAACGCGGCGCCGCCACGCCCGATGCCAACGCCAGCGCTCAGGCGGCGCAAACTGCCGCCGCCGAGCTCAACGCCGCTGCCGAGCGCATGGACGCCGCCGCCGTACCGGTGCAGGCGGACTTGGAACAGCGCCAGACCGAGGAGTCGGCTGCCACCGCCCGGCGCGATGCGGCACGTGGTGACGCTGAGGCCGCCCGTCAGCAGGCGACCGCCGCCGAACAATCCGCCGCTGCTGCGCGTACGGCCGCCGAGGCGGCGCAGCGTGCGCGCGAAAGTGCTCAGGCCGTGAGCGAGCGTGCCGCAGCCGCTGCTGCTGCTGCATCTGCAGCTGCGGCAGCAGCCCCGTCCGCCGTCGATCCGGCGGCCGCCACCGCAGCGGCAGCAGCAGCAGCAGCAGCAGCAGCAGCCCAAACCGCGGCCAAGGAGACAGCGCAGCGCGCTGCCGCAGCTGCGGCCAAAGCCGGCGAGGGTGAGGCCCAGGCCAAGGAACGCGCGGCCCAGGCCGGTGCCGCTGCCTCGCAAGCGAAAACTGCCGCCGAGGCCGCTGCTGGACAACAGAACGCCACCCAGGCGGCGCTTGAGCAGGCGGCGCAGGCTCGCACCCAGGCCCAGGCCGCCCTGAACGCGCAGCCGCGTGGCGGCGATGCGCGCGAACAGGCCAAACGTGCCGCCGAACTGGCCACGCAGGCGCAGGTGCAGGCAACGGCAGCGCAAAATCAGCGCGTTCGCGACCAAAGCGAAGATGCCGCACTCGCTGCCAGCCAGCGCGCGGCAGCGGCAGAGGTCGCTACCGCGGCGGCCCAGGCCGCCCGCGCTGTCCGCCACCAGCAGCGGATTGGCGCCGAACCGGCCGCCATGGCGAGCGGCGCTCAGCAGTTGGCAGCAGCGCAGCAACAGGCGACGCAGCTTGGCGAACGTCTCGCCGCCGGTGAGCAACCCGCCGGTGAACTCAGCGCCAATGCCCAGGCCGTCGCTGATGCGGCCAAGGCCATGGGCGAGTCTCAGGCCTCAGGCGAAGCCCAAAGTCAGGCGCAGGGCCAGGCGCAGGGACAAGCCCAAGGTGAAGCCCAAGGTCAGGCGCCCTCCGGCGCGCCGTCCGCGCGCGATGCTGCCACCAGCCAGGCCATGGCCCGTGCCCTCGACAGCCTCGATGCGGGCGCTACCCCAGGTCAGGCCCTGGCCGAGGCCCGTGCGGCTCTCGGCCAGGCGCGCGCCGCCGCCCGCCGCGAATCACGCGGCAGTGCACCGCCGAGCGAGGGCGGAACGATCGAGCGCGATCCCGGTGCCTCGGGCGTGGCAGCCACCGCCGACCGGCCGCTCGACTGGGGGCGCCTGCCCAAGGAGTTGGCGCGTGAACTGCTCGAAGGTGACCGCGAAGCGGTCCCCGAGGAATACCGCCGCCAGGTCGACAGCTACTTCCGCGCCATCGGCGAGCGCGCTCAGGAGCCACGCTAATGCATGCTCTTCGCTTAGGGGCTTCGCCCCTACGGCCTTGCAGGCCGGACGGCGCAGCGCTGACGCGCTGCGGCTCGTCTGGCGCGCAGGCCCCGCCTGGGGCCTGCTCTCGCTGCGCTCGGCCTGCCTCGCCCCCTGGGCTTTGTCGCAGCTCGATTCTGTCGGCAAGCCTCCAGAATCGTGGCGGCATCGGCTTCGCCGATTGTATGCCGCCACCGCTGCTCGGCGCCCGCCCCATCGCTAGCGATGGGGCCCCGTCAGTCTGGACAGTTACACGTACGATCTGTCTCCTTATCCTCTGCCTCTGCTCGGGGCTCATGGCTGGTGAACCGCCGATCGATCCGGCGGTGCAGGCTGCTTGTCGGCGCGGCGCCGCCTGGCTGGTGACGACATGCGACAAGGACGGGCAGGTCACTGCTGGCCAGGGTAAGACCACCGCCACCACCGGCCTAGCGGCCCTCGCGCTCGCCGGCATAGGCGTGCTGCCGACTTCGCCCGGTCCGGAGGGGGCCGCCGCCAAACGCATGATGGAGTGGCTGCTGCAGGATGAGCGCTGCGACGGCAACGGGTATTATGGTGCACCGGACGGCTCAGCCATGTACGGCCATGGCATTGTCACTCTCTACTTCGCCGAATTGCTCGGCATGGGGGCCGACACCGCCACCGACCGCCGTATCCGGGCGCGGCTCGAACGTGCCCTCGGCGTCATCCTGTGGGCACAGGCGCGCAAGGGGCGCGACAACGTCAGACAGTTTGGTGGTTGGCGCTACGCTCCCGACTCGGGTGACAGCGACCTGTCGGTGACGGTGTGGCAACTCCTCGCCCTGCGCGCCGCCAAGCAGTCCGGCCTGGACATCGACAAGCAGCCGATCGACGACGCGGTGCAATACCTGCAACGCTGCTACCAGAGCGATCGGGATGCCAAGGGCGGACCCACGCGGGCCGTCTCGGGCACCGCCTACCAACCTGGCGGCGGGCCGACCTACGCGATGGCAGCAGCCGGCCTGCTGTCCTTCCAGGTCGCCGGGGCCTACACCCTGCCTGAGGTCCAAGGCAGCGCCGAATGGCTGAAGGCCTGCGAGATCAATCCAGGCATGCCGTGGTTCTTCTACGGCACCTACTATTACAGCCAGGGCATGCATCTCGCAGGCGGAGCCTACGCCGACCTGGCGTGGGCGCGCGTGCCGGAACTGCTGCTGCCCCAGCAGAAAGAAGATGGCCGGTGGGAATCAGGCTGGGACCAAGAGCAGAAGGCTGGTCCGGTCTATGCCACCAGCATGGCCATGCTGGCCCTGGCAGTGCAGCACCGCTGCCTGCCGATCTACCAGCGGTAATCCTGAATGCCGCAGTGGGTTCGCGGTTCGCGGTAGGACCATCGATTACGGACCATATTGGGTTTACACGTGGTCACCCGTTTGGTGAACACCATCAACACACAACACGTGTCGCTACAACCGCGAACCGCGAACCGCGAATCGCGAACTGCGATTTCCAGGATAATTCGCTGCCCGAACCTGGCGGTCGTCTCTCACAGGAGTTCCAGGCGCAGGTGGACGGCCAGCAACTGGTGGCTAAGAGATGTCAACCTCATCCGTTGGTACCTCAGTGGACGAACCCCAGTCACCACCAGCCACGCCCACATCCGATGCCGAGCTGCTGGTGCGATTCGTCCGGGGGCATGACATGGATGCTGCAACGGAACTGATCAGCCGCCACGAGCGCGACCTGCTGCGCGTTGCGCACGCCCTGCTTGGCGACGCGGCGTCGGCCCAGGATGCCGCCCAGGAGGCGTTTATGGCCCTGTGCCGCGAGCGAGAACGCCTGGTGGGGAACAGCAGCAGGCACCGCAACCTTGGCGGCTGGCTGTGTACGGTGGTGCGCAACCACTGCCTCGATCAGTTGCGCTCCCGCGCCTACCGCCGGCATCTCGATGCCAGCGAGGTCGACCCGGCATGCCAGGCGGTCGATCCGACCCAGCCGCTCGCCGCCGCCGAGGGCGCCGATCGCGTGTGGACGGCGGTGCGCGCCCTGCCACCGCTAGAGCGCGCCGCGGTCACGCTGCGCTATCGCGACGGCCTGTCCTACCAGGACATCGCCGCCCGCCTCGACAAGACCGCCACCCACGTCGGCGTGCTGCTGCACACCGCCCTCGGCCGGCTGCGTGAGCGCGGCGGCCTGGCCTGCGTCGCTCCCGGAGGTGTGGCATGAGCGCCCCTGACCACATCGGCGTTCTGCTGACCGCCTACGCTGACGGCAGTCTGCCCGAGGAAGGCTGTGCCTTTGTCGAGCAGCAACTGGAAGCCCATCCTGAACTGCGCGACCGGCTCGGCGAGATCCGCGCCGCGCAGGACCTGCTACGTGCCAGCCTGCCGGCGGCGCCGGAACGCTTGGATGAGGCCCGACGGGCGAGGATCCTGGCCCGCGCCCAGCAGCGACCCAGGGCGGTGGTCACATGGCGCCTGGCCATGCAGCTGGCAGCGGCCTGCCTCGTCCTGGCCGTGCTTGGCGGCATGCTGTTGCCGTCGGTCTCGATGGTGCGGGAGGCGGCGCGGAAGTCTGGCGGCCGGTTTGCGAAGGATGATCGTCCCGCAGTCAGTATGATGGAGACGACGTCATCTGGTCGTCAGGCCGCTGGGCCGGTGTCGAAACCGGCTGCGGCTTCGCGTCCCGCGGGGCAGTTGTCGGTGCAGGATCTCCCCAATGGTGGCTGGACGATGGGCTTCGCTTCGGCTGGCGATGACACGCGCGTCACGGACGGCCTGCGTGACAAGGACGTCGCCGGCAAGGACGGCAAGAAGAATAGAATCGAGGAGCCGCTGGAACGGGAAGAAGCCGTCGCCTCCGGTGAGATGGGCGGATCGGGGGCCTTCATGGCGATTGGCACCGGTGGTATGGCGTGGAAGAAAGAGGGTCGGGCGCCATCACCGCCACCGTCGGTGACCTCGCCGTCGTCACCACCTGCACCGGTGGTCGCCATGGAACGGGTGCAGGAAGCCGCGATGGCGATGGCCTGCCAGATGGCAGCTGCCTCCCAGGAGAGCCGCTTCGTCCTCGACGAGGTCCGGCCAGGCGATCGCATCGACGGCCAGGACGTACAAGCAGACGACGGTGACGGTCGCACCGCATTGGTCTACCTACCCCTGCCGCAACCCCGGCTGAACGCCCTGTTGGGCATCCCAGATGGCATGGAGCTGGCGCAGGAGGCGCAATCGGCGCAGGACAGCGCTGCCTCCTGGCCACTGGCCGAGGCCTTGCTGAAGGTGTTGGATCCATTTCATGGCATGGCCGCGGCAGAACGGGTCATCACCCCGTTCCGTCTGCTCACCGATCCGAACCTGAAGGTCCGGCTGCCCGGCGAGCAGAGCGGATCGCCGGGTCAGCGCGTCCTGAACCTGTGCACCAGCAACGCCTTGCAGGTCGTGCCGGTGCCGGGCGGCTTCGAGGTCCAGCCGATGCGGCAGGCCTTGGATCCGACCGCGACCTTCGGTTGGACGCGGGATGAGGTGCGCAGCGCGTTCGGCAGCGCGCCGATGCAGGCCGTCGCCGAGGATGCGCAGCAGACCTTCGCCATCGACGATTCGATTTCCTCGTTCCAGGCCGCCAGGGGTGCTCTGCAGCGCAGGCAGCTGCCCGACCCGGCTCAGATCGAACCGCAGCATTTCTACAATGCCGTGCCGGTTGATTATCCGGCACCCACCGGGGACGATGCGTTCCAACTCTACGCCGAGGCGGGTCCATCGCCCTTCGCCAGCGGACCGCTGGCGGCACGCACCGCCCTGGTCGCGGTCGGCGTGGTCTCGCGCCAGGCCGGGGCCGAGGAGCGCCTGCCGCTGGATCTGGTGGTGGCGCTCGACGCTTCCGGATCGATGGGCCGGCCGGGTGGCCTGGCCCGGGCGCGGGCCGGACTGGACGCCCTGCTGCCGCAGCTCGATGCCCGCGACCGGGTTGCCGTCGTCGCCTTCGGCGACGTGGCGCGCATCGTCCAACCGGCCCTGCCCGGCGACCGGCATGACCGCCTCTCGGCTGCGCTGGACACCATCCAGCCGGCCGGGTCGACCAACCTGGCCGACGGTCTCGCCCTGGCCTGTCAGGTCGCCGGCGAGCTGGCCACGCCCGGGCGCACCTGCCGCGTGCTGCTGGCCACTGATGGCGCCGCCCTGGCCGGCGATGCTGCCCCTGCGGCCGAGGCCGCCGTCGCACGCTGGCGCGGACATGGCGTCTCGCTGCTGATCGTCGGTTGCGCCGATGAGGGCTACGACGGTGCTTCGCTCGAACGCCTGGCCCAGCGCGGCAACGGCGAGCACCATGTCGTCACCAGCGATGCCGCAGCGCGGGAGCTGTTCACCGAGCGCCTGCTGCCCGAACGCCTCGCCATCCTCGCCCGCGACGCCAAGGCGCAGGTGACCTGGAATCCCGAGCGCGTCGCCAACGCCCGGCTGATCGGCTTCGAGCAGCGTCGCCTGACCGCCGAACAGTTCCGCGACAACAGCGTCGATGCCGGCGAGTTGACCCAGGGTTCGCGCGCCACCGCCCTGTTCGAGGTGGTGCTGACCGAGCACGGCGGCGGACCGCTGGGCACGGCGGCGGTGCGTTATCTCGACACCCGGCTTGGCCGCGTGGTCGAACTCGCCCGGCCGCTGCCCGGCGGCCTGGTCGCCGGCACGGCCTCGCCGCGTCTGCGCCTGCTGGCCTGCGCCGCCCAACTTGGTGAGACGATGCAATGCGGCTGGTGGCGCAACGTGCGCGGACCGGACGATGGACGTCTAGCCAGCGAACTCGCGCGCCTCGACACCCCATTCGCCCGACAGCTTGCCGACGTGGAACGCCGGTTCCGCACCCTCGAACATCAGGATGCCAAGCCATGACCAGCCTCGTTCCCGTCCGTCTGTTGCGCCGGGCGATGGCGCTTGCCGTGCTGTGCACCCTGGCCTGGGCAGGCGACGCGCCGCGGGAACTGCCACCGGTGGTCTACGCACCGTTGGACAAGGAGTCGCCCGCCGATCCGGCCGGCAAGGGTGTGTGGGTGCCGTACGAACGCTTCCGCCAGTGGTGGGACAGGGCCAATCCCGACGCCCAACCGCCAGCGCAGCCGCCGCTGGCCGCTGCCATCTCCGCCGCGACCTTCACCGGCTTGGCCGAAGGTACGCGCGCCCGTTTCGCCATCGCCCTGACCGCCGTGGCGGTGGCGGATGGCTGGTCGACCGTCGAGCTGCCCGGCGACCTGCCGTTGTCGGCGCTGACGCCGGCCGATCCGCGCGTCGTGGTGCAGCGCGCCTCGACCATCGCAGTGTTGATCCGGCCGGGCGACACGCTCATGGCGATCGCCAAGACCCGGTTCGGCGATGCTAACAAGTGGCAGCAGATCGTCGCAGCCAACCCCGGCTTGGACCCCGCCAAGTTGACCGTCGGCAGCCGAGTGCTGGTGCCGCTGCCGACCGAGCGCGTGCTGATCCATCTGCCAGGACCGGGCAGCTACACGATCACTGGTGAGGTCTCAGCAGCCATTGGCGGCGAGGCCGGCTCGCCGCGCAGCCTGGACATGCCGCTGCCGCTGGTCGGCGCCATTCGCGCCGAACTGGTCATCCCCGGTCCGGAACCGACCATCTCCATGCGTACGCCCGGCGCCTGGTCGGCGACGCGCGTTGGCGAGACCACCAAGGTGCAGATCGCGTCGCGCGGCGAGCGTCTGCAACTGGACTGGCAGCCAGCGGTGACGGTCGGTGGCGAGGCGGTGCTGACCAGCGACACCGCCATCGAGGTCCACGTCGCGCCGCGCTCGGTCTGCTACGATCTCGTCGCTGGGGTGACGGTCGCCCGTCGGCCGGTCGAACGCCTACGGCTTGCGGTGCCGGCCGACGTCCAGGTACTCGGCGTCGAGGGCGATCTGGTGGCGCGCTGGGAACCGGTCGATGGCGGGGTCGATATCGTGCTGGTGCGGCCGTGCGAAGGCCTGGTGACGGTGCAGGCGCACCTCGAACGCCAGGTCGAGATCACCGCGACCGGTTCGCGTCTCGAACTGCCCTGGCCGCACATCGCCGGCACCAGCCGGGCTACCGGATCGGTGGCGATTGTTGCGCACGACGGCGTGCGGGCCGGTATCGCCGCAGCTCCTGGTCTCGCCCGTGTCGATCCCGCTGACCTCAAGGTCGAGGACGCGACCGCCGCCTTCCGCTTTCACGCCGAGCCCCAGCCGGCGACGCTCGACCTGGCGGTGCTGGCGCCCGAGCTGCGCACCCAGTCCGCAACCCTGGTGCGGCTTGGTGCCGAAGAGTCGACGGTGGTGACCCGCTTCGCCATCGACGTGCGTCAGGCCGGCACCTTCACCGTGCTGGTCGAGGCGCCGGACGGCTGGGACCTGTTGGATACCGCCGGACTGGCGGTTGATGAGATCCGTCCGTTGCCCGGGGCCGACGGCCTGCGCCGCTTCGAGTTGCAGCTGCGCACCCGACTGCTCGGCGAGGGTTCGCTGACCTGCCGCTTCCGCGCCCCGCCCGGTCTGTCGGCCAAGCCGTTCGCGCTGGCACCGCCGCGGCTGCTCGGCGTGCGTGCCGGCCGCGGCACCATCGCCATTGCCGCGCCGGGCGCCTTCGCCCTGCAGGCGTCCGATCGCAACGGCCTGTCTGGACTGGATGCGGCCGAGGCCGGACGCCAGCCGCTGCTGGCCGAACTGGTCCGCGAACTGGGCCACGACGAGGAGTTGGCCCTCGCCTTCACCTGGCAGTCGACCGCAGCTGAGGCGCCGCACGTCCGGCTGGCTGCCAGCCCGCGTCCGCGCGAAATCGCTGCGACCATCGAGGATCGCCTGACCGTCAAGGACGGCCAGATCGCCCGCAGCGCCACCATCCGCGGTGAGGTGCGCTATAATCCGGCCCCCAGCCTGCTGCTGGTGTTGCCCAGCGCCTGGGACGACCTGGTGACGATCCGTGGCCAGGGTCTGGCTGAACGGGTGCGGGCCGCGACCCAGCCGGAAGCCGGCTTGACCGCGTGGGAGCTGCGCTTCCAGCCCGCCGTGATCGGTGCCTTCCAGCTGGCCATCGAGGCGGCGGTGCCATCGCCGCGCCTGCTTCCCGGCAAGCCGGAGACAATCAGCGCGCCACCCATCCGCATCGACGGCGTCGGACGCCTGACCTACATTGCCGCCGTCGCCCGCGACGGAGCCATCGATCTCAGCGCCAGTGCCCCCGGACTTGATCCGGTCGCACCCGCCGATCTGCCGGCGTCGATTGGCCAGGGGGCGGTATCCGGCTTCCAGGGTCATGAGGGGGTCGCGATCACCCTGACCGCTACGCGCCAGGATCTCATCGTCCTGGCCGATGCCGGCGTCTCGTGCGCCTCGTGGCTGCTGGTGGTCGGCGAGGACGGCGTGGTGCGCCTGCGCGGCCGTCTGCTGCTGAACAGCCGCGGTCGGGCCCAGCTCGCTCTTGCCATGCCCGACGGCACCACGCTGGTCGAGGCGGCGGTCGATGGCCGGCCAGCGCGCGCCAGCCGGCGGGACGACGGCGCTGTGGTCTTGCCGCTGCCGTCCGACGGCGGCGGACACCGCGTCGCGCTGGTCGCCGAGGGACGTCTGACCGACGGTCTGCCGGGCTGGTGGGGCACGGTAGCCGTGGCCCTGCCGCGACTGGCCCCGACCACCGGTGCTCCGGATGTACCGGTGGCGCGCAGCGAGGTTGAGTTGCGTCTGCCGCCGCGCTGGCTGGTGACCGGCTGGAGTGGCGATCTCGCGCCGGAAGGCCGCTTCAGTCTCGGACTGGATGACCACGAGGATGGTCTATCCGTGCCGGTCTCGGCTACCGGCGTGCCGCGCGTGGCGGCACGCGTGGGCGACGGCGGCACGGTGCGCGTCGGCGTTCTGCAAGACCGGGCTCGCCTGTTCCTGATCATCCTCGGGGCGGCGGTGGGTCTGGCCGGACTATGGCTGCTGGCGCGCCGGCCGTTGGCCGCCCTCGCCGCCCTTGGGGTGTTGGCCGCCGCCTGCGTGCTGGCGGTCGAAGCCTGGTCGGCGATCGCCGTCGCCACGCTGATTGGCGGTTTGGTCGGCGCCTGCGGAGCTGCGTTCGCCGCGTTGCTGCGCCTCTGGCGTCGACGACGCGCCGCCGCTCGCAGTGTCGAGCTCGACCCTTGGCTGGAGCAGGGCGGGCCGCAGTCGTGAATCTGCCGCGGGCGTGTCTGATCCTGGTCCTGGCAGCCGTCGCTGCCGGCGCCGCCGAGCCGATCCAGCCGGTGCTGCTGCCGCAGGTCGAGCTGATCCGGCGACTGGGCACGATGCAGGATTGGCTGTTCCTGCCAGTCGCCCAGTGGCGGGAGCTGTCGGCAGCCGCGACCCATCAGCAGACCATGACCCGGGCCGGCACTGGCCTGGCCGACGGTCGGGTCGACATCGTCTGCACGCCGACCGGCTGCAGCGCCAGCGCCACCCTCACCGCCATCGTCGATGCCGGGGTGGCCGCGGCCATTCAGCTCTTCGCCGAGGAGCCGACGCGACTCGACGCCCTCACGGTCGCCGGTTCGCCCGGTCTGGCTATTGGCGGCCCCGGTCTGGCCGTCCTGTTGCCCGGGTCCGGCCGTTGGCCACTGACCGCGCGCTGGTCGCAACCAGCTCCCGCCGATGCCGAGGCGGGATGGTCGGTGTCCCTGCCGCTGCCGTTGGCGGCAGCGCTGAACGTCACCATCACCGCGCCAGCCGACTGGGAGTTGGACGGGCCTGGATTGGTGGTGGATGGCGTTGGCCGCTGGCGTCTGGTCGAGCCGCGGCGTCGGCTGGACTTCGATCTCCATCCCGCCGGCAGCCGCACGCGGGCGTGGGGCGCCAGCCAGGTCCTTACCGTCCAGCTGCCCGCCGTCGGCGCAGGCGGAACCTTCTCCTGGGGCCTCGGCCAGGTCGAGGGCGGCGTTCCGGAACGCGTGCACCTACGGCTGCCGCCCGGTTTCACCGTCACCACCGGCGGCGAAGCGCAGGCCGACGGCTCGATCCTGATCCCGGTTGCAGACCTGCGCGATCGCACCGACCTACCGATCAGCGGCATCGTTGCCGCAGCCGCGGCGATCGATCTGCCGACCCTCGACGGCGCGCGCTGGCAGGGGGGCGTGGTCGACGTCGCCATCGCCGGTTCGGCCCTGCTGCCGACGCCCGACGGCTGGCTGCCGTTGCGCGAGGGTCCGCTGCGCGAGGGTCCGCTGCTCGACGGCGCGGCGCGGCATTACGCCGTCACCGCTCCAGGCAGAGCGTTGATCCCGGTCGCCCCCGGCGCGGTCTCGGGCATCGATGTGCGCAGCTCGGCCGCCGTGGCGGTCGGAGATGGCAGCGTCCGAGCCACCTGGGGGATCGAGTTGCGTCCGCTCGCAGCGGTGCATGGCCTGACCATCACCGTGCCGGCCGGCTGGCGCGTGCTGGCGGTCGATGCCGGCGCGCCCGTCGCCGATCTGCCGCCCGATGACGAAGTCCTGACCCAGCCCTGGCCACTGTCCATAGCCCTCGGCACTGCCCTGGCGCCAGGTTCACTGCGGACGGTGGTGCTGACCCTGGAACGTGTGGCCCAAGATGTCGTACCGCTGGCTGCTCCGGAAGTCGTCGACGCGGTGCGGCGCAGTGCCCGCGTGCTGATCGCCGCCGACCCGGCCACCGAGGTGACGGTCGCGCCGACCGGTGCGGCGTGGCGGCTGGGCCCACCGGTGTCGCCGGAAGCCGGCCTGGATCCAGTGGCCGAACTGTTGTCGACCGGCGAAGCGCCACCCCTGCAACTGAGCGTGCGTCGACGGCCGGTGCGCCTGGAAGTCGAAGCCGCCTGCTGGCTACAGCCGCGCAGCGAGGACTGCCTGGTCCGTCTCGACCTGCGCCTCGCCGCCGCTGGCGGCGCCTTGTCGGCTCTGCGCCTCACCCTGCCGGAGACCATCTCGGATGGCTGGACGGTCGAGGCCGGCGGGGCCCAACTGGAGGCAGATGGCCTGTCCTGGCCGGCGATGTGGACCGGCCAGCGACTGGTGCGGCTCAGCGCCCGAATGGCGCTGACTGATGGCCGCGTCGCCGCGGTGCGGCCACGTCTGCAGCTCGACGGCGCGGACGTGCCGGTGCGCCTGTCCGTCGCGGTGCTTGCCGGCGAGCGGGTCGATGTCACGGCCCGTCCCGCCGGCCGAGCCCTCGAACCGGACGAGTTGCCAAGCTGGTCCGCCCCGCCACCAGGCACCCGGGTGCTGGCGGCGTGGCGACCGACTGACACCGACGCCGGCGGCGCCACCGCCGTGATTCCGCAGTTGCACACCGGTCCGCCCGGATTCCTCGATCAGGTCGTGCTGCGCACCCAACTGGCGCCAGGCGGCGGCATCACTCAGCTCGACGCCCGATTGGCCGCTCCCGGCCTGGCGGCGCTGCCTCTGTGTTTGCCACCAGGCATGCGGCTGACCGCGGCGCTGGTCGACGGGGAGACGGCAGCGGTCCGTCAGGACGCAGCCGATGGCTGCGCCGTGGTCCTGCCCGGCCGTACCCAGGTGCAACTCAGCCTGCGTTTCGCCCATGCGGCCTCCCCGGGCGCCTTCGCCCTCGACCCGCCCGGCATCGCCCTGCCCTGGCTGTCGACTGACTGGACGGTGGCGGTGGCGACCGGCTGGCGCGTCGAGTCGCTCGACCACCCCGGAGCCATGCCGCTGACTGCTGAAAAACCGCTGCCCCGTCGTCGTCTGTTCGGCAGCTGGTCCCCGGCAGCGGCCAACAGCAACGCTGCCTATGACGAGGAGATTCCGCCCGTCCGGGTCGTCATCACTGTCGCCACCCCGGTCGATCCGCGTCTGCTCGGAGGCGCCCCGGTGCTGCCGCCGCGTCGCACTGGACCCGACGTGCCCAGGCTCTACATGTTTGGCACCAGGCTGCATGGCCAGCGTATCGGCTCACCCAGTGGTCTGCGGCTGCAGCTCGATCGGGTAGCGGGCCTGGTGGCGTTGGACCGCGTCGGCCGATTGCTCGGCCTAGTCGTGGGCCTCACGCTGATCACCCTCGCAGCGCTTGGCCGCCTGAGCGCCTGGCGCTGCGTCGCCATCGCAGCCGCAGCGGCCTGCGGTGCGGCCGGACTGCTCGCCGCCCAGGTCGCGGTCGGCCCGCTGCTCGGCCTGTGCGAGGCGCTGCTGGTGCTGGCACCGCTGGCGGTGCTGGCCACCGGCTGGCGGCGCATCAGCCGCCTGGCAACCGCGCTGCCGGTACTGCTCCTGCTGGCGGGCACACTGTCGGCCCAGGACGACAATGTCGTCCTGATGGGCTACGCCAACATTGGCGCCGATGGTCTGCCGCAGGGCGTCACCGTGGCCCTGACCCGGGAACGCTTCGCCGCCCTGGTCGCGGCCGCAAAGCCCGGCGCCACGACCGAGATACCGCCGGCCTTGGCGATCGGTCCCGGCGTGTGGACCGGCAGTCTGCAGGACGACCGCTGGACCTTCCACGGCAGCGTGCCGGTCGCTGCACCTGGAACCGCCTGGGGCGAACTGCGTCTGCCCATGCCCGGGGTCGTCGAGTCGGTGCGCCTGCTGCCGCTCGCCGGCGGGGCCCAGCCGCCAGTCCCGGCCTGGCGCCTGGAGGACGGCGTCCTCGTCCTCGCCCTGGCGCCGCAGGCGCAGGGCGTGATCGAACTCACCGCCACCCGGGCCGCGAAGCACGGCACTCCGGTGGACGTCGCCTTCCCACCCGGTGGCACCCTGACCCTGACCCCGACTGCGGGTATGGTGGCGATGCTCGCTGGCCTGCCCGTCACCGAACCACAAGGATTGCCCCTGGCATCGACGCCGCTGAGTCTTGCGGTGGAGCGTCCCGCTGCCGCAGTGGACAGCGGTAGCCTTGGCCTGGAGCAGACCGTGACCCTACGTCACCTTGGCGACCGCATCGCCTGGTCGGCCTCGGTGATGATCGACAGCCAACGCCAGCCGCCGGGACAGGTGGCCTTGTCCCTGCCCGCCCGCCTGGAAGTGCAGGCCGTGCGTGGCGATGGCCTGGTGAACTGGCGGCAGCGCGACGGCGTGCTGGAGCTGCGCTGGAGTCAGCAGGCGCGCGCCCGTGGTCGCAGCGTCGCCATCGATGGGGTCATCCTCGGCGACGGTGCGGTGCAGCCGGCGCTGTCTCTGCCCGGCGCTGTGCGTGGTGGCGGTCAGGTGGCCGTGGTCGACGCCGGTCCAGTACGCTGGTCGATGCCTGCGGATTTAGCCGGGGCGCACCGCGTCCAACCGCAGGAGGGGGAGCGTTTCCGGCTCGCCTGGGACGGGGCGGCTCCGCTCGCGCTGGCCGTGCCCTATGCCGCCGTCGCCGCGCAGTTGTCCGCCGCTGCCGATGGTCTGCTCGTCGCCGGCCCCGGCCGTTGGCGCGCCGACGTGGTCTTCACCCTCACCGGCGCCGGCCTCGCTGACCACGTCCGCATCGCGGTGCCGTCACCGTGGCAGGTGGTCGCAGTCGACGGCGCCACCTGGCTGCCAGAGGCCGATGGCGGGGCGCTGCGTGCCGAGAGCGTACTGGCCGCAGGCAGCCGCCTGGTCCTGCATTGCGAGGCTGCCCAAGGCGTGTCGGGTCTGCCACCTATCGCCGTCGCTGCCGGTCCGGTGCAGGCTGGCCGGGTGCGCTGGCTGGTGGCCGAACGCGGCCCGGTGCGCGCGACCTTGAACGGGCCGTCGGCCGATGCCGAGGCCGTCGCCGCCGATCTCGCCCGGGCCGGCATCCGACCGCGGCCTGGTGAGCGGCTGCGCAACGCCATCGAGCTGCGCAGCGGCGCGCCGGCTGATCTGACCGTCGGCACGGTCGAGAGCCGTCAGCGTCTGGAGGCCGCCCACTACCTCATCGCCGGCGCCGGCGCGGTGCGCTGGGCCTGCCATCTCACGGTGCGGCCCGAGCAGGGCTCTCTGGACCGCCTGCGCATCCACCTGCCGCCTGGCGCGCGGCTGATCGACCGGCGCGGTGAGCCGGTGGCGGCCTGGACCGAGGCCGACGGCTGGCTGACCGCCCGGTTCGCAGCACCGCTCGACCGGCCGGCCGCGATTGATCTGCTGTTCACTGCCGACTGGGCCGAATCCGGCGGACGCGATCGTGTCGAACTCGGCTCCTTCGCTTGCGAACCGGCCCTCGACCGCGAAAGCGTCGTCCTGGCCGAGGATGAGGAGGCCGGCCAGCTGCTGCGCCAGCCCGATGGCCTGGAGCCGCGCGATCCGGCGAGTGTACCGCTGCCGGTCGGCGTTACCCCGTCGCTGCTTGCGGGCCGCGCCTGGAGCGCCACCGGCACGGCGTGGAAGTTGGCCCTGGAACGCGAGCGGCTCGACCAGGGCCTGGGCGTCGATGCCGTCGCCACTCTGGTTGACGTGCGCAGTGCCATCGATCCCGACCGCCGCCTGACCTCACGCGCCACTTGGTACGTGATCAACCGCAGCCGTAGCGCCCTTGATCTGACGCTGCCCGATGGCTGTTCGCTGTGGGAAGTCCGCGTCGGTGGCCAGCCGGTGCGGGCGCGTGTCGCCGCTGACGGCCGGATCAGTGTCCCGGTGACTCCGCTGCGCCCTGGCGAGGCGGCGACGCGCATCCAGGTGTGCTGGGCACAACAGGCGGGCGACGGACTGCGGCCGCTGCTGCCATCCTTCCCCGAGCTGCGCGTCATGCGGGCGCTGTGGCGCTTCACCGCCCCGCCGGGCATGCATCTCCGCCACGTCAACGGCTGGGATCCGGTGCCGGCAGGCGACGCCACCGGCGCCCGGGTCGAGGTGCTCGCTGACGAACTCAAACGACTACGCTCGTCCAGCGAGGAATCGCCAGCGGTGCGCTTGCGCCTTGCCGACCAGCTGCGCCTGATCGACCAGGAGCTGACCGACCATGTCGCGGTGCTGGAACAACTCGGCCAGAATACCTCGCGCTGGACCGGCGACGTCGCGCTGCAGCTGCAGCTGCAGCAAACCGACGTGCGCGAGCAGCAGCTCTACCTGCAGCGCAATTCCTCGTTCAACGTCGTCGCCAACGACAACCGGCAGCAGGTGAAGGAGAAGCTCGGCAAGCTGACCTCGGTGGCCAAGGCGCAGCGCGAACGCCGTGGCGGTCTGCAGCTGGAAAGCCTGGCGGTGCGCTGGCCGCGACTGCCGGGCGATGTCGACGCCGGTCCCGACTGGGCACCGCGTCGCGCCCTCCAGGCCGCGGTCGGGACGCCGGAGCGGGATGTCATCGGCGCTGGCCTGGGTGCCGGTGGCGGTGGCCGCTCGGCGACCGCCACCAGCGCCCTGACCGGCGTCGATCTGCTGCCGGTGCAGGATGGCGAGGAACTGACCCTGCGCGCCGACAACCTCGGGGTGCAGCCGGTGCTGGCCCTGACCGCGGATGGAGCTGGCCTGGCCTGGCAGGTCTGGGCGCTGCTGTCGGCCGCCGCCCTCGCCCTGGGCGTGGCGCTGAGCCGCCGCCGTTGAGCTAGATCACAACATGACGGTCCACAGCCCGGCGCAGCCGGAACCAAGAGGTTCATTGTCGGCTTCGCCGGGCTGTTCTGCTGTTCTGCAGGGCTTCGCCCCGCACCCCACGCACTCCTCGCCGAAATCTCCAGACGAACCGGAGATTTCGGCTCGTAGTGCTACAATAGGTCACTAGCCGAGGCCCCAGTGCCATTCCAGCGTGATCTGGTTGTCGACCGACTGCACGCCCGGGGCGGCCCAGGCGACCCGTTCGGCCTCGTCCAGCTCGGCGTGGCTGTGTGCTTTGCCGCGCAGGATCACGGCGCCTTCCGTCGCCTCCACCGTGATCTTCTGCGCATCCAGCAGGACGCTGCGCGCAAAGGCGGCGGTTATCGAGTTCTTGATGTCAGCCGGTTTGATTAGAGTCTTTATGGTGATGCGGTTCTTCACGCCCTTGACGCCGACCAGGTAGCGCACGACATCCTCGGCGCCGATCTTCTGGTACCACCACTCGACCTCGCCATCGAGGGTGACCCAGCCGTCGCTGACCAGCACCTTGACGGCATTGGCTGGGATGGTCGTCGACCAGTCGATCTGGTTGGCCACTGCCGCGGCGATGTCGCCGTCGCTGCGCGCCCAGGAGTCGGGCAGCCGAACGACGATGTCGTCGGCGATGGCCTTGATGCCGGCGACGCGCCTGGTCGCCCGCACGGCATGCCATTTCTCGCCGTAGCTGGTGGCATAGCCGTTGAGGGTAACCACGCTGTGCTTCACCAGCACGCCGATGTCGGTGACCTTCACTGACGGTTCGTACTGCAGTTCGGCGAGGACGTCGGTCTTCAGTTGGGAATCCTTCTTCTCCTTGCCGGGGACGGGGGAGGAATCGGTCTGCTGGTTATGCGGTCTCATGCTGGAAGCTACGTGGCCGCAATTCGTCTCTCTATGGGGGCATCACCCCATCGGAATTGAAGTCGGGCCACGCACGTCCCCACGCCGCCGAACGTCGGCGTAGGGTTAAGACCCCATGGCAACAAGCAGGCACCACTCCAAGGATCCCCGCCATGACAACCACCAACACCATGAACCAGGCACAGGACTCTGGCACCTGCTGCCAGGAATCCCGCGACCGGGTCGCCCGGCAGGCCTATGCGGCATTCGAGCGGAACGGCTCAGCGCACGGCCAGGACCTCCAGGACTGGCTGGCCGCCGAAGCGCACGTCAAGGCTGCCGATGCCTCGGCGAAGCACGCGCAGCACCAGCACCACCACGCCCACAGCGCCTCGACGCGATGACCAACTCCCACCAATCCCCGCCATCCTCCCGCCAACAACCCGATACGAGATCCACCATGCGTCTGATCCCCTCCCTCGCCGTCCTGCTGGGCCTCGCCTCAGCCACGGTTGCCGCTGCCGACGTCTCCTACCTCGATCTCCGGATCGGGGCCGGGGTGCTGTCGAATGAATACAAGGGCACATCGACCACCACCGTCACCGACGGCAACGGTTCGGTCACCACCATCCACTCGTCCGACGATGGCCGTGACGCCGATCACAACTGGCGTGGGCAGGTGCAACTGGTTGGCGGCCAACTCGGCTCCGCCGGCGGTCTGGTCTATGGCGTTGGTGTCGCGATGAACCGAGCCACCTGGGAGAACGGATCGCAGGACGCGCACGTCTCCACGCCGGTGATCGACATACTGTTGGGCTACGGCTACGCCTTCACCTCCAACTGGCATCTCGAGCTGACCCCGTTTGCCGGTGTCGGACGCGCCTACTACAGCGTCAGCGACGGCAACTCGTCGTCGACCAGCAAGGAATGGAACAACTACGTCGAATACGGCGCCAAGCTGGGCAGCTATCTGACGCTCGACGGCGGCCTGCAGCTTGGCGTCGAGGTGCCCTGGCTGGTCGGCCGCTTTGATCCTGACTACGACCACCAGGACGGGACCGACCAGTACAGCGTGAGCGACGAGCGCCGGAACCAGGGCCTGGGGCTGCTGGTCAGCGTCGGCGTCCGCTTTTGACCTGAGCGGACCACCATGCGCAAGCCACTCAGTCTCACGTTCGCCCTCGGCGGCATCCTGCTGCTAGTTCTCGGCGTATTCGCCAGTGAATCGATCAGCTCAAGCTTCTCCCGGATGTTCACCGGGGAGCCCACTGACCGCGCCATCTGGCTCATGCTCGGTGGACTGGCAGCCGTCGGGGTGGGCATCGCTTTGGCCCGGCGCACATCGCCCGGCTGACCCGCACCCCATCGACTACCATCCACAGTCCGGCCAAGCGGGAACCAAAGGTTCGATTTTCGCTTGGTCGGGCTGCTCATCTGTTGCTGCAGGGCTTCGCCCCCTGGGCGCCGATGCGCCGCGGGTAGTAATTGTCCATCTCCGCCCACACGTGCTTTGCGTTCAGGGGCCACGCTGCTCGCGCACCTGTGACGGACTGAGTCCAAGCCGTCGGCGCATCACGCGCGAGAAGTGGAATGGATTGGCGTAGCCGCAGGCTGCCGCGACCGCCTGCACCGATGCGTCCGGCTGGCGCAGAAGGCGACGCGCCTCGTCGAGCCGGCGGGCCTCCAGCCAGGCTCTGGGCGTCGAGCCGATGGCGGCTGTGAAGCGGCGATGAAACACCGTCGGGGCGAAGCCGGCGATGCGCGCTGCGGTGGCCAAGGGGGGGTGGTCGCGGCAATGTGCCTCCATCCAGCGCAGGGCTGCGTCGAGCCGCGGATCCAGACGCTGAACCGGCGCTTCCAGATCGAGGGTCGCGGCGATGACTGCGCCGGCCATGGCGAGCAGCCGCAGTTCACCGACGAGACCCCGGGTCTGCATCCACCCGGGGATCGACTGCCATGCCGGGATGTGGCAATGCGCAGATGTTCAGCGAGGTATCAGCGGTGATGCCCGAGGATTTCAGCCTGCGTTTCGAACGTCCGCTGCTTGAGCGCTTCGGCCTGTCCTACTACGGCTGCTGCGAGCCGCTGCACCGCAAGATCTCGATGAGTCCGCGTGCCGATCTGCGCATCGCAGCCGAGCAGGTCGGTCGCGACTACGTCCTGTCGTTCAAGCCCAATCCGGCGCACGTCGCCAGCGATGCCTTCGACGAGGCCCTGGTGGGCGGCTATCTGCGCCAGGCGGTCGCAGATATGCGCGGCTGCAACAACGAGATCATCTTCAAGGACATAACCACCTGCCGGTGCGATCCCGGTCGCTTGCAGCGCTGGGAGCAGCTGGCCATGGCTGCAGCGCAGGGTTGATTGCCAACGCGACAATAGCGCCACGCTGCCAAGATGTACCGTCTTGGACTACTCGTCCTCGCCGTCACCCTGCTGACTGCCGCTGAGGTCGGACCCGATGGTACGGCGGTGGTGATCAACGGCGACAGCCCTGCCAGCGGCGTGATCGCTCGCGAATGGATGCGACTGCGCGGCATCGCTGACGACCACGCCGTCGTCCTGTCCGGCTTGCCCGCCGGCCATCTCATTGCCCTGGCGGACTTTCGGACCCGCATTCTGGTGCCGGTCGAGGCGGCGCTGGTCGAACGTGGCCTGGCTGCGCGCATCGCTCTGATTGCCTATGCCCCTGACCTGCCTACGGGGGTATCGTTCCAGGCGGCCGCGGATGCGCCGCGCGGTGCATGCAGTCCCGGTTCGATCACCGGCCTGACTCTGCTGGCACCGCTGCTCGATGGACCGGCCCAGGTCTACACGTCGTTGTACGCCAACCCGTACGCTGAACGGCCGAAACAACCGGGACTCGAGCTGGAAATCGCTGCGGCCAAGGACCCGCGTTACAACCAGGCAATGCAGGCGTTGAGTGATAAGGACTATGCAGGTGCGAGGCGACTGCTGCTGTCGCTCGCAACCGACCATCCTTCTGCCAACGTCATGTACAATCTCGCCTGCATGCAGGCGCTTGCTGGCGCACTGCCCGAGGCCGAGGCGTCATTGGGCAAGGCCATTGATGCTGGTTGGATGGACGCCCGACACACCGCCGTCGACAGTGACCTCAAGGCCCTGCATGAGCGGCCGGCCTGGTCGGGACTATTGGCCCGAACCGAGGCCAACCTCGCACTGATCGAACCCGACAGCAGTCCGAGTTTCACGCCGCTGCCGGCCGGAGCGGACGGTATCCCAGGGCGCCTCGCCATGGTCCTGGGCAACCTCGGTCCGCGTGGTCTGACCATCGAGCAGACCCGCGTCCAGCTTGCCGCTAGCGTGGCGGCCGACGGCAGCGAGCCGCAGGGCACGGTGTGGTTCATGGTTTCAGGTGATCAGGCGCGGACCGGTCCACGGCGTTGGGCATTCCAGGCCGCCGCCCGGGCCCTGAACACGCTTGGCGTCGCCGCTGAGGTCCGCGACGGCGTGCTGCCGCCACGTGATGCGCTGGTCGTCGGCGCCACCATTGGCATCGCCACATTCGACTGGCCGGCGGGTGGCGCGCACATCGTGCCGGGTGCGTGGTGCGACCACCTGACCAGCACCGGTGGCTGTCTGCAGGCCGGGGCAGGGCAGACGCCGCTGACCGCCTTCCTGCGGGCCGGAGCGGCCGGAGCCGGCGGAACCGTGGCCGAGCCGCTCAACCATCCGCAGAAATTCCCTAGCGCCTTCATGCACCTGCATCGGGTGCGCGGACTGACCCTGGTCGAGGCGGTGTACCGCAGCATGGCTGGCCCGTACCAGTATCTGGCGGTTGGCGATCCGCTGTCGCGGCCGTGGCCGGGCAAGCCCTAGACAGCATACCACGCCTACCACTCTTCCATTCGGAACTACGCACGGCAGTGACCCGCTGCCGGTGGATCGGACCCTCGCGATTGCCGGCAAGTATCAAGGTGTCTCTGCGGAACAACGAACGACGAACTCTACTGCGTTGTCTAGGCTGACAGGACCGCGGGCTTCAGCCCGCGATGAGGCGACGCGGGCTGAAGCCCGCGGTCCTGCGCTCAGCCCGTGCAGCCGCAGTCGCAGGAGCTGACCACACCGCAGGCGCGCATGTAGGCAATCAGGTGCTCGACCGGGGCGTTGGGCGGGATGTCGCAGCCAGAGCTCATTACCACGTTGCGCAGACCCGCCAAGCTGGCTTCGAGGTCGATGACCTTCTGAGTGATCGTGGCCTGGTCCATGCCGACGAACACGCCTGACGGATCGAGGTTGCCGCAGACCACGACATTGCCCGGCACCGCCCGAGCAGCGGCTGGCAGGTCCATCGGCTGGCCGAAATGCAGGGCGGTCGCGCCGCTGGCGAGGATGTTCGGCATATGCGCGAGCTTGGCCCCGCAGTTGTGCAGGATGATGCCGAAGGAGCCGTCCTCGACCTCGTCGATGATGCGCTTGACAAAGGGCGAACTGAAACGTCCGAGCATCTTCGGCGACAGCAGGCCGGCAGTCGGTTCGGCCATGAACAGGGCCTTGGCTCCAGCCACCTTGAACGCCTTGACATAGGCGGTCAGGAAGGTGGCAGCCTTGCCAATCAGCTCCTCCATAGCCTCTGGTTCGTTGAGCGAGAATTCGAGCGATTCGCTGACTCCGAATAACCTGCCGGCGAGGGTGAACGGGCCGATGCACCCCGCGATGACGAACGGGTCGCCTGGCTGGCTGGCGAGGATGCGGACCGTGTCCAAGTAGACGTTGGTGCGTCCCGCCCCGACTCTGGGAACGGCCAGCGCAGCGACACCAGCGGCGTCGGTCACCAGGCGGCCAGTGACCGCCGGCACCTCGTCCTCGACCATGCGTATGGATGCGCCAAAGGCTTCGGCCTCGACGCTGAGATCCATCGCAGACTGGTACCAGCTCATGCCAAGCCGGCTGCGCAGCGCCAGGCTGACCTTGGCCTGCACCGCGGAGTCGGTCACCATCTGCCTGACTGTCTTGCCGACCAGCTTGGCGCCGGGGAAGGTGGCCACCGGCATCACCTGGCGGGTCGGAGAGGCGAGGACGTGGGCTGTGAAGGCTGACATGTGGAGGTTCCTTGGTCGCATCATCGGTAGAATATCCAGGATGCCTGGTAATCAGCATGCCAGAATGGTAATCGGCGTTGACGAGTATCCTCATTAGAAGCGGATTCCCAGGCGCAAAGCCTACCGCCACCCCGTCACCGCCCTGGTCGAGAGCCACTGCCGCCTGCTCGGCCATTCGCCACGCACCAGCGAGTCCTACGCCAGCTATCTGGTCCGTTTCGAAGACTGGCTCGTCCAGCCGGCCATGGAGGCCAGCCAGCAGCAGCAGCAGCAGCAGCAGCAGCAGCAGCAGCAGGAGCGGATCGTGTTCGCCTGAGTGCGCTCAGGCCGCGGCGAGTCGGGCGGAACCGTCCGCCCGCCACACCCGTCCGCCGACGACGGTTGCGACGGCGCGGCGCAGGTGACTCAGTCCCGACATCGGCGAGGTGGCGAAGGCCGCCAGATCCGCTGGTTCCCCGCAGGCGATCCGACCCCCGGGCAATCCCCAGGCTTGGCGCGGGGCGCTGGTCGCGGCTGCAAGTACAGCCGCAATCGGGATGCCGGCATCGGCATAGGCGGCCAGATCGTCGTGCAGGCCGTCACCGTGGCGTACCCCAAGGCTGCCGGCGTCGGAGCCGGCGAGGATGACGGTACCGCGTCGATGCGCCTCCAGCAGATTGGCGCGGTGCTGGTCGAGGATCTTCCCCAGGCCCACGGCCCCATCGGGGCCGACACCGCAGACCGATGGGTTGTCACGCACCCAGCCGACCGGGATCCAGGTCGGCGTCCAGGCCGTCCCGCCCGCGGCCATGCGGTCGAGCAGTCCGGCATCGAGAAAGAACCCGTGCTCGATCGAGCCGATGCCAGCCTGCACGGCGAGTTCGATGCCGTCGCGTCCGCTGCAGTGGGCCACCGTCGGCTTACCAAGTTCGCGGGCCGCTGCCGTGATGGCATTCAGTTCGGCGAGATCAAACTGCGGGCCACCTTTCACCGCCGCAGCTGCAAAGTCGATGATGCCGGTCAGGACGATCTTGATGTCGTCGCAGTCCTGACGAGTCCGCACCGCGGCCGCCGCGGTGGCGGCATCCGTCACCTCCTCGGCCATGAACGAGCCATACCGACCCTTGCGGCGGATGGCGACGCCGGCCGAGCGAACGCGAGGCAGCGTTCGGTCATCGACCTCCGCCCGTAGGGCGTGGTTGATGCCCCATTTGTCGCCGCAGTCGCGTACCAGGGTGACGCCAGCGGCGCGCAGGCGCTGGAGATTGCGGCGACCGGTGGCGAGGAATGTCTCGCGACCGGCTTCCATGTGAGCGCTGCGCTTGGCCAGATCCTGCTCGTGGCCATCGAGGAACAGGTGGACGTGCGACTCGACCAGACCCGGACTGAGAAACCCGACATGCAGCGTCTCAGCCAGCGGCACAACCACGCGGCCGTCGTGCAACCCGACGATCACACCGCCATCGATGACCACGGTTACCGGCCGGTGGTGCAGAGCAGATCCATCGAACCAAGCGTCAGCGTGGAGGCAGAGCATGATCAGGCTGCCTTGGTGATCGGGGTGGCAAGCCTGTAAACCTTCTTCAAACCTGAAAGCGCGTCGAAGCCGTCGTCGCAGGCGATGAAGTCATCGAAGGCGACCAGGGCCGGATGGCCTTCCGGCAGGACGCGGTAGTCGCGACCGGCGGTGGCCAGGCTCATGTCCAGGCCAAGCGGGACGCAGCGGGTGAGGAATGCGCACTCGAAGGCCAGGCCGATGGACAGACCCTCGACCTGCACCTTCGGCAGCATGATGCCGATGTTCGACAGACCGACTGACATGCGCACCCCTTTCAGGGTCGGATCCGCGCCGATGCGGCGGATCGATTCGACCGCCGAGCGCAGCAGTTGCTCGGTGTCCGTCGCCATCGGACCAACCGAGACGTCGAGGATGCAGTCGGACAGTTGCAGGTCGGTGTGCTCAGCACAGGCGCGGGCAACCAGGCGGCGGGCCGTGTCGGTGACCTCGTCAGCGTTCTTGTTCGGTGTCGCGGCGCCGTTCTCCAGGCGCTCGGAAGCCATGAACAGGACCTGGGCGCGATGACGCCGGCGCAGGTCGAGCAACTCCCAGCGCGTCTCAGCCACCGAGTTGACGATCGGCGGGCGGCCGCCGGCCTTGGCTGAGTCGTAAGCGACCTGTCCGGCCTCCTGGCTACCCGGGGCCGGGCTGTCGATCGACAGCGGCACCTGCACCGCGGACTGGATGGTGCGGACCAGTTCGGCAACGAAGCCGGGGTCAATCTCGCCGGCGGTACCGGCGTTGACGTTCAGTAGTGGCGCACCCTTGGCGACCTGGGTGCGGGCCAGCTCGGCAATGCCGGCGAGGTCGTGGGCGTCGAGCAGCTTCTTCGAGGAGGCGAAGCCGGGATTGATGCGTTCGCCGATGATGGTCAAGCCGGGGAAGGGCATGGGGATTCCTGGGTTTTGGGTTTCGGGATATGGGTTTCGGGAAGGGTCGCCCGCACATCGAGCAGTGCAGACACGTCGGCGCCGAAGAGCATCAGATGGGCGCCGGCGATGCCTGGGATGGCGCGGGCCTCCTGGCACAACCGCATCGCTTCGGCGACGCCGGCGGCGCGCAGGTTCTTGGCGGCGCGAAGACGGGCGGCGAAGGCTGGATCGACGGCGACGCCGGCGACGCGGTGCAGATGATCGAGAGCCTTCAGCGAGGTGACCACCGGGATGCCGGCGAGGATGGCGACGCGACGCGGCAGATCCTGGGCGCGGGCCAGGTCCAGGAACCGGGCCAGACGAATGGTTTCGGTCAGCACCTGGGTCTGGGCGAATTCAGCGCCGCA
>JBBREK010000027.1:0-26023 GCA_038203025.1 Planctomycetota bacterium
CATCCATGGTCCGAAGACCACGATGCACGACCAACAACCCGAAGGTCGTCAATCGCGAGCGCTTCCGATACCACGGGGGTGGTATCTTTCACGCATACGACTCGCGCTACGGATCTCGATTTGTCAACCGCCTCGCAGGAGAAGGGCCGTTTTGGCGGCATCCTTGTCTTGCGTGGGGCGGCACTTGTAGCGAGGTCTGAAAATCGTCAAGGGGTCAATTTTCAGGATGTGCCAGGAGCGCGTGAATGTGCGGTGAATGCCGCGTAGATTTCATCGCAGGCACGAAGCGGAATCTGAACTCGCAGGCTTCGCCGCGAGCGCGCCAGCGGCGCGCGGACCCAGGGGGCGTCTGACTTGCCCGGGACGGCATCCAACCATCCTCTCGCGCCCATGACCGAACCGCGCCTCTACGAGCCCACCCTGATCGAACCGAAGTGGCAGCAGACCTGGGAAACCGCCCAGGCCTACAAGGTACGCGACGATCTGCCGCGCGAGCAGTGCTATTATGTGCTGGAGATGTTCCCGTATCCGTCGGGTAAGCTGCACATGGGTCATGTGCGCAACTACTCGATCGGCGACGCGGTGGCGCGCTACAAACGCATGCGCGGCCTGCACGTGCTGCATCCGATGGGCTGGGACTCGTTCGGCCTGCCTGCCGAGCAGGCCGCGATCGAACGCGGTGCTCATCCCGGCACCTGGACCTACGAGAACATCGCTTACATGCGCGGCCAGCTCAAGCGCATGGGTTTCAGCTACGACTGGACGCGCGAATTCGCCTGCAGCGATCCGGGCTACGGCGCGCGTGAACAGGACATCTTTCTCGACCTGGTCGAGAAGGGCCTGGTCTACCGCAAGAGCAGCCTGGTGAACTGGTCGACCGGCCTGAACTGCGTGCTCGCCAATGAGCAGGTCGTCGACGGCAAGTGCTGGCGCACCAACATGCCGGTGATCCAGAAGGAGCTGCCGCAGTGGTACCTGCGCATCACCCAGTACGCCGACTAGCTGCTCGCCGGCCTCGACGGCCTGCAGGGCAGCTGGCCGGATGCGGTGACCATCCAGCAGCGCCATTGGATCGGCCGCAGCCAGGGCGCCGAGATCGACTTCCCGGTCGACGGCCATCCCGAACTGAAGCTGACCGCCTTCACCACCAGGCCTGACACCGTCTTCGGCGTCACCTTCATGTCGATCGCGCCCGAGCACCGTCTGCTTGAGCGGATCGTCCCAGACAGCCACCGCGCCGCCGTCGACGCCTTCCGCGAAGAGGTGCGCAACGTCCCGGCCAACGAACGCACCGGCGACACCGCCGAGAAGAAAGGCGTGTTCACCGGCGCCTACGCGATCAACCCGGTCAACGGCCGCAAGGTCGCGCTGTACGCCGCCAACTTCGTCGTCGCCGACTACGGCACCGGCGTGGTCATGGCGGTGCCGGCGCACGACGAGCGCGACCACGCCTTTGCCAGCAAGTACGGAATCGAGGTCCTCGAGGTGATCCGTCCGCTGGATCCCGCCTCGGCCAAGCCGATCAGCGAGGCCGCTTTCACCGAGCCTGGCGTGCTGGCCGACAACTGCGCCCAGTTCGCCGGCCAGCCCTCCGAGGAGGCCAAAGCCGCCATCACCACCTGGCTGGCAACCAGCGGCAAGGGCCGCGCCGTCACCACCTTCCGCCTGCGCGACTGGTGCCTGTCGCGCCAGCGCTACTGGGGCAACCCGATCCCCTACGCCTACACCGACAAGCTCGGCGCCGTGCCGCTGCGCAAGCAGGACCTGCCGGTGACCCTGCCCACCGATGTGGTCTTCGACGGCAAGGGCAACCCGCTGGAAAAGCACGCGACCTGGGCGGTGACCGCCAACGACGGCACCCCGCTGACCGTGCGCGGTCCGCAGGGACCAGAGGCGGCGCGCCGCGAGACCGACACCTGCGACACCTTCATGGAGTCGAGCTGGTACTTCGCACGCTACACCTGCCACGACAACACCCGGGCCGACCTCGGCTGCGCCGCGCCGCTCGACAAGGCGCGCGTCGACCACTGGCTGCCGGTCGATCTCTACATCGGCGGCATCGAACACGCGGTGATGCACCTGCTCTACGCCCGCTTCTTCCAGAAGGCGCTGTGCGACATCGGCTACACCAGTAAGCGCGAGCCGTTCAAGCGGCTGCTCTGCCAGGGCATGGTGTGCATGGAGACGCTGTACCGCGAGAAGCCCGGTGAAAAGAAGCAGTACTTCTACCCCGACGAGGTCGATATCGAGCGCGACACCAAGGGCCGGGTGATCAAGGCGATGGCCAAGTCCGACGGCGCGAAGGTCGAGATCGGCCGGGTCGAGAAGATGTCGAAGTCGAAGCGCAACACCGTCGATCCGCAGGCTCTGGTCGAGCAGTACGGCGCCGACAGCGCTCGGCTGTTCGTGCTCTCGAACGTGCCCCCTGAACTCGACGTGATCTGGAGCGAGGACGGCATCCGCGGCAGTCACCGCTACCTCAAGCGCCTGTGGGTGCTGTGCAGCGAGCACGCCGAGCGTCTGCGTGGCACCGCCCCCTACGCCGGCAAGGCCGCCGCCGTCGCCGGGGCCGACCAGTCGGTGGTGCGCAAGGTCCACGCCGTGGTCAAGCGCTGCACCGACGCGCTGGAGAAGGACTTCGCCTTCAACACCGCCGTCGCGCAGTGCATGGAGCTGACCAACGAGCTGAAGCCGGACGCCTTGCGCCCGGACGTGCTCAAGCTGGGCCTGACCACCCTGGTCCGCCTGCTGGCACCGATGTGCCCGCACATCTGCGAAGAGCTGTGGCGCGAGCTGGGCGCCGCTGGCGACGTCACGGCGGCCGGTTGGCCGGCCTACGACGAATCGGAGATCGCCGGCGACACCGTCGAGTACCCGGTGCAGGTCAACGGCAAGGTGCGTGGCCGGGTGGTGTTCAACCGGACCCTCACCGGGAAGCCACTGGAGGAGGCCGTCCTCGCCCACGAGACAGTGCAGACCGCGATCGAAGGCCGGACGATCCAGAAGCTGGTGATCGTCCCGTGCAAGATCATCAACATCGTGGTCGGTTTATCTAAGTCTTTGCCATAACAGGAGGAGCGCGGCCCAGGCCGCGTCACCTGAATGGCTCGGGGTTTGCGTCACCAATTGCGCCGACAGCCCCGGCCCGCTACATTGCGGGGGAGATCCATGGAGACGATACTGCTCGCGATTCAGGCCCGCGTCCTCCTCTGGGTGGGCCTGGGTTACGTCGTTGCTGGGCTGTGGCTGGGCAACGACCCGTCGACCACGGCGTGGCGCTCGGCCGCCGCCGCCGTCGGGGCGATGATCATCGCCGGCTGGCTGCTCCGCCAGGTCGCCCTGGTGATCGAGGAGCGCGTCGCCGCCGACATGGCCGAACGCCAGCTCGCCACCGAGCAGGCCGCCGCCAAGGCCACCCCGCCAGGCATGGCCGCCTTGCACGCCGCGCAGCAGCGACAGACCGGTCGGGGCTGAACGTGGCCCAGGCCAGCTCGTCATCGCAACGCCGCAGTCCGGCGAACGCCTATCGCCAGGCGGCGGCCGGACCCGGCGGCGCCAGCGAGCAGGATGTGCTCCGCCACCTGCCGCTGGTCCAGACGGTGGTCGACCGCGTCGCTGCCCACCTGCCACCGCACGTCGACCGCGACGACCTCTTCCACGCTGGCGTCATCGGCCTGATCGACGCGCTGAGCAAATTCGATCCCGGCCGCGACAACGCCTTCTCCACCTACGCCGTGCTGCGTATCCGTGGTGCCGTGATCGACGAGCTGCGCGCCCGCGACTGGGTGCCGCGCGGTGCCCGCGAACGCGCCCGCGCCTACCAGCAGGCGGTGTCGGAGCTCAGCCAGCGGCTGGGACGGCTGCCCAAGGACGACGAATTGGCCCAGCGCCTGGGCATCGACATCGCCCTGCTGCCCGAGCTGGAGGCGCAGAGCACGCTGGCCTCGCAGGTCTCGCTCGACACACCGCTGGGCGAGGACGGCGCGCTCGGCGATGGACTCAGCCGGCGCGATGACGAGACCGCCGATCCGGCGCGCCACATGGAGGCGGACGACCGCCGGCACCTGCTGACCAAGATGCTGGCGACCCTGACCGAACAGGAACGCCTGATCGTCAAGCTGTACTACTTCGAGAACCTGATGATGAAGGAGATCGCGGCCATCCTCGGCGTCACCGAGAGCCGCATCTGCCAGATCCACAGCCGGGTCATGGGCGTGCTCAAGGCGCGCTTTGGTTCGGCACTGGTGCTCTGACCATGGAGGTCGGCAGCGGCAGCAGCGGGCCGGCGCCGCCGACCGGCGCGCCGCCGCCGGCGCCATCCGGCCAGCCCGCAACGCCGGTGCTCACCCCAGGGGCGGTGGTCGATGTCCGCGTCCTGCGCGCGGTGGCGGCCGGCCGCTTCCTCCTCGCCCTCGGCAACAGCGAATTCGTCGCTGACAGCGAAGCTGAACTCAAGCCTGGAACCCAGGTACGCCTGACCGTCGCCCAGGCCTCGCCCGAAGGCGTCATCCTGCGCCTGGCCCAGCCGGTGCGTAGTGAGCTGAGCGCCGCGCCGCAGCGTCTCGCCGCCCTGCGCCTGCCGGCAACGCCCGCTGCCGCCGCCGTACTCGCCGCCTTCGAGGAGGCCGGTGCGCCGCTCGATCCGCAGCGGCTGCAGACAGCGCTGCGCGCCGCCACCTTGCCCGGGGCCCCGGCACAGACCGCACAAGCCCACGCCCTGCTGGCACGCAGCGGTCTGCCGTGGACGCCGGCCCTGGTCGGCGTCGCCCTGCGTGCAGCCGAGAACCGCCTGCCCGATGTCGTCTCGACGATGGCCGGCGCGAAATCCGGTGCCCCCGGCCAGCGCAGCGACGCGCCCGCCCGTGCCGCCCTGCCGATTTCGCTACCGGACCCCACCACTGGACCGCCAGCGATCCGCGCCGCCTTCGCGCTGGCCGGCGTGCGTCCGGCAGCGCCGGTGCCCGAACCTGCTCAGCCGTCCCCAGGACCGCGGGCTTCAGCCCGCGCGGACCCAGCCTCACCAGCCCTGGCCGTCCGCATCCTCGCCTCCGCTGCGCCTCCCACCGAACCATCACGCGCCAATCTCCCATCCGTCGCCGCCCGACCGCCCCTGGCTCAAGCCGCAGCACGAGCTGCGATGCCCGCCACGGTTGACGAGCCAGCCCAGCCGCGACCCCAGCCAACACCCAGCCTGGGAGCGACGAGCTCCAGCTCGTCGCAAGCGCCCACCGGCAAACCAGAACCCGTCGCTCCCAGAACCGCCACGCAACTGCCAGCACCTCTCCCCGCCACACCACCGACACCCAGTGATCGGCCGCAGGTCGTCGCTCCCAGAACCGCCACGCAGCAGCCAGCGACCACTCCAAACGCGCCGCCGATGCCCGGCAACGGTCCGCAGGTCGTGGTTCCCAAAACCGCCACGCAACAGCACGTTGCCAACCCAAGCGCACCGCCGATGCCCGGCAGCATTCCGCCGCCCGTGGTTCCCAAAACCGCCACGCAACAGCAGGCTGCCAACCCTGGCGCACCGCCGATGCCCAGCGATGAGCCGGAGCTCGTCGCTCCCAGGCCCGGCGTTCCCACGCGGCCCCTCGGTATGACCAGCCCGACTCCAGAACGGGCACGCAGCCTGGGAGCGACGAGCTCCAGCTCGTCGCAGGCTCAACCGCAATCCGTCCCCGCCAGACCTGGTACGATCCTTCCCGCCGCTGTCACGCCCGACGCCCCTCGCGCTGCCGCCGCACTGCCGACCGAACCACAGCAGCTGCAGCTGCTGCAAACTGTCAGCCTGCTCCGCCAGGTCGTCCGTCTCGCCACCGCTGAGGCCGAAGCCCCAGCCCGCCCGACCGTATTGCCCGCACCGGCCGAGCCGTCGACCACACCCGCACGGACAATGGCTGCGCCGCTCGCCACTCCACTCGCGCCGCCGGCATCCGCATCTCCACCACTGCCAGCACCAGCGCATGCCGAGGTCCAAGCCGCCCAAGCCCCGGTGCCCAGTCCGTTCGACGACACCGTCACCCGCACGGTGCGCGAACACCTCGCCGAACAGGTGTTCAAGCCCAAGGAGCTGAACGACTACGACCGGGTCGTGCCCCTGCCGTTGGGCAATCCCCAGGCGACCACGCCCGCCCGGATGGCGGTGGCGACGCGCACCACCGGCGGCGGCTCGAAGGCGACCTTCGTGCGCGTCGATGCCGAGCTGTCGCACCTCGGGCCGGTCAGTGTGCGCCTCAGCGGCGCCGACGTTGGCGGACCGCTCGCCATCACGCTCATTGCCGGGGCCGCCACCAGTCAAGCCCTGGCCGAGGAGCTGCCAGCACTGGTCGCCGACCTGCGCAATCTCGGCGTCGAAGCCGCGGTACGGGTGGTCAGCGATGGCTGAACGCAAACCGCCGCGACCGGCCGCCGTGGCCATGCGCTACGACGCCGGCAACGACTCCGCCCCGCGCGTCGTCGCCAAGGGCCAGGGCGAGGTCGCGGAACGCATCCTCGCCATCGCGGCAGAGCACGGCATCCCCCTGCACGAGGACAAGGATCTGCTGCGCCTGCTGCTCGTCCTCGACCTCGACGTCGAGATCCCGCCGCACATGTACAAGGCCCTGGCCGAGGTGCTGGCGCACGTCTACCGCGTCAACGCCCGGCGCTAGCCTTCCGCCATGCTTGGACTCCCCGGCATCGGTCCGGCCCGTGCCGCCGCCCTGGCGGCGGCCGGTTTCCGCACGCCGCACGACGTGCTGCTGCGGGCACCGCGTCCACTGCCACCGCCGCCAGCCTGGTGCGACGATGGCTCGCTGCCGCGGGCGCAAGCGACGCGGGTGCGCGGCCGGGTGCTGCAAGCCAAGACCGGCTTCCTGCCTGGACGCGGCAAGCTGCTGACCGTACGGCTGGAGCGTGCCGACGGCCACCTCTTCGCCGCCCGCTTCTTCCGCGCCGCCTTCCTGCAACGCCGCTTCGTGCCGGGCGAGTGGTTCGATTTCAACGGGCGCAGCGACGGCAAGCGCGCCGATCTGCTCAATCATCCGTCGTTCGTCCACTGCCCACAGGGCGTGCGTACTCCGCGTGGCGACGACGCCGGCCCGCGGCTCGCCTGGACCATGCCGGAGGGTTTTGCCGAGACCGCCTGGAGCCAGTTGCTCGACGCCTGCCTGGCCCGTGACGACCTGACCGATCCCCTCGGTGAAGTCGAGCCGGCGGCCTGGCGGCTGGTCCTCGCTGATCTGCACCGGCCGGCGGACGCTGCCGCCTGGGAGGCGGCACGGCGGCTGGTCGCCGCCCGCGAATGCCTCGCCCTGGCCGGGCATCTGCGCCGACGGCGTGGCGCGGACGTGACGCGGACGCCGTGGCGTTGGGACAACAGCATCCACGACCGCGCGCTCGCCAGGCTGCCCTTCACCCTGACCGCCGGCCAGACAGCCGCCCTGGATGAGATCCGCGCTGGCCTGCGTGCGCCGGTCGCCGACGCCCGACTGCTCGCTGGCGATGTCGGCAGCGGCAAGACGGCGCTCGCCCTGGCGGCCTCGCTGGCGGTCATCGCCGATGGCGGACAGGTCGCGTGGCTGGCGCCGACCGCGGTGCTGGCGGCGCAGCATGCGCGCTTTGCCGAACGCTGCCTGGCCGGCAGCCGGGTACGCATCGGCCTGCTCACCGGCGGCACGCCCGGTGAGCAGCGCGAGCCGCTGCTCACCGCCTGCGCCGACGGATCGCTACACCTGCTGATCGGCACGCATGCGCTGCTGGAGCCAGACGTCGTCTTCGCCCGCCTCGGGCTGGCGGTGATCGACGAGCAGCACCGCTTCGGCACCGCCCAGCGCGCCGCCTTGGTGGCCAAGTCCCCGGCCGAGGCCCGCGCTGATCTCCTGCTGACCACGGCCACGCCGATTCCGCGCACCCTCGCCCTGACCGCCTACGGCGACCTGGCAGTGACGCGCATCGTCGGCCGACCCCCAGGGCGCAGCGCTGCCGCCACGACCGTCGAGCCGTTCGCCGGCTGGCCAGCACTGGGCCGGACGCTCGCCGCCGAGCCCGGCCGCTCATTCGTGGTCTGTCCGCGCATCGACGGTGCGGACGACGACGAGGCGCCGCTCGCCGTTGAGGACGCGGCAACAGCGGCGCGCACCGCCCTTGGCGAGGCCGCCGTCGCCGTGCTCACCGGCACGATGCGCGAGGCAGACAAGCTGGCGGCGCTGGCGGCCTTCGCCGACGGCCGCGCCCGCTGCCTGGTCGCCACCACCGTGGTCGAGGTCGGCGTCGACGTGCCTGAGGCGACCTTGGCGGTGGTGCTGGATGCACAGCGCTTCGGCCTGGCCAGCCTGCATCAGCTGCGCGGTCGGGTCGGACGCGGCACTGCCCCGGGCCGCTGCCTGCTGCTCACTCGTGGCGATGCCGTACGGCTAGCGGCACTGGATGGTCCCGCCGACGGCCTAGCCATCGCCGAGGCGGACCTCGCCGAACGCGGGCCCGGCGAGTTGCTTGGCCTGCGTCAGCACGGTGGTTTCCATCTGCTTGCCACCGATCTGGCGCGCGACCTCGACCTCTTGCAGGCAGCGCACGCCCGCGTGCGCGCTGGCTGGCAGCCGCCCGCGGCCCTCGACGTGTTCGTACAGGATGGCGCCCCGGGCCGGCAACTGCTCGGCGGGTGACGTCCAAACCTACGGGCCGCCATCCCAGCCGTCGGGCAGCCAGGTCAGCGTCTCGGCCCAAGTGCCGTTCGCCGGCTTCGTCGCCGCCGTCACCGTGTGGCCATCAAGAGCGAGGACGTTGACCGCGCCGCGATGGCGCTGATCCGTGACCGCGCTGGCTGGACAGTAGCCCCACTGGCCCATGCCGGTCTCACCAGCGACGGCGTCGACGAACAGCACGATTTCCGCTTCGCCACGGCATCGGCCCAGCCGGTAGTGCCGCGGCCGGCCCAGCGCATCGAGATAGCTGTTCATCTTGAACGACTTGGGCGTGGCATGGCAGAAGATCAGCGGACTGGTCGGCCGATAGGCGGCGCATTGGAAGATCCCGCGACCGTTGATGCGATCGTCATCGAGATACCCGGGCAGGCGGTCGAACCAGGCCGGCGATCGCTCGCGGTCGTGCACGCCGCCGTTCCCTTCCGCCGGCAGGTGACCATTCCAATCCTGGGCGTAGATCATGCCGCACATGCCGACCTGGCGCAGGTTCGAGGCGCAGACGGTCCGGCGGGCGAAGCGGGCGACGGCGGATCCGGCAGGCAGCACGATCCCCGCCAACGCGCCGAGGATGGCGGTGACGACCAGCAACTCGGCCAGGGTAAAGGCGTCAGTGCCTGGACTTCGCATCGGCGAGATCGCTGTGTTTGCGCTGGCTGATCAGGGTGGCGATCGACGAGCGCAACGATGCGGTCTCGGGACTGTCGGCCCCACCCGGTGGTTCCAGTTCGCCAGCGGCAGCAGCGGCTACGGCGCGCTCCATCCATTCGACCGGCAGGTAGACGCGGGTCACCAGATAGACGCCGCAGCCGCCGCCCAACAGCAGCGCGCCACCAGCGAGGGCCAGCCACGGCCACCACGGTGGATCAGCAGCCGGTTCGCGCCAGCCGACGATGATGCTCGCCGCGCCCTGGTGCGGCAGGCAGGGCGCCGCCACCGCGCACAGGCCACGCTCGTTCCACGCCTGCACGCCTTGATAGGCAAGCAGCAGCCCCAGCGGCGGGCCGCCGCGCAGGGTGACCGGGCCGGTCTGCTCCTGAATGGTGACGACCTCGCCCTGGATGCTCACCCGGGCCAGCGCCAGCCACGCGGGATGACTGGCGTGCCAGGCTGCGAGCACCACCCCATTCTGCTCGCTGAGCTGGGCCAGACCATTGATCGCTGTGCGATCAGCGGCCTCGGCGACAGCGGCGAGGTCGTCACGGTGCCATAGCGCGCCGAGCAGCACCGCCATCGCGCCAACCGTCGCGGCAAGCAACGGAGCCAGCAGGCAGTTCAGACGCAAGCCGTGCAGCGGGGACATGGACGCGGCATGCTGCGCCGTTCGTCTGGCTACTCAAGGATCTCGCACGCGCCTCGTTGAATCGCTCATCGGCGACGTCAGGCGGCTAGGCAGGCCGCAAGGGCGTCCTCCACACGGGCATGGCGCCAGGTGAAACCGGCCTGCAGCAGCCGGGCGGGCAGCGCGCGGGCCGACGCCAGCAGAACCTCGTCGGCCATACGACCGAGGGCCAGGCGCAGCACCCACGCCGGGGCTGGCGGACCCCAGGCGGGACGGCCGAGCGCGGCGGCGACGGCGCGGGCCAGTTCGATCTGCCTGGCCGGTTGCGGAGCCACCGCGTTGATCGGTCCGACCAAGCTCGCATCCGACAGCACGCGCGTCACCAGGCCGGCAACGTCCTCCAGCGCGATCCACGGCCACCACTGCCGCCCGCTGCCAAGCGCACCGGCCAAACCGAATCGTGCCGGCGGTAGCAGACGGGCGAGGGCGCCACCACCACGACCGAGTACGACGCCGAAGCGCAGATGCACCACGCGCACACGGTCGCGGCAGGGATCGGCGGCCGCCTCCCAGTCGCGGCAGAGCTCGGCGAGGAAACCGGAGCCGTTGGCGCTGCCCTCAGCCAGCTCGGCCTCACCGCGCGATCCGTAGTAGCCGACCCCGGACGCGACGATCAGCGTGCGCACGGCGCCAGGCTCGGCGGCGAGCAGGCGCGCCAAGGCAGCGGTGCCGATCACGCGACTGTCGCGCAGCTCGCGCATGCGCGACGCACTCCAACGACCGTCGGCGATGCCGGCGCCGGCGAGATGGATGATCGCATCACAGGCGCGTAAACCGTCGGCCGCGAAGGCCTCGCGTCCGTCCCAGGCGATGGCGGCACCGGGTACGCGGGAGCGGCTGATCGGGACCACGTCGTGGCCCTTCGCGGTTAGCGCCGGGACGAGGGCCGAACCGACCAGGCCGGTCGCTCCGCTGAGGGCGATGCGCATGGCGTAAGCATGCGCGGCCGGCGGAAACCGTACAGGAGCATCCGGTTTCTCCTCCACCGGCCTGCCGCGCGCCCACGCTGCCCGACATGGTCCCAACCGAGCGCATAGCCGTCGCCAACCGCGCCCCGCTGCGCGCGGACGGCGACTTCGTCCTCTACTGGATGATCGCGCATCGCCGACCGCACTGGAACCATGCCCTCGACCGTGCGGTCGAACACGCGCTGGCCCTGCGCAAGCCGCTGGTGATCTGCGAGTATCTGCGCAGCGGCCACCAGTGGTCGTGCGACCGCATGCACCGGCTGATCCTGCACGGCATGCTGGTGAACCGCGCCGCCTTCGCCCGGACCCGTGCCCACTATCTGCCCATCGTCGAGACGCAGAGTGGTGCCGGCGCACCCATCCTGCGCCGCCTGGCAGCCAACGCCTGCTGCATCGTCGCTGACGAGTTCCCCACCTATGTGCATCCGCGCATGGTCGCCGACCTTGCCGCCGAGGCTCCCTGCCTGGTCGAGACGGTCGACGCCAACGGCCTGCTGCCGCTGCGCGCCACGACCGCGGCGCATAACCGTGCCGTCGACTTCCGCCGCATGCTGCAGAAGACGTTGGCGCCGCATCTCGCCCGCTTCCCGCAGGCCGATCCGCTCGCCGGCGTGACCCTGCCACGGCTACCCGGAAATGCGTTGCCGACCGCCAGCGATCCCGAGGCGCTGCTCGACGGCGGGATGGCCAGCCTGCCGATCGACCACGCCGTCGGCGCCGTGCCCATGCACGGGGGCTTCGTCGCAGCGCGCGCACAGCTGGCGCGCTTTCTCGCCGACCGACTCGACCGCTACGGCGAGGGCCGCAATCGGCTGCTCGACGGTGCCTCCAGCGGTCTGTCGCCGTGGCTGCATCTCGGGCACCTGTCCGCACACGAGGTGGTGCAGGCGGTGTGGGAACGCCACGCCTGGACGCCCGACCGTCTGGCGGCACGCGCCAACGGCGCCAAGGAGGGCTGGTGGGGCCTGCCGCCGCCGGCCGAGGCCCTGCTCGACCAGTTGGTCACCTGGCGCGAGCTTGGCCACCACTTCGCCTTCCACCGGCCCGACCACACGGCGTTTACCAGCCTGCCGGAGTGGGCTCTGCGCACCCTTGATGCGCACCGCGCCGATCGCCGCGTCCACCGCTACGACCTCGGACAGCTCGAATCCGCCAGCACCCACGATGCGCTGTGGAACGCAGCCCAGCGCCAACTGCGCGGCGAGGGCATCATCCACAACTACCTGCGCATGCTGTGGGGGAAGAAGGTAATCGAGTGGAGCGAAACGCCGGAGGCGGCGTGGGACGCCCTCGACCAGCTCAACAACCGCTGGGCGGTCGACGGCTGCAATCCCAACTCGTGGTCGGGCATCGCCTGGTGCTTCGGCCGCTTCGATCGGCCGTGGGCACCGCAGCGCCCGGTGTTCGGCAGCATCCGTTGGATGAGCTCCGACAACACCCGGCGCAAACTGGACGTGAAACCCTATTTGGCGCGCTGGGACGATCAGCCCAGCATCAGCAGTCTGGCGCGGTAGGCCGACGGGGTCTCGCCGGCGATGCGTCGGAAGGCGCGCGAGAAGTGGAACGGGGTGGCGAAATCGAGCTGTCGTGCCACCGCCACCGGCGCTGCCAGGGCAAGCAGACGCTTGGCCGCGGCGATGCGCCGCTCTAGCAGCCAGCGCGCCGGCGCGAGGCCGGCCTCGCGGCGGAAACGATGCGCGAAGCCGGAGACGCCGAGTCCGCACACCGCCGCCAACTCAGGCACGCGCCAGCGGCGACCGGGATCGGCATCTACCGCCGCCGCCAGTTGCGCCACCAGACCGTGATCGCCGACCCGGGCCAGGGCCTCGGCGAAACTGGCGAGGCGAGCCGCGACGGCTGCGTCCCAACCGCGATCCTGGGCCAGGGCGCGCTCGACCGCCTCACCGATCCACGCCCGCCAGGCCGGCGGCGGACGCGGCACCACCAGGGATCCCAGACTGCAGGAACGGGCACAACGGTCGGCCCACGGCCCGCGCAGCAACAGGCCGCGCAGGTGCCAGCGCACGGCATTGGTCCGTCGGCGGTAGGCCCAGCCCGGCGCCAGCAGGGCGAGCGACCCGGCCTCCAGCACAAGCGGACCATCACTGGTGTCGAAGTGGGCTGATCCGCGCAGTGTCAGCAGAATCCGCAGGGCGTCGGCCGGCGCGGGCGGCACGTACGTGTCGGGCAACTCGATGTCCTCGAGCGCTGCCAGCCAGTCGACAGCGCCGGCCAGCATCGTCCCGGCGGTCGCCGGCAGAGAGGCGCGATGGACCAGGCGCATGTGCAGGAATAGATACAGATCGGGGCAGCCGGCGCCATGGCCGAAGGCGTTGGACGTCCCCATGATGCGGTCGGAGACGAACATGACCGACCATCTGCACGGCACGCGCATCCTCATCACTGGCGGCAGCTCGGGCTTCGGCCTGGAGACCGCCCGCCGCCTGCTGACGCGGGGCGCGCGGGTGGCGATCACCGGCCGCGATGCGGACCGCCTCGACGCGGCGGCGCACAGTCTCGGCAGCGAGGTGCTGGCCATCCGCGCCGACGCGGTCAGCACCGCCGACTGGCGCACCGCCCTGGGTGTCGTGCGCGAGCGCTTCGCCGGCCTCGACGTCCTGGTCAACAACCACGGCGCCGGGGTGCACATCGCACCAATGGCCGAGCAGGACGACGCCGGCATCGATACGGCGCTGGCGATCAACCTCGGCTCGGTGCTGCGCGGCTGCCGCGAGACGGTCGCCCTGATGCAGCCGCAAGGCCATGGCCACATCATCAACGTCGCCTCGGTGTGCGCCCATCACGCCTGGGCCGGCTGGGGGCCGTACACCGCCGCCAAGGCCGGACTGGTCGCCTTCACCAAGGTCCTGCACCTGGAGATGCAGCCGTGGGGCGGCAAGGCGACCAGCTTCATCCCCGGCGCGGCGCGCACCGGCTTCTGCGCCGCCGCCAACCTCGATGGCAGCTGGCAGGCCGGCCTGCCCGATGCCGCCGACATCGCGCATGAGCTGGTCAAAACCCTCGACGTGCCGCGGCATGTGTTCATCGAGACGATGACGGTGTGGGGGACGGCGCAGGTCCTGAACCCGTTCTGACATGCAGCCCGACGTCCTGGTCATCGGTGCTGGCGCCGGCGGATTCGCCGCCGCCCTGACCGCCGCCCGCCTCGGCCGGCAGGTGGTCCTGGTCGAACGTGCCGGAGTGCTCGGCGGCACCGCTGTACGTGCCCTGGTCTGCAGCTGGGAGCCCGGCGTCGGCGGCACCGGCGTACCCTTCGACCTCTACCGGCAGATGGGCGCCGCGGCAGTCATCACCGGCCAGGGCCGACACTGCCTGGCGCCCGAACCAGAGCAGCGCGCCTTCCCCGGCGGCGAGTCGGTGATCCGGCCTGACCGCACCTACGCCGACACCCTGCGACGCTGGGGCGCGCCCGGCTATGATGTCGCCTTCGCACGTCGGCACTGGCATGCAGTCAGCTTCCTGCCCGAGGCCTGCGCGACGGCGATGGCCTACATGTTGGCCGAAGCCGGCGTCAGCGTGCTGACCGGCCGGCAGCCGCAGCGGGTCGCCGTGTCGGCAGGACGCCTCGTCTCGGTCACGCTCGACGACGGCAGCGAGCTCCGCCCTGCAGCGGTGATCGACGCCACCGCCGACGCCACGGTCGCCGAACTGGCCGGCTGTACGCTCCGCCAGGGTCGCGAAGCCGCAGCCGAGACCGGCGAGCCGTCTGCCCCAGCGACCGCCGATCGCCGCCTCAACGGCGTCAGTCTGCTCTACCGCATCACCCCGGCCGCGCCCGTCGCCGCCGTCCCGGCGCCGCCCTGCTGGTGGGCTGATCGCTTCCCGGCGATGGTCAGCGTGCCGCTGCCGGACGGCGACCGGGTACTCAACATGCTGCCGACCATGACCGGCGAGGCGTGGCTGGCGGCGGGCCCCGCCGACGGCCTGGCGGAATGCCAGCGCCGGGTCGATGCCCACTGGCGTTGGCTGCAGGCGGAATGGCCGGAGTTCCGCGCCTGGCGTGTGCGACAGGTCGCAGTCGCGCCCGGCATCCGCGAATCGCGGCGCGTCGTCGCCGAACGCACCCTGGACGAGCTGGACGTACGCGGTGGTCTGGCGACGCAGCGCGACGACGACCTCTGCACCATCGCCGACCACAGCCTCGACACGCACGGCCGCGGCGCCGCGCATGGCGAGCTGGCCCAGCCCTACGGCGTACCGTTCCGCTGCCTGGTACCCAAGGGCCTGCGCAACCTGCTGGTCGCCTGCCGCGCCGCCGGCTTCACCGCCATCGCCGCCTCGTCCTGCCGCCTCACTCGCACGATGATGCAGCTCGGCCAGGCCGCTGGCACCGCCTGCGCGCTGAGCCCGGACGAACCGGCCGGGGTAGCCAGTGCATCTCTGCGCGCGGCCCTGCAGGAGCAGGGCGTGCAACTCAGCGTGCCGCCGCCAACTTCCGACTGAACGCTGGCCTGGCGGCCAGCGCCTAGATGAAAATGCCCCCGACAACCAAGCGCGTCCGGAAGCCCTCCTGCTTGCCGCAGACGGTGTCGTACCAGTCAGTTATCGGCACGCGGTTCGCAGCCTCCTCCAGCCAGTGCATCATCAGTTTGGAAGACGACCGATAAGGACGGTCCTTAACTCGGTCCTTACCTCGTCGGCGTCCGGCTGTTCGTGTAGCACGCTAGAAGGAAGCTACGGCAGGATTGGCAACCCCAAGAATGCTCTCCTCTGGGCTCAGCGACTGCACGTGACCGTCTACCATCACGTAGTTCGCCCGCTTGCGGTGCCGGGTGGGCTGACAGTAGCCCCAGTCGGCAGGAGCGGATCCGGGGGCATTGGTAGCGTAGTTCGGCCACACATACACCGAACCGATTCTCTTCGGTTGAAGGCGCAGGGATCCGTTCCAGTAGGTGAGCGTCGGTTGTGAATCCCCTACCAAAATCCGCCGTGACTGGTGGCGCACGGCGGATTGCTGCCAGATGTAGGCATTGGCGTCGGTCCAAAGATTGATCACGCTGGTCCGATTGGCCCCGATGTCGAGGTCGAGTTGATGGTTCATGCCATAGCCAATGTCCCAGCCGCTCGAACCATTTTTCCCAGTGGGATAGGATGGACAGAACATCACATTGCTGAAACCACCCTTTTGGGTGTTATTGTCGGCTTGTTCCTTTTCGAGATATGGGGATATTAGCGTCGGCCAGCTTGACTTACCGGAGTTCGAGCTTGGGTTCGTTGGATTCGGTAGGGTAGCCGGCACCACGGCGCCAAACCAGTCCTCCGAATAGACACTGAACCCCATGCCCATCTGACGCAGGTTGGACATGCAGACCACTGACCGCGCCATGTCGCGAACCAGCGATATGGCCGGCAGCAGCATGGCGGCGAGGACGCCGATGATCGACACGACCACCAGCAGTTCGATCAAGGTGAATCCGCGGCGGGGCAGGGGGACTCCTTCTTCCATTATTGGAACGGCTGGTCGGCCGGCAACGGCGGCTTAAAGCCCGCCGAGGTTCTCCGTCGCCAACTCGGCGGGCAGGAACCAGCGCGGCTCGCGGTCGAGGACCAGGCGATCGCCGTCCATCGCCCCGGCGACGCGGTTGCCCCAGGCGTCGCAGGCGACGGCCTTGGCCAGGTCGCCGGCGGCCACGGTCTGCCGCGGCTCGGGAGTGGTGGTCCAACCGATCGCGACCATCCGCCCGTCGCCGCGCTTGAAGGCGTAGGCGTGGATGCCCTTGGCATCGTCGCCCAGGTCGGCGGCATAGGCGGCGCCATTGAGCAACCGATCAAACAGTGCCAGCACCGGCACGGTCGCCAGCGGACGCTCGCCGTAGCCGAAGACCATGTGGAAGTTGACCGAACTGGGAAATTCCTTGGTGTAGGCGTTGTAGATGTAATGCCGGGCGATGCCGGCAGCCTTGCGCGCCACCAGGCCCTGGAGCATGAGCTGGGCCCCACCCAGGCCGTCCATCCCCTCGGACACGCTGTACCCCGACTCGCAGTCCCACACCGGCTTGGCCGGGCCGTGGCCCTGCATCAGACCGTGGAGGAAGTCCACCGCCGGTCGGAACGCCGCCGCTCCTTGCCCGCCCGAGGTGCACTCGCCATAGGCATGGTAAGAGACGACATCGCAGTGGTCGAGGAGGCCAAGGGCGACGCAGCGCTGGTGGAAACCCTGGGCGAGCCCGGCAGTGGCCCCGGCGACGACGATGGCCTGCGGGTCAACCGCCTTGATCGCGGCATTGGCGGTCTTGACCAGGTTGACGTAGGCCTCCTCAAGCGACTGGTGGCGCTGCGGATTCACCTTGAGGAAGTAGTCGTTCGGCTCGTTCCAGATCTGGTAGACGCGCACCTTGCCCTTGAGCAGGGTGGCCATCCGCTCGGCGTAGGCGCGCCACAAACTGTCGAGACGCGGCGGGTAGGATTGCCAGCCGGCCCACGGTTCGAGCGGCTTGCCCCAGATGTTGTCCGGGGCGCTGGAGGCCCAGTGCGGCGAGCCGTTGAGCAGGACCATCGGCTCGACCTTGGCGGAGAGGTAGGCGGCGAGATTGGCTTCGGGGAAGGCGAATTCCCCGACCTTGGGTTCAAGCGATGCCCAGCCGAACTCGAAGCAACGGGCGGTGCGCAGGCCGATCAGCGCGCCGGTGGCGATATGGCGCGGGTCGTCGGACTTGAAATGGGCGCCGAGGAAATCCGGCTCGGCGTTGGCCTGCGGCGGGGGGACCACCGCACAGACCAGGGGCAGACCCTGGGCCGGGGCCGGCGGCAGCGGAGTGAGCTGGTAATAGCCGCAGCCGAGCTGCGCGAGCGGTAGATCGCCAGCCAGCGAGCCGTCGGGCTGGGCTGCCAGCGCGACCTCGGTGATGGTGGCCGGGGCACCTGCCGAGCGGATCTCGATCCGGCAGGACGTGGCCTCCAGACCAACCGACCGCACCCGGGCGCTGATCGCCTGACCGCGGACCGCGACCAGGCCGAGCGGGTCGCTGACCGCCCCGCGCAACTCGACGCCCACCACCGCTGGCGGGGGACCAGCCGGGGTGGCCGCCTCTCCGGCAACGAATTCGCGCAGGCTCAGGCTGGCGATGCGGGCTGGCTTCTTCCCCTGGTACTCGCAGATGATCCCGAACGGTTCGACCCGATCGGACAAGGCCCCGTCCTTGGGCAGGTCCATGGTGAAGCGGCAGGTGGCGACCCCGTCCTTGAAGTTGCAGCTGCCTTTGAACACCTGCTTCCAGTTCGCCCCCGGCCGCAGCACCGCCATCCACACATCGCCGTCGGCGGCCTCGCCCCGGAGGGTGAACTCGTAGGTGCGGCCGATATAGAAGGACTGCATCCCGATCGGGCACAGGAAGGCAAAGATGCCGGGGAGCGGGGTAAAGTCGGCCCCAGGGCCAGCGCTGCGCGCTGTCCACGGCGACGGGTGGCCGGCGGCAGCGTAGGCGCTGGTGAACCCGCCATAGCCCGGGTTGGTGTAGTGCCAGCCCAGCCCGCCGAGGCGGAAGGCGCCGTCGGCGAGCATCTCGCCGCGCACCGGCGGCGGAGTAGGTACGTTCCAGCCATCGGTCTCGACCACGCGCAGGGAACGGATCTGATAGGTGCCGACCCCGCGCAGGGCGAGATATAAGCCGGCCTGCGCATCGTCCTGCTGCGGCTTGATCTGCACGGTCTGCACCGCCCACCCCTTGCTCACCGGCCAATCGGTGGCGCCGTACATGGTGTACGGGTTGGTGCGCTTGCGCACATCGAGATGAACGCCCTCGATCTGGCCTACGGCCCGGGCGAGCAACTCGAAGCGGTAGACCTTGCCGGCCTGCAGCGGCAGGGCCGGGCCAAGGTTGGGGCGGAAGGAGCTCTGCACCTGCAACGCCAGATGGCGGATGCCGCCCTCCTCGCCCATGGTCAGCAGACCGGTCCATTGCGCCGGCGGCCCGTATTCTTTCTCGACCAAGGGGCTCTTGGCGATCTCGGTCAGGTTGGCGAAGTCGGTCTCGTAGACCACCCGCTCGGCAGCGGACAGGGCGAGAACGGAACTCAGGATGGCCAGCAGGGCGATGCGCATGTTCAATCCTCCGGTTAAGTTTAAACTATCTTTGATCATGTCAAGTGAACGGTATTTGTCTTGAATCGTGACATCTGTATTGTGGCAACACGCCGTTAAGTTTATTTTTGACTTAGTCGCTCCTGGCCCATGCTCGGGTTATGCCCAAGCGCTCAGCCCCCGGTCGTCCGACCTTCACCGACGTCGCCCGCAAGCTCGGCCTGTCGATCTCGGCCGTCTCGCTGGTGGCCAAGGATCCAACCACCAGCCGGGTCTCCGAAGCGACCAGGCAGCGCATCCTCGACCACCTGGGCCGACCGGCCCCGGCCCCCGCCGCGCCCCTGGCCATGGTCGTCGCCGACAGCTCCGTCCTGGCCATGCATCATATCGGCGAACTACTCGCCGGCGCCCAGGCCCGGGCCCGCGCGTTGGATCGCAATCTGATGGTCGAGACCTGGGAGCCTCAGGTGGCCGAGCGGCTGGCGCGTAGCGGCCTCGCCGGCCTGATCCTCGCCCTGCCGTTGGCCCCGGCCGAGCTTGCCGAACAGCAGCAACATCTGCCGTGCGTTCTCCTCAACCAGGTCGTTGCCAACGCCGACTGCGACACCATCGAGTCCGACAACCGCCAGGGTATCCGCTTGGCGGTCGAGCATCTGCATGCCAACGGCCACCGTCGCGTCGCCTATCTCGGCTATCTCCACCCTGGCGTACCGCTGCAGGAATGGCGCTGGGGCCACGAGCATGCCGAGCGCGCCCGTGGCTTCCACGAGGCGGTCGACAGCTGCGACGGGCTGCGCGGCGAGCTGCACCTACTGACCGTGCGCCACCATCCTGGCCGCGAGGTGATCACCCTGGAGATGGTGCTGGACGGTTGGCTGGCGCGCGCCGACCGACCGACCGCGGTCGTCGCCTTCGACGACCACCTCGCCATCAGGCTGGCCAAGGCGCTGCGTGAACGGGGCTCGACGATCCCGCGCGAGGTCGCCGTGGTCGGCTACACCGACCTGGAACTCGCCCGGCAACATGAACCACCGCTCAGCTCGGTCGATACTGGCCTGCACCAGATGGGCGCCGAGGCTGTCGACGCCCTGGGCCAGCGCATCAGCGGACGCGGCGGCGCGCCGCGCCGCATCCTCTGCCGCTGCCGCTTGGAGGTGCGCGCCAGCAGCGCGTTCAACGTGCAGCCGCCTTGCGGCTGAACGCCGGACTGGCCGCCAGGGCCTGGATGAACATGCCGCCGACCACGCTGCGCGCCTGGAAACCCTGCTGCTTGCCGCTGACGGTGTCGTACCAGTCGGTCATCGGGTTGCGGTCCGGGGCCTCAGCCAGCCAGGTCATCACCGGGGCGAGCAGCGCCTCGAAGTCCTCGCGCTTCTCGGCCAGCGAGGCGGTCCACAGGATCCAGTCGTTCTTGGTGTAGGTCTTGCGGCTGTCGAGCGGTAGGCCGTAGCGGTTGAGCCGCTGGCGGTACGAGGCGATCTCGCGGCGCGCCACCGTGGCCGGAAACAGGTCGAGGCCGAGCATGCGGTCCCACACCAGATTGTACTTCTGACTCCACGAGCCGGCGCCATCGAAGGTCAGGCGGAAATAGCCGTCGTCATCGGCCATCATCTGCCATTGCTTCGCCATGCCCTCGGCCGCGGCGCGCCAGGCGGCGGCCTCGGCGGCATGGCCGAGCTGGCCGGCCAGCCGAGCGGCAGCGCCAATGCCGAGGATGGCCTTGATCGACAGATTGGTGTTGTGCGCCAGATGGCCGGCGAAGTCGTCGGTGCACAGCTGATTGTCAGGATCAAGACCCTTCTCGATGAGATAGCCGGCCCACTGCGCAACCAGCGGCCAGTGCCCGCCGGCGTAGACGGCCGACCCGTGTGCCTGGCAGATGGCGGCGATCAGCAGCAACATGTTGCCGCATTCTTCGACCGGCATCTGGTCGCGCTCGCTCGCCTCGCCGCCGCCATAGACTTGGCCGTTGGCGAGCGGAAAGGTGCCGAGGTCGTGCGGCGCGAAGGCGAAGCGCCAACGCGGACTGGCGGCGTACTGCAGCACCGGCGTAACCATGCCTTCGAGCAGGGTGGGATTGACCATGAGGAACAACGGGGCCGATGGATAGGTCACGTCGACGGTGGCGACGCAGCCGTTGGAGAAGTTCTCCTTGGAGAAGAACAGCGGGCTGCCGTCGAAGTCGGCACCGAGCTTATGCGCAGCGACGGCCTGACGGTAGGAGGCGGCGCAGAGATCGCGGTAGGCGGCACCGCCAGCGACCTCGCAGCGCGCCAGCAGATCGGCATCGAAGGCCTCGCAGCGCGCGCGTAGCTCGCCCTGCCGGGCGATGGCGTCCTTGAGCATAGCGGCAAAGCCCAGGCCGGTACGCTGCCAGTACGGACGGATGCGGCGCTGCATGAACTCTAGGGCCCAGATGTCCTCGTAGGCGACAATGAAGGTGCCCTCGACGGTGGCGGCCGTGACCTGGCCGAGCGCGATGGCAGCGCCCATCTTCGGATGATTGGTGAAGGCCGGACGCGGCATGTCCTGGTCATCCTCCTCAGAAAGCCGTCCACTGGCGACCCAGCCGGCGCGCATCTCCGGATCCGGCTGCACGGCACAGGACTGACGGCCATCAGCGGCGACGGCGAGCCAGCAATGCCCCCAGTCGGTGCGGATGTTGTCGCCGCTGCGCGCCAGAGCATGTTGGCTGGCAGTACCGATCTTCAGGCACTCCACCCCCTGCACCCGCGGCCGGGCCCACACCACCTCCTGCTCGCCGGTGTCGGTGGCCCATTCGCCGCCGATGTCCAGGTACAGCTCGACCGGATGCGTCGCACCATCCGTGCTGCGCGCCCCGACGATGACGTAGGCCAGCGGCCGGCTGAGCACCTCGAGGTCCTCGGGCAGCAGCGGATTCAGGAAGGTGACGGTCAGCTCGACGCCGCCGGCCTGCATGACGTAGATCGTCCGCGTCGGCAGCACTTGGCGCGAGCGCTGCTCGGCCTTGCGCTCGCAGCACGGGCCCATCACCGCGTAGGCGACGCCATCGACCCGGGCCATGAGGCAGCTGCTGCGGACATGACCGGTCCAGTGCGTCGGCCAGGCGTCGGTCAGCAGGTCGCTGCGCGTCCAGACGCTGAATCCGGGATCGCAGGCGATGAGCGGGTAGGCGGGCAGGCGCTGGCTGGTCATGGTCGGGCTCCGTTGCGCCGATCCTACCACGCCCGATCATTGGCGGCCATGGGCGCCATCCCCACGGACCTTCGTGAAACCCACCAGATCGGTCCCGACACCCGCGAATGGCTGGTCCCTGGGGTCTCCGTCCCGGCCCTGGCCGAGGCACGCATCGAGCTGTGCGGGGTGTCGCAGGCGCGACCCGGCTTCGCCTTCGCCCGCCATGCCTGGGAGCGCAGCCAACTGCTCATCGGACTGACTGCCGGTGGGACCTGCTGGCTCGACGGCGCCTGGCGGCGACTCGCCGCCAACGAGGGCTACCTGACCCCGCCCGGCGCCACCCAGGCCTACCGCTGCCTGCCCGACAAGGACTGGCTGCTCGCCTGGGCCATCCTGGTCGAGCCGGAGGACGCGCTGCGCCTGGTCACCGCCGATGCCCCGGTGCTCGTCGCTGGCGATGGCCGGCCGCTGCATGACGCCATCCTCAACCTGCACCGCGAGACCCTTGGCGCCGCCGATCCGGCGATGACCCGATTGTGGGGCGACGTGGTCGTGGCGCTGGTACGCCGTCACCTCGCCCCGGTGCGTGCCGATCAGCGCCTGTGGCGCCTGTGGGAGGAGGTCGACGCCGACCTCGGCCGGGCATGGACCCTGGGGGATCTCGCGCGCCACGCCGGCCTTGGTGACGAGCAACTGCGCCGCCTGTGCGTGCGCCAACTTGGCACCAGCCCGATGGCCCACCTCGCCCGCCTGCGCATGCGCCGCGCCGCCGCCCTGCTGCGCAGCGGAGGGCGCAGCGTCGGTGCCGTGGCCACCGCAGTCGGCTACGACAACGCCTTCGCCTTCTCCACCGCCTTCCGCCGACACCACGGGGTGCCGCCGTCGCGGCTGGATGGGCGGTCCGGCTAACCGCCCGAAGCCGCCTCGGCCGGTCTGCCATGCAGCAGCAGCCGGTGGAGCAGCGCCGCGACCACGAACATCAGCACCGTCGCCCATAGCACGTCGGACAGCCAGTGTCCCAACGCCAGCATGCGCACGGCCCCGACCCAGGCCGTCAGCATCAGGCTGCCCGCCAGACACCATCGCGCGAGGCGCGGTCGTCGCCGACGCCACAGCATCCACAGGCCCAGGGTCGCAGCCGGCACAGCGACGTGCCCGCTGGGGAAGCTCTTGCCGTTGCCGTCGGTTATGATCCATGGCGGCACATAGGCCTCGCTGCCGCCAAAGGCCACCGTATCGCGCGGCCGCGGTCGACCCCAGTGATCCTTGAGGATCACATTGACCAACACGCCACAGCCCAAGGTCAGGACCAGGAGGACGTAGACGCCCTGACGCACCAGATCCGACGACCGCCGACGCAGCCCACGGATGATGGCAGTCAGCGCGCCAAGGATCATCGCGGCCACCAGGACTGTCGGCAGCTGGTAGGGCAGTCGCCACCACCAGGCGTCCTGCTGGGCGCCGCCATGATCAAGGTTCCACGCCTGCACCAGACGGGCGACCTGCACATCCAGATCGGTCAGCCAGAACGGGATGCTGAGCAGCAGACCCAGCAGCAGGACGCCGGCCGGCAGGATCCACCAAGGCACTTCCCGGGTTGGGGTGACGGCATCCGACTGGGCAGGCATGGCCGCCAACGTCCAGGGCCATGCGGCATCCGCCAGCAGCAGCTTGTCGCACAATCCTATGTGCGGACGTAGATAGTTGCGAAGGTGGCCGATTGCCGCCGGAATGCCGCGTCGACATCCTATAGGCGACGCCACGGCCGAGTCGCACAAGTCTTCGCACAACGGAATCCCATGACTGCCACGCCCGATCCCGCCAGCCAAGCCAACGCCGCCCTGGTCGATGAGCTGTACCGCGCCTGGAAGGATGATCCGGCCAGCGTCGGCCACGACTGGCAGCTCTTCTTCCAGGGCTTCGAGCTGGGCTTCGCCCGGCCGGCCGAGGAAGAGACCTGGGAAGGCAACGCCCCGACCCCGTCGCCGCCCGGCACCGATGATCGCGGGTACGACGACACCAGCCTGCTTGAACTGTCGACCAAGCCGGGACGCGGCGACCAGCAGCGGGTCGACGGCCTGATCTACGCCTACCGCGACATCGGCCACACCATCTGCAAGCTGGACCCGCTGGACCTCAACAACCGGGCGTCGAACCCCCTGCTCGGCCTGGAGACCTACGGCATCCCGGCCGAGGCCCTGGAACGCGAATTCGCACACAACATCCCCGGCGTGCCGGTGCGGCTCAAGCTCAAAGACATCATCTCCTGGCTGGAGCAGACCTACTGCGGCCACATCGGCGTCGAGTACCAACACATCCAGGACCGCGAGCGCCGCCGCTGGGTGCGCGAGGCGATCGAGCGCAGTGGCAACCAGCCGCAGCTGACCCGCGACGACAAGCGGCGCATCCTGCTGAAGCTGTCGCAAGCCGAGACCCTGGAGACCTTCATCCACACCAAGTTCCTTGGTCAGAAGCGTTTCTCGCTGGAAGGCGGCGACAGTCTGATCCCGGCCCTCGACGCGATCATCGAGGCGGCCCCGGCGCTGAAGATCCAGAACATCATGCTGGCGATGGCGCACCGCGGGCGACTGAACGTGCTGTGCAACACCCTCAACAAGACCTACGAGGAAGTGTTCACCGAGTTCGATAGCGGCTACGACCTCACCGAGTTGCAGGGCGACGGCGACGTCAAATACCACATGGGCTTTTCCACCGAACACCTCACCGCGCGCGGCCAGCGCGTATGGCTGCTGCTGGCGGCCAATCCCAACCACCTTGAGGCGGTCAACCCGGTGGTCCTCGGACGCGTGCGCGGCAAGCAGCGTCAGCTTGGCGACTCGAAGACGCGCGAGGCGGCGGTGCCGATCCTCATCCACGGCGACGCCGCCTTCGCCGGCCAGGGCCTGGTGATGGAGACGCTGCAGCTGTGCCAGCTCGAGGGCTACACCGTCGGCGGCACCATCCACATCGTCATCAACAACCAGATCGGCTTCACCACCCTGCCGCAGGATTCGCGCAGCACGCCGTACTGCACCGACCTGGCCAAGATGGTCGAGGCGCCGATCTTCCACGTCAACGGCGACGACCCCGAGGCGGTTGTGCACATCTGCCGGCTGGCGCTGGAATATCGCCAGACCTTCAAGCGCGACGTCTTCATCGACCTGGTGTGCTACCGCCGTTGGGGCCACAACGAGAGCGACGAGCCCAACTTCACCCAGCCGACCATGTACGCGCGCATCGCCGAACAGGAGCGCGTGCGCAGCGCCTACGCCAAGAGCCTGCTGGCGCGCAATGAGATTACCCAAGAGGAGGTGGATGCGATCGCCACGATCATGCAAAACCAGCTCACCGACGCCCTGAACACCATCAAGGCGAAGCCGGCCCGCCTGCGCCGCGGCCAGAAGACCGGCGCGTGGGCCGGCAAGACCAACGAGTACAATCACGAGCCGGTGGAGACCGGCGTGACCACCGCGGTGCTCGACCAGATCGGCACCGCCCTCTCGACCTGGCCGGAGACCTTCGCCATCCACCCGAAGATCAAGCGGCTGACCGAGGAGCGCTCCAAGGTGATCAGCTCGCGCGGGCGCATCGACTGGGCGCTCGGCGAGGTCCTCGCCCTGGGCACCCTGCTGACCGAGGGCAACCCGGCGCGCCTCTCCGGCCAGGACGTGCGCCGCGGCACCTTCAGCCAGCGCCACCTCTACTGGTACGACGTCAACACCCGCGAACGCTACTGCCCGCTGCTGCACGTCACCAGCAACCAGGCCAAGCTGTGCTGCTACGACTCGCCGCTGTCCGAGGCGGCGGTGCTCGGCTTCGACTACGGGTATTCGCT
>JBBREK010000028.1:0-26002 GCA_038203025.1 Planctomycetota bacterium
GGGCGCTCGGGGTAGCCCTTACGCTTGCCCAGGAAGAGGGCGCAGACCAGACCAGCGACTCCGGCGTTGATGTGCACCACGGTTCCACCGGCGAAGTCGAGTACACCCCAGTCCCACATCAGAGCGCCGTCGCCGCTCCACACCATGTGGCACATCGGGAAGTAAACGAAGGTCACCCAGGCGGCGGTGAACAGCATCATGGCGGAGAACTTCATACGCTCGGCGAAGGCGCCGATGATCAGGGCCGGGGTGATGATGGCGAAGGTCAGCTGGAAGACGAAGAAGACCGATTCAGGCACGCCAAAGACCAGGTTGCCTGCATCCTTGCTGATGCCCGCGCCGAAGGCGCGGTCCAGCCCACCGACGAAGGAGTTGAAGTTAAGTACCCCCTTCTCCATCCCGGCGACGCTGAAGGCCATGCTGTAGCCGTAGAGCGTCCACAGCAGCGTCACCATGCAGGTGATGGCGAAGCACTGCATCAGAATCGACAGGCCGTTCTTCGCGCGGACCAGTCCGCCATAGAAGAGGAACAGGCCGGGGATGGTCATGAGCAGGACCAGCACCGTGGCGGTCAGCATCCAGGCGGTGTCACCGCTGTTCAGGGTCGAGGCGGCGGCGGCCTCGGCAGGAACTGCCGCTGTGGCGGTGGCTTCGGTGGCAGGCGCGGCGGCCAGGTCTTCGGCCATCAGGCCGGGTCCGGCAACGCCGGCTCCGACGCTCAGCGCGAGGGCTGCCAGGAGGGTGAGCAGGGTGCGCAGCATGTTCTAAGTCCTCTCAAGGGGTGATGCACGATCGGTGATCGCTCCCTGACCTTGGCAATCCGCACGCCAATGTGCACTCGCACCCCTGTAGCAGCATGTAACACATTAATGGATCAATGGTTCTGTGCGAATTCGCCTCCATCATTGGCCGTTCAACCTTGCTTCGCAATGATGCATATCGCCAGCCGGCCGCTCAAAAATCGTGCGGTGACGTATCTGTTGTGCGGAGCGTCAGTCCAGACCCTATGCCAGGCGCGGATACCCGTCAGCGGCTGCCGGTGGGGCAGCTACGACGCCTGCCTGGTCTGCATCAGCTTCCGCAGTGTCCGACGGAGGTGCTTGGGCTCGAAGGGCTTACGCAACTGGGCATCGATCCCGGCCTGGCGACAGCGCTCGCGCACCGCTGGGTCTTCAAGGGCGGAGACGGCGAGGATGGGCATGGGGGCCAGGCCGCGCTCGCGTTCCTGGCGGCGGATCTCGCGGGCGCAGGCGAAGCCATCCATCACCGGCATGAGCAGGTCCATCAGCACGGCGTCGTAGCGCGACCGGGCGAGCGCCTCCAGAGCCTCCAGCCCGTCGTTGGCGAGTTCGACCCGGATGCCCTCGCGTTCCAACACGGCCTTGGCCAGGCGCTGGTTGACCGCGTCATCTTCGACCACCAGCACGCGCAGGTGTTGGCGCCGGTGGGTGCCGGTGTCATCACCAGCCGTGTCCTCGTCATCGCGCGCCAACGTCCGGCTGACGACTTCGGCCAGACGGGGGGTACGCGGCGGCTTGACCAGGCAGGCGGCAAAGCCCAGGCGGGCGGTCTCGGCCTGCAGCGGGCGCTTGGCCAAGGGCGCCACCAGGATGCAGGGCACGGCAAGTCGGGCCGGCAGGTCACCAGCCCCGGGCAGGTTGGCCGAGACCAGGACCAGGCGCGGCGCCTCGCCGCCGACGGCCGCCAGGCGGGCAGCGGCCTCGGCACAGCCGGGGACCAGTTCGGCGACCAGGCCGATCCGCCGGCAGACGGCGACCGTGGCGGCGCCCACCACCGGGTCCGCCTCGACCACCAAAACGCGGGCGCCCATCAGGGACGCGGGCACCAGGGTGGCCCGGGAACCCAGGCTCGACGAGCCGTCAGGACTGGGCACGCGCACGGTGAAGGTCGTACCCGCACCCGGCTCGCTGCGGCAGGCCACGGCGCCATGCATGATCTCGACCTGGCGCTTGCAGATGGCCAGACCGAGCCCAGTGCCGCCGAAGCGCCTGGTGGTCGACCCATCACCCTGCGAGAAGGTCACGAACAGCCGCGACTGGGCAACGGCGTCGATGCCGATGCCGCTGTCGCAGACGTCGTAGACCAGGGTGCCGTCGCCGTCCTCATTCCAGTCGACGCGCACCACGACATTGCCGCGCACGGTGAACTTGATGGCATTGCCAACCAGATTGACCAGCACCTGGCGCAATCGGGTGGCGTCGCCGAACGTCCGCCGCGGCAGGCCATCGACCGGATGCACCGCGATCTCCAGGCCCTTGCCATGCGCCCGTTCAGCAAGCATGGCCACAACGTCCTCGGCGAGCCGCAGTGGATCGAAGCGGACGCGTTCTAGCCGCTGCTCGCCCTCGGACCGCGCCAGGTCGATGAGGTCATTGAGCAGGGCGAGGAGGTTCTCGGCCGACGAGCGCACCACCTGCGCGTACTCGCGCTGACGCAGATCCAGCTTGGTGTCGAGGAGCAGGCCCGACATGCCGAGCACGCCGTTGAGCGGCGTGCGCACCTCGTGGCTGATGTTGGCGAGGAACTCGCGCTTAGCGCGGTCGCCCGCCTCGGCCGCGGCGCGGGCGGCACTGAGCTGTCCGACGGTCTCGGCACGCGTGATGGCAGTGGCGACGAAGACGGCAGCGAGATGCAGGGCGGCGGCTTGCTCCGGAGCACGACGGCGGGCCGAGCGGTCGAAGGCGATCAGACAACCCCACAGGCGGCCGGCCACCATGACCGGTCCGGCAGCGATGGCGCCATGCCCGGCCAGCTCGGTCAGCTCGTCGCCCACCGCCTCGCCAGCGACGGCGGTGCAGCAGCGGTTGGCCGCCAGCTCGGCCAGCCAGCGCGAGCGGCCCGGGTGCCAGGGACGGTCGCGTTGACCGGGGTCGGCGAGCCGGTCGGGCAGACCCGGCACAGACCAGGCTAAACGCAGACTCGACAGCGGAGTGCCCGCGGCGGCGCTGTGCACGGCATGCAGTTCGAGACGCACGCAGTCCAACCCCGCACCAAGACCTTCGAGGACCATGGGCATGACCGCCAGCGGATCGCTGGCTGCACCCAGGGTCTGGGCCGCAGCAGCCAAGGCGGTGGCCGGTCCGGTGCAGGCCTGCTGGCGCCGCCGCAGGGCCAGACCGGCCAGAGCGGCACCCAATGCCCCGGCGCAGCCAGCGATGCCAGCCGTGAGGATGATCGAGGACGCGTCCACGTCGTGGATTCTAGCCGACCCGCCAGGCATGATCCAGCGCCTACCGGCACGTCGTCGCAGGGCGTACAGCGAACCCCGTCTCGCGAATCTACTGCTGGTCCAACTCGCGCAGCACCGGTCCGTAGATCTGCGCCGCCATCATCAGGATGGTCACGGCGGCGATCAGCATGGCTAAACCGTAAACCGCGCCGGTCATCGCCCGGGCGGTCCAACGCAGGCGCAGAGCGAAGCGCTCGGCGGCGACCGAACGGGCCTGGGCCAGCCCCTCCTCCAGCTTGCCGGACCGCTCGCCGGTGCGGATCAGCTCCAACTCGTCGCCCTCCAGCCCGCTGGCGGCGAGGGCAGCAGTGAGATCGGGCAGGCGCGTGGCGCGCACCTCGACGGCGGCCTGCCGCAGCCGAACGGCCAACTCGCGGTTGGAGCAGGCCCCGGCGGCAAGTTCCAGCGCTTCCGGCACCAGCAGGCCGGCCGACAGCGCCGCCCCCAGGACCGCCGCGGCATCGGCGACCAGGGCCGGTCGGCACAGCAGGCGGAACGGCTGGCGCAGGGCGAGGCGCGCGAACAGACCCGATCGGCTGCCGGCACGTGTCGACAGCGCACCGGCGATCACCACCACCCACAGACCCGCTGGTCCCAGGGCCAGGAACCACGCCGGCACCTGGCCGCTGACTACCCAGGGCAAGGGCAGCAGCAGCAGCGCGAGATGGATGAGGAACACCGGATAGATCAGCCGACCGACCACCTCATCGCGCAGGCGGGCGCGCAGGGAGAAGGTGGCGGCAAGCTGCCGCGCCAACGGCGGCATCCGACCGGAGCGCTCGCCGGCCGCCAGCACGGCGCAGAGCAGGCCATCCTCGCCGGCTTCGCGCAAGGCCTCGGCCAGCGGCCGGCCGAGGGCCACCGCTGCCGCCGCCGCCCGTGCCCGGCGTCCGACCGTCCCGCCGGCCGCATCGCCTGCCAGGGTCAGCGCCGTATGCGGCGGCAGTCCAGCATCGCTGGTCGAAGCCAGGCTCTCGCACAGGCGGGCCTGACGATGCCAATCGAGCATGGACATGACCAGAGTTTGCCCGTCGGCGTCCACTGTCACTCGGCACCCCCTTGCATTGCCAATAGGAAAGCATATGCTTTCTTATAATGGGACGCCGCGCCTTTGTCCGTGACCGCATCCTCACCGCCGCGTTCGACCTGTTCGCGCGCCGCGGCTACGAGGCCGTCACGACCCGCGACATCGCCGCCACCGCCAAGGTCGGCGCCGCGTCGATGTTCAAGCACTTCGCGACCAAGGAGGATCTCGGCCGCGACCTCTACGCCATCGCCCTGGCACCGATCGAGCAGGCCTTCGCCGAACTGGCGGCCGCCGCGCCGTCGCCCGCCGCCGCTCTCGACGCTGCCGTCGCGATCCTCTACCGCATGTACGACCAGCGCCCGCGCGCCCTCGCCCTGCTCATCTTCCCGCCGCACGACTTCACGCCTTGGGGTGTCGATCGCGGCAATCCGGCGTCGGTGCGCGCCGTACTGCAGCGCCTGACCGGCTGCGACGACGACGGCGCGGCGGTGCTGTGGGGCGCCATCACCGGACCGCTCGCCGACCGCTTCCTGCGCCGCCGCGACGGCCTGATGGAAGCGCACGTCGCCGCCCACGCCCGCCGTATCCGCCCTCTGCTCACACCGCTGGAGAACTTCCCGTGAAATATGCCGCCTTCGCTATCGCCCTCGCGTTGCTCGTGCTCGGTGCATGCATGAGTCGCGGTGCCGAGCGCTGTCGCACCAACAGCGACGCAAGCCGCGACTTGTCGGGACGCCAGAACATTGACGCCTGTACGGCAATCAGCGGCGGGTCCACCGAGGGCCTCAAAAAGATCGACGTCACCACCGCCGACCCCAACGACCGCGACCTCGGCCCTGGCGCCGACGGCGAGAAGCTGGGCAACCCGCAGCCGTGGCAGGGCGAGGTGGGAGTCGATCCACAGACCGGTGAGCGCTACGCCAAGGTCTGCGACAACCCCTTCGTGCGCACCGGCTCGCCGGGCGGCGATGCCTCGACCTTCGGCCTCGACGTCGATTCGGCGAGCTACGCCAACTGCCGGCGCTTCCTGCGCGACCTGCATCAACTGCCGCCGGCTGGCGCGGTGCGCATCGAGGAACTGGTCAACACCATCGCCTACATCTATCCGGCCCCCGCGCCCGGCGACGAGACCCCCTTCCACGCCGCCACCGCCGTCGCCACCTGCCCGTGGGCCCCGGATCACCGGCTGGTCCGCGTCGCGCTGCGCGCCCGCGGCCTCGACCGCACGACGCGGCCACCGCTGAACCTCGTCTTCCTCGTCGATACCTCGGGCTCGATGTCGGACGCCAACAAGCTACCGCTGGTGCAGCGGCGCTGCTGCTGCTCGCCGAGCAACTCGACGAGCGCGACCACCTAGCCATCGTCACCTACGCCGGTCGCGCCGGGACCCTGCTGCCGGCGACCTCCGGTGGCGAGCAGAACGTGATCCGCGCCGCCATCCGCTCAATGCGCTCCGGCGGCTCGACCAACGGCGCCGGCGGCATCAACGCGGCCTACGCTGAAGCGGCCCGGACGGCGGCGCCGTGCGTGGTCAGCCGGGTGATGCTGTGCACCGACGGCGACTTCAACGTCGGCGTCAACAGCCGTGACCAGTTGCAGGCCCTGGTCGAGCGCCAGCGCGCCGGCGGCGTCCACCTCAATGTCTACGGCTTCGGCATGGTCAACTACAAGGACGACACCCTGGAGGTGCTCGCCGACCACGGCGACGGCGTCTACGGCTACATCGATCGCATCGACGAGGCCCGCCGCCTGTTCGACCGCGAGGCCATGGGCCAGCTGGTCACCGTCGCCAAGGACGCCAAGGTGCAGGTCTTCTTCAACCCAGCGGCGGTGTCGGCCTGGCGTCTGCTCGGCTACGAGAACCGCCAGCTCAAGCGGGAGGACTTCAACGACGACCGCATCGACGTCGGCGACATCGGCGCCGGTCACACCGCCACTGCGCTCTACGAAATCGTCCCCGCCGGCGCCGCCGGGCCCGAGACCAGCCGAGGCAGCAACGAGAACCCGTTCCTCACCGGCCCAGCCGCGACCAGCGATCCGTCCACCCTGCTGCGCCTGCGCCTGCGCTGGAAGGATCCGCTGGCCACCGCCAGCCGCCTGCGCGAGTTCGATGTGCCCGCCGCCGTTGGCGAGATGGACGCCGACTTCCGCACCGCCGCCGCCGCCGCCGCCGGCTTCGGCATGCTGCTGCGCCGCTCACCGTGGCTCGGGCAATGCAACTGGAGCCTGATCGCACGCCTCGCCGAATCCGGCCGCTCCACCGACCCGTCGGGCCAGCGCGCCGAGCTCTGCGACCTCATCGCCCGCGCCCGCGCCCTGGCACCCTAGGCGGCTTCCCACGCCAGCGGGCGGCATAGCATGCCGGGCGTACGACCCCGTAGCTCAGCTGGATAGAGCGGCGGTTTTCTAAACCGTTGGTCGCGTGTTCGAGTCACGCCGGGGTCGTTCTCTTTGTTTCAAATCGTATCGCAGCCCTATTCCAAGCCTTCCGGCAGATCATTGATGCGCCAGGACATGACCAGGCCGGCGTACCAGCCGTTCTGCTTCAGGGTCAGGTCGCTGTCGTCGCCGCTGAGGTCGTGCTGGGCGATGAGCCAGCCGGCGATCAGACCGGCGTTGAAACCGCGCGTGAACTGCCAGGTGCCGGTGACTCGCCCCTCGTAGGCGAAGGCGGTGCCGTCGGCGCTGTAGTCCGCAGCAGCCGCGGTCGCGGGCAGGCGCAAGCGGCTCAGGCCATAGCCGACCAAGCCTTCGCCAAGAACCGTCAGGCGGTCGGTGGCGGCCCAGCCCAGGCCGGCCGCTGCCTTGGCCCAGCCGGTGGTGAGGCCATCTCCACCATCGTAACTCTGACCATCAAGCGCGAGGTCGGCGCCAGCGATCAGGCCGAAGGTATCGCCGGTCCGGGCAAACGACCAGCGCACGCCGCCTTCGACCGAAAGCCCGCCACCGAAGGCGTCGCTCCCCGAGACCTCGGCCAGCGGTGAACTGAGCGTGAAGTCGAACTCCGACGGTCGGGTCACCACACCAAGACGGAGGTCACGCACGACCAGTTCGGCAGCAGTGACGGCGGGAAGCAGGACGCAGCAGCAGAGTAGGGATCGGATCACGGGAGAAGTACCAAGCGGGCCCCGATGAGGGCGTGGTCGACATCAGAACGCAAGCCCTGAGCGGCTCCGGCGGAGGCGTCGACGCGCGCCAGCGACGCAGGATCGTACCACGACCCGCCGCGCACCGCTGTGCCGGCGGCTACCCACTCCCAGACATTGCCGTGCAGATCGTAGATGCCAAAGCGGTTGGCCGAACGGGACGCCACCTGTGCCGGCCCACCAGCGTCGATCTGGGTCGTACCAGCGGCAAGGCGAGCGCCGGTCAACACCGTTTCGCGCACCACGGCCTGGGCGACCAGATCCGCCCGGTCGGCCTGCGCACCCCAGGTGTAACCGCTGCCGGTGCCGACGGCGGTCTGCCATTGGGCCAATGTCGGGATGCCCAACCGCGCCCCACCTGCAGGAGCAAAGGCGACCAACGCCGTGGACAGATCATCCGCCATGAGATTGAAGGCCGGATAGGTGTCGCCATAGGCCGTCGCCGGCACAACTACCGTGGGCACGTCCGTCCACGGCGTCGAAGCCAACGGATCGATGCGCCGCCACTGCGCCTGGGTCAGTTCGAAAACCCCGATCAGGGTCTGACTGGAGCCCGTGCCAACCCGGCGGAAGACCAGCAGGTTGTCGCGATAGGCTGTATTGCCCTGGAGATCAGGAATGGCGGCGAGATAGCTCACCCGACCCGACGCGAGGTCGAGGACGGCGTAATCCGACGTGGTCAGGCCGACTGCATTGGTGAGCTCACCGGTGGTCGAGCCGCCGGTCGATGGACCGCACCCGGCGATGACCGCGACGATCGGAACCAGCATGGTCAATAGTGGGATTCTCATCCGTTGGTCCCTCCCGGGCCGACGCGCAGCATGATGGGTAACAAGGCGGCGGAGCCGGTCGTCGGATCGGTGGCCAGGATGCCGAATCGCCAGTATTGCGGCAGGGCTCCGGCCGGCGCCGGAACCGCGGGCCAATTGATCGCCCCGCTGCTGGGGTTGAAGTTGATCTGGCCGGAGCCGGCGCCAAGAGTGACCCCGGCGGGCACGTCGACCAGTTCGAACGAGACCGTACCCACCCCACTCGGCAGCTGCATCTGCGGGGTATAGCTGAAGGATCCGCTGGTCGCGTTGTCGACGGTCAACCGTGGCATATTCAGGAAGGCCAGTCCGGTACCCGAGGCAGCTATGCGGATCGGCACGACCACCTGGCGGCTGGCAGCGTTGTAACGGACCGGATCGCCGATGCCGTCGACGCGGGTCGCTGATGGATTGACGGTGAAGTCGGCATCCGTGACGGTGACCGTGAACGAATCGGTGAGCACGTCGCTCTGCAGGCCGGCGGGCAGGAAGAACGGCGTGTAGCTGAACGCGCCATTGGCATTGAACACCAGGGCCCCCTGCAGGGCGTTCTGGGTCAGCACCATGGTGATGTTGGCGCCGCTCTCACCCTCGGCGTCGCTCGGCACCACCTGACCGGTACGGGCCAGTCCGGGGATTGCCGCCACTGCCGATGCGGTCAACGGGCTACCGTTGACATCGATGGTCAGGGCCAGCGTCGGCGCGTCGTTATACAGATCGACCACGAGCGGGAACGCGACGATGGTCGTCCCGCCTGCGATCGACCCATCAGAGGCGCGCAATTCGATCGACCGGCCGCTGGCTTGCGGGGCGGGATTGCTGGTCCGGAAGCTGGCCGACTGGAGCAGCGCGGTGGTACGCGCCTGGGTGACATTGGCGTTCAGTGTCACAGTCAGGCTTGTCGTGGTCGCCACTAGGCTGCCGATCAACACTCCCGAGAGGAAGACCGTGCCGTCGCCAGCGACGCTCACGCCGTTACCGTTGAAGCCCAGCTCATCGCCGCTCTCGCCATTGAGCAGCGAGACCTTCAGCTGGCCGCCGTCGAGCGGATCGACGCCGGCAGAGATCGTCGCTGCTGGAGCCAAGGCCGACCACGGGCCTGGCTTGATCGCTTCCTCCTGCCACAACGCCGTCGCCGGAAGACCTCCCAACACCGGCGGACCGGAGCCCTGGATGGTGAAGCGCATGAGGTAGAGCGGACTCTCGGCCCCGAGGTTGTCGCTGCACGAGTAGAGGATGGCGTCGTTGCCGCCCACCGCACCAGTACTGAGGTAGCGCACGTGCCCGGCATCGATGTCGGCCTGGGTCCAGGTCGAGATCAACGAGACCGCGGAGTCACTGCTGACCTGCACCCAGGCGCCGCCATTAAACCAGTCGATGCGGCCCTGGCTGGGATCCAGCTGGAGGCTGAAGACCAGCTGGGCGGATGTCGCCACCCCCTCGGGATCGACCGCCTGCACCAGCTTGTTGGCTGGCCCGCTGCCGACCAGGGCGTCGAACAGAGCCGTCGATCCCGGTGGGCCGACGGTGTAGGACGGCGGAGTCGTACTGGTCGAGGTGGTCCCGGGTGTCGTGTCCACGCCCGTGGTGACCTGCGGCGCGCGGTTGCGCTGTAGCACCAACGAAGTGCCGCCGTCGACCAGGCGGTAGTTCGCCGCGGTACCGCCGGTGATGCCGCCGGTGTAGGTGACCGATAAATCGCCAGGGGTATAGGTCCAGGCCGATCCAGCGGCTATGATGGTGTAGTCGCCGACGCCGAAGGCGGCGGCATTGGGCAGGCCGGCGACCAGTACCTGGGCGCCGTTGGCGACCGACGCCACGCCACTGACTGAGAGCAGGTCGTTGGCAGTGCCAAGGTCGAAATCCAGCACCGCGGTCGCGTTGATCGTCAGGCTGGCCGAGGTCAGCACGCCGGCCGCCAGAACTCCACCGGGCCGGATCGTGCCGTCGACCGTCAGCGCGCCTAGCGTACCGTTGCCTGACAGCAGACCGGTCGTCAATACCGTGCACATGCTCGACGCGGCGACACTGCCATTCACGCGCAGCTGTCCGGTGTTCACCGCGATGACTCCGGTGTAGCTGGGGTTGGCGCCGATGCCGTCGTTCGCGCTCTGCAAAGTCAGCGTGCCCAGACCAGACTTGGTCAGCGAGCCGGCCCCATAGAGCGAACCGGCGATGGTGCTGGTGACACCATTGGCGGTATTGACGATCACACCCCCGGCTCCGGTGAGCTGCAGATTCTGGCCGGCGGCGGTATCGAGGCCGGGTAGACTGAGGGTGGAGGCCCCGGTGCTGACTGTTCCGCCGGCCAGGGTGACGCGCAGGGCCCGCGAAGCGTTGAACGTGACCGCTGCGGAGACCGCAAGGGTGCCACCGTTCAAGGCAACAATGTTACCGGCAGCGCCGAACGAGGCCTCGTCCGCGACCTGCACCATGCCCGCGCTGATGGATGCCGTGCCGGTGAAATCGCTGCTCAGGTCGCTGAGTACCAGGGTGCCGGCGCCGATCTTGTCCAGGCCTCCGGATCCGCGGATGCGGCTGCTGACCGTGGCGGTACCGGCCGCCACCGCGATGGTTGCCGGCGTGGTCGCGCCAGGGCTGAGCTGCACTACACCGGTTCCGAGGCTGGAACCCGCAGCCAGTTGCAGGGCACCGACCCCGCCGCCGTCACCGACCAGCGCCATCGGTTCAGTCAGGGCGAAGGCGCCGTTGACCTGCAGGCTGGCGCCGTCGGAGACCAGCGTCCCGCTGGCGCTGCCACCGAGGGCGCCGGCGTGGTCGATCCGCACTATGCCCGACGAAACCGTGAGCTGCCCAGTAAATCCGGCATTGTTGGCCGACAACACCAGCGTGCCGGTGCTGGTCTTGGTCAGGCCGCCCGAACCACTGGCTTGGCCGGGCCAGGTCAGCGTCTGTCCTGCTGCGACATCGACGGTGCCGCCACCCGCGCCGACCGTGAGAGTCCGGACCGAGCCGGTGCCGCCGGCACCCGTGGTCGCCACCAGACTGGCGGTGACGCCGAGCGTGCCGCCATCCAGGGTCAACCCTGCATTGCCCAGATGCCGATAGTCGGAGACCTGAAACACCCCGGCCAGCACTGACGTCGCAGATTGCGTGCAGGTGGTCGAGCCGGAGATCAGCGTGCCGGCACCGGACTTGGTCAGGGTCCCGGGGCCGAGAAGGCCCGCTCCTGTCAGGGTGGTGCCATTGCCAACCTCGATCATTCCGTTACCTGCCAAGCTGATCGTCTGGGTTAGGGATAGGGCGCCGAGGCCACCCTGGGCCGCGAGCGTGCCGACGTTCAGGGTCAGGCCCGCCGCGGTGCCGAGGTGCAGGGCCCGAGTGATGCGCAGTGTGCTTGAACCAGAGACGGTTACGATACCGGTGCCAGAACTGTCGGCAGACGGGGCCAGGGCGAGGGTGCCACCACCGGCGAGCGACATGGTGCCGCCGAAGGTGGAGGCGCCGGCCGCCGTCAGGGTCGCTCCGGCGGCGACGGTCACGGTGTTGGAGCCCGACACGGACAGCCCGCCGATGGTCTCATCACCATTGACCGTCAGGCCGGCACCAGAACTCAGGGTCACCACCGAGCCGTTGCCAATGCCTTCAACACCGACCGGCTTGTTGATCGTGAGGGTGCCACTGCTGACCGTGGTGGTACCACTGTACGTGCAGGTACCGGGCCCCTGCACGGTCAACCAGTTGCCCACGACCAGGGACAGAGGGCCAATGATGCTGCCTGTCAGCGTACCGCCATTCGTGGTCGCGCCGGTGACATTGAGCGTCGCCGCCGCGCCGGTATTGGTGAAACGCCCACCGCCGCCGGACAACGCATCGACCCGACAGGTGTTGCCGTTCACGTCGATCAGGGCATTGGCGTCCAACGACCAGGGCTGGGCGGACATCGTCGCATTCGCCTGGTTCATCGAGGGGATGGAACTGGCGTTGATCAGGTTGACGATTCCGCCGGTGACCGCAACCGGGCCGGTGTAGAGCGTCGGCCAATTCGCGATGATACTGGCGTTGGCGTGGTTGAGATTGATCGTCCCGGTACCGCTGCCGCGCAGGGACAGTTGGTTGCGGTAGAAGATGTTGGTCGCCGCTGGCTGTCCGGCCACCGTCGCCTCATTGAGATTGAGCACGCCGCCGGTCTGGGTGGTCAGCACCACCGCGCCTTCTGAGCCGTATGGGCTGAAGCCGGAGATGGTCGCCGTGACGTTGGCCAGCACTTCGATCTCGCCGCCCGACGGCAGCGTCAAGAGCTGGTAGCTCCCCCCGAGGCCCTGCGCCGCCAGGCCCGGGGACACGCCACCGGAGGCGAACTGCACCTTCGCGGCGTAGACCTGGGAAGTGCCGCTGGTCATCGCGTACGTGACCACCGCCGTCTTGGTCGCATCCGGCACGCCGTTGTCCCAATTCGCCGCATTGCTCCAGTCGCCGGCCGCCAGCGTCGTGGTGACACTGACCAATGCGTCCAAACCGACCGATGTCTTATAAATGGTGTAGCCGCCAGTTGCGAACGACACCGTCACGCCATCGGCGAAGCCATTGGTGCTGAACAGGTTGGCCATTCCGCTGGTGCCGTTGGTCTTGGCCAGGGAGAAGGTGCCACCGCCGACGTTGCTGAAGCCCGCCGGGCTGCTTCCGCAGGTCAGCTGGCAGCTGCCAGAGCCGGCTGCAATCAATTGAATGCTGCTAGCCCCCGAGGGGAAACGCAGCTCACCGATGGTCTCGGTACGGTCGATGTTGGTTGGGGCAGTCATCGCGAAAGTGCCGCCGTTCATCGTCACGATCAGACTGTCGCCGAGCCGGTTGGGGTTGGCCGATCCACCCGCATTGCTGATCGCGAAGGTGGCGCCGCTGGCGACGACCAGCGAGCCGCAGGAGGCGATGGCGCCGGTATCGCCGGTCAGACTCAGCGTGCCGGAGGTGACCGTCGTCGTCCCGGTATAGGTCGAAATCCCTGACAGGGTCACCGGGCCAGCGGAGTTGACGGTCAAACCGCCGGAGCCGGTGATCGCGCCGGCGAAGGTCGGCGTGCCGGTGAGGGTCAGGGTGCCGCTACCGACCTGGACCGTGCCGGTGCCTGACAGTGCGTTCAGCGACACTGAGGCACTGCTGGTGTTCCAGGTCGCACCGCCCTGCACCGTCAGGGTGGTGATGGCCGTCCCTGCACCGGGTGTGAGGTCCGCCGTCAGAGTGCCGGCGCCGGCGATGATGATGGCCGAGCCGGTGCCCTGCCTGACGTCGGCGAGAGTGTGGGTCAATCCGCCTGCCACGGTGATGGTCGGCGTGCCATCAATCGTCACTGTGGCGAAGGTCGCGTTGGCCGAACCACCAAGGGTACAGTTACCGGCGATGGTCACGGCGTTGGTCGGGGACAGTGCCGAGCCCGGGGCCAGCGTGCCGCTGTTCACCGTCACCGGGCCGCTGCCGAGGGACGCCACGTTGCCGAACTGCAAGGTCGCGTTGGACAGGCTGAGGCTGGTGAAGGACGTGGCGTTCGGCAGGCTGAGGGTGCCCAGGCCGTTGATCACGGCCGCGCCGGTCAGCGTGCCACTGAGTGTGGCCGTGGCCCCGGACGCGGGCGCGATGGTGCCGGCACCGGTGAAGGCGACCGGGCGCGAGACGCTGACGTTGCCCAGCGCCAGCGTACCGCCAGCGCCGATCTTCACCGAGGTGGCGCTACCCACGGTGGCCGAGCTGTTGACCGTCAGGGTGCCAGTGCCGGACACCGTGGTATCGCCGCTGTGGTTGGACGTGGCGCCGCCACCGAGGATGAAGGTGCCGGCGCTGACGGTGACGGCGGCGCTGCCGCCGAAGGTGCCGTTCCAGCTGCCACCGCCAGTGAAGGTGACGGTGGCCGCCCCGGCCGAGGTCACCGCGCCGCCGCCAGTGAAGGCGCCGGCGATGGTCGGCGAAAACCCATTCAGATTCAGCGTACCGCCCAGGTTGATCGCTCCGCCGGGCAGGGCGGTGGCGGCGCCAAGGCGCACCGTGCCGTTGGTCACCGACATACCGCCGTTGGCGCTGTTGGCGACGTTCAGCGCCAGCGTCCCGCCGCCCTGGAAGTCGAACTGGAAGGCACCGGAGAGCAGGCCGTTAACGGTCAGGGTCGAAGCATTGCTGATGATGGTCAGGGTCGAGGCCGACTGCAGGACCAGCGGTCCAGCCAGGCTGGGCGAGCCGGACGCCACTTGCAGGGCGCCGCCACCGCCGCCATCGCCATTGAGCTGGATGGTCTCGTTGGCGCCGATGGCGAGGCTGCCATCCAGGATCAGCGCGGCGTCCGCCGCCACGGTTGTGGTGGTGGGAGCGCCGCTGTCGCCCAGGGCCTGGGCATGCTGGGCGCTCAGCGTCCCGGCACTGACCAACGTGGCCCCGCCATAGGTGTTTGCGCCGGCCAGCGTGACGACGCCGGTACCGAGCTTGGTCAGGCCGCCCGCCCCGGAAATAGCACCGCTGACAATCAGGTTCCCGGCTCCAGTGCACGACAGCAGCCCCCCCCCGTTGCCGACCGTTCCGCCGAGCACGAGGGTCCCAGCGTTGGACAGTACGGTCAAGGGATTGGTCGTCACGGTGATCGGCCCAGGCCAGATGTTAAACCCAGACGCATTCTGCAGGTTCGATCCCGACGGGCTGTTGATGCCCATGGCCACTGACCGCAGCACGATGTTGCCACCCAAGGACAGGATGCCGGTATTGTTCACGACCACGCCGCTCGTCCCATTCAGCGCACCAGATGCGGTAAGGGAGAGGGTTCCATCATCGACCTGCGTCCCGCCGCTGTAGGCGTTGATGCCGGCGAGGATCAGCGTGCCGGCACCGGTCTTGGTCAGGTTGAACCCACCGCTGATACCACCCGTGATGGTCAGGGTGGCTCCGGCATCGATACTGACGATCGTATCCGCCCCCAGCACCAGGTCGCAGGCGATGACATGCGTGCCGCCGGTGACCGCCAGTCCCCCGCCAGTGATGGTCAGTGCATTGCCGGTGAGGATGGTGACGTTGCGCTGGATGTTGAAGAGGATGTTGGCGACCGTCTGGGGCGAGCCGTTCAGCGAGATGTCGGTGCCAGTGCCGGTGTTGTCGCTGAACAACACGTTGTCGCCCACGGCCGGTATGCCGCCCTGCCAGTTGGCGGCTAGATCCCAGTGCGTTGGATTGGTACCATCATCACCCTGCCAATTGCTGGTGGCGGCGCCGAGCCAGCCGACCAGAAGGAACAGCAGTCCGGCCAGCCGCAGACCATGTTTCCAGCTCATTGCTCTCGTTCCAGCTTCACGCGCCATCCTCCGAAGGTGAATTCCCGTGGCCGGATGCCAGCCTCCTGGCGCGCCTCGGCGATGACCGGGGCGCCGTCAGGCGGGCCGCCGCCCCAGTCGACGTCGGCCGCCAAGCGGAAGCCGGCATAGGCGGTGCGCAGGTCGGCGCGCACCGGAATGCGGTTGGCGGCGCGGCTCTTCTGCCAGTCATCACCCCAGCTGCCGCCGCGCAGGACACGCTGCGTGCCGCCGGCGGCGGGGGCGGTGACCGCGACGGTCGCGGTCGGCCACGGGCCATAGGTGTCGGCGACCCACTCGGCGAGATTGCCGTGCAGGTCGTAGAGACCAAGCGCGTTGGGCAGACGGGCGCGCGATGGCTGCGGCCGGCGGCCGGCGTTCTCGACCGTCCAGGCGATCTTGGCCACGCCCTCGGCATCGGCGGCGGCGCCTGGCGGCAGATTCCACGGCTGGTCGGAACCGGCGCGCGCGGCCAGCTCCCACTCGGCTTCGAGCGGCAGGCGTGCCGTCAGGCCGGGTATGTGCTCGGATAGCGCGTTGCAGCACGCTGTGGCCTGGTCCCAGGCGACGCGATCGACCGGCTGCAGGGCCGGGTCGCGGCCGGGGAAGCGGCTGGGATCCGTGCCCATGACCGCAGCGTAGATCGATTGCGGCGTCTCGACCTCGGCGATCCAGAAGGCGCGCGGCAGGATCAGCGTCACCGGCAGCTCGTCGCTGTCGCGGCCCGGCTCGCTGTCGGGACTGCCGACCCGCACCTCGGCCGGCGGTATGTAGCGCAGACGCAGCCGTCCCCCCGGCAGCTCGGCCTCGACCCACAGGCCAAAGGCGTCGCGGCCACCGTCGGCTGCCCAGGATGGTCGCGGTGGACCATTGAGCTCCTGCTGGCGGCGAGCGGCGGCAAGCACGTCACGATCCTCGGCCCCAACCAGTTCGATGACGCGGCGGAAGCGTGTGTGGCTAGCGGCCTGCTCCTCGGGCGACTGGGCGAGCAGCGCCGGCAACTTGACGAACTCCACCTTGAGCGCCCGCACCTCGTCGGCCTTGGCGCACCAGCGCAGCAATGCACGATCGCCGGAGCCGACCAGCTCGGCGAGGGAATTCAGACCTGCATCGACCGCCAGGGCGTCGAACGGCGCACGACGGTCGAGCACGGCGAGGGCGGTGCGCGCCTCGTTGATGCGCTGCACCTTGCCGCGCCAGGCGGCAAGCTGCTGATCATTCGGGCCGACCAGCCCTTCATAGGTGCTGAACAGGCGGTCGAGATCCTCAGGCACCGCCTCCTTGCGGTCGATGGCGCCGAGGCGATGCGCCAGGTCGTCGACCTGGACGAGCTTGGCCTGCCAGCGCTGCACGTCCGTGTCCTCGCCGCCGACGTCGCTGAGCAGCTGGACCAGGCCCTGGCGCATGGCGTTGGCGACCGGCTCGGCCTTGTCGAAGGGTAGCAGCGACTCGCGCAGCGAGGCAATGCGCCGGGCCTCGGCGGCCAGACGCTGGCGATAAACGTCGATGCGTTCGGGCTCGAGGCCGCCCTTGCCCGCCAGGCGGGTAAGCCGGGCGGCCAGCTCGGTCTGCGCCGCCTGGGTCACCGGACGGGGATCGGTCGGTTCAAGGACGCGCAGGCTGGAGCGCAACTCGTCGAGCGTGCGCCGGCTGTCACGCAGCAGCAGGTCGAACTTCAGCACCTCGGCGTCGCCAAGGTGCACCAGCCCCGCAAGCTGGGTGAGGTCGCGTTCGAACGGCGGCAGGACGCCAGCCGGCAGCAGGCCGTCGTCGGCCTGCTTGGCGAACTCGCCGAGGCGCGAACGGCAGCCATCGACGGTACGCTCGGCCGAGGCGATGGCGGCCAACCAGTCCTTGGCGAAGGGATCCTCGTCACCCATCGCTTCGCGATAGGCGGTCAGCTTGTCGGCGATCTGGTCGTGCCTTGGCTTGCTGATCAGATCCGGGGCGGCACCGACCACGGCGGTGATCTGCCCACGCAGGGTGGCGACGCGGCCGCGGGCGTTCTCCAGTTTCTCGTTCCAGCGCCGGAATTCCGGGGCGTTCTCGTCCATGAAGCCCTTGAGATCGGCCAAGGCGTTGGCGAAGACCACGCGCTCGCGCTCGGTGATCGAGGCCTTCTCGTCGAGCGGGGCGATGCGCGCCAGCAGCTTGCCCAGTTCGCGGTCGAAGTTGGCGACGCGCGCATTCCATTTGGCCAACTGCGGGTCGTCAGTCGGGACCAGGGCACCGAGTGCGGCAAGGATCGGGGCGAAGCGCTCGCGATCGGCCTTCTTCAGCTGGATGGCGTCGAAGGAGGCGCCGGCGGCACGCAGACGCGCCTCTTCGGCGTCGAGATCGCCAAGCCGCTTCTGCCAGCGTTGTGACGCAACGTCGTCGCCGCCGACCTTGCCGAGATACGACTCCAGGTCCTTCTTGGCGGTCTGCCGGGTGGCGAGGTCGAGTTTCGCGGCATCGACCGCCGACAGCCGGGTCTGCAGCACGCGTACCTCGTCGACCTTGGCGCGCCACTTGATCACGTCGGCGTCCTTCGAGCCGTCGGGTGCGAAGCTGGCCAGCTCGTCAAGCATGCCCTCGACGCCGTCGGGCAGCGGAGCGATGTTGTCGAGGGCCTTCGACAGGGTGCCGCGCAGGTTGGCGATCTTCGATTCGGCCTGTGATTTTCGCTCGAGAGCGGCGATCTCAGTCTGGCGCTGCTGCTCGCCAGTGCGGGTCAGCCAAAAGTAGCCACCGATGCCGGCGCCGCCGACCACCAGCACCGCTGCTGCCGCGATCGGCAGCAGGTGGCGCTGGAAGAAGTTCATCTGCTCGCGCTTGGCCTCGTCGGCGCCAGTGCCCAGCTTGTAGTTGGCGATCGCGCTCTTGAGCAGGCTGCCGGTGCGGATGGCCTCGAGGTCGGCGACCAGTTCGTCGGCGCTCTGATAGCGGTTCTCCGGCTTCTTCTGTAGGCAGCGCAGGATCACCGCCTGGATCTCGTCGCTGATGCCGGAGACGACGTTCTTCGGCAGTACCGGCTCGTCGTAGCAGTGCTGGTAGATCAGGGCGTTCGGCGTCGTGCCGGTGAACGGCTTCTGCCCGGTGGTGACCTCGTAGAAGACCACGCCCAGCGAATAGAGATCGCTGCGACAGTCGACCTCGCGGTCGCCGCGGCCCTGTTCGGGGCTGACGTAGGCCGGCGTGCCGACCGCTTGGCCGGTAAGGGTGAGATGATGCTCGCCCATCACCTTGACGATGCCGAAGTCGGCTATCTTGACCATGCCGTCCCTGGTCACCATCAGGTTGGGCGGCTTGATATCGCGATGCACGACGCCGTGCCGACCGGCCTCGGCCAGACCCTTGGCTGCCTGCAGGATGAAGTGGCAGGCCTCGTCCGGGGTCAGCGGTTTGTCGTCGTCGCGCGATTTCTTGAGCACGTCGTAGAGGTCGGTGCCGTCGACGAATTCCATGGCGTAGTAGTGCAGGTCCTCGTGCTGGCCGATCGAGTAGACCTGGACGATATGCGGACTGACCAGGCGCGAGGCGGTTTCGGCCTCAAGCTTGAAGCGCGACAGCAGGCGCTGGTCGGCAGCGAGGTTGGAGGGCAGCACCTTGATGGCAACGCGGCGCTTGAGCGACTTCTGCTTGGCGCGGTAGACCGCGCCCATGCCGCCTTCGCCGACGATGCCACCAAGTTCGAAATCGCCCCAGGTCTGGCCGGTATGCGGGCCCTTGCGGCCTTCAAGGTGCCAGGCGTCGTCGAAGGAGGCCGACGAACCCGGACCACCGGTACGCGGCTTGCCGTCGAAGCCGGTCCTCGGCTTGCCGCCGTAGGTCGCCGGGGTCGGCGTGGCGCCGCCCGGCTCGATGGTGCGCTCACGGCCCGACAGCGGCAACCCGGCTGGCTGCGTGGTCCGCTCACGGCCCGACAGCCCGGACGGTACGTCGCCGGTAGTGGTCAGTTCTCGACCAGACAGCTCGAAGCCCGATGCGCCGCCAGCGGCCGGGTTCTGCATGGTCAGCTCGCGACCCGACAGTCCGGACGGCACGTCGCCGGTGGTGGTCAGTTCACGACCCGACAACTCAAAGCCCGATTCACCGCCGGCGACCGGATTCTGCATGGTCAACTCGCGACCGGATAGCGACGCGGGCGCGTCCGCGGCCGCCCCCAGGGTCAACTCGCGGCCGAGCTCACGGACCGGCACCTCGTCAGGGTCGGTCGGCACCGGACCCGGCAAGGTGCCGTCCGGCTGGTTCTTGGGTTCGTCCTGACTATCCATGGCTGATTCCCGACCGCGCCCTTGTGGTGACTGATGCTAACCGTGCAAGGCGGAACCCTACACCCTTAGTGGCTGCGCTCACCGGTTGTCAGGCAGTCCCGCCCTTGGCAGGATACGGGGACATGCCGGTCTCCCCCCAGGCTGAAGCCCTCGTCCAGCTGGCGCGCAAACGTCGCATCCTCGACCGCGCCGGCTGCGCCCGGCTGCGCATCCTGCTCGCCGAGCGCGGCGTGACCGACGCCGCCAAGGCCCGCCTCTTCCTCGAACAGGCCCGCCTGCTGCCGATCGGCCCAGCGCAGCAGCTGCTGGCGCACCTGCCGCCGGCCGAGGGCATGAGCCTGGGCCCCTACCACGTCCTCGCCCACCTCGCCGACGGCGGCATGGGCTCGGTGTGGCTGGCGACACGGGACGCCAACGCCAAATTCGCGCCCCAGCCAACGCCGACGCCGTCGGCGTCGATGACACCCAATCCGGCCGCCGCCTCGGTGCGTCGCAGCGGCGAATGGGCGCAACTACGCCCGCCGCCGGAACCAGGTCAGCTGGTCGTGGTCAAGACGATGAAGGGCCAGTTCGCCGGCAACGACGAGGTGCGCCGCCGCTTCAACCGCGAGTGCCGCTACATGGCCGATATGGCGCATCCCGCCGTCGTCGCCGTGCTCGACCACGGCGCCACCGAGGACGGCACCCTGTACATGGTGCTGGAGTTCGTCGAGACCGGCGACCTCAAGGAACTGGTCGAAGCCCAGGGCGCCCTGTCCGAGGCTCTCGCCCTGGCCTTCGTCCACCAGGTCGCCGACGCGCTCGACGAGGCGCACCGCCGCCGCCTGATCCATCGCGACATCAAGCCGGCCAACATCTTCGCCTCGCCTGAAGGCACCTGCCAACTTGCCGACTTCGGCATCGCCAGATCGACTTCGACCGAGCGCACCCAGCTGACCATGGAGGGCACACTGGTCGGCAGCCCGGCCTACATGAGCCCCGAGCAGGTCATGGCGGAGAAGGACCTGGACATCCGCAGTGACCTCTACGCGCTCGGCTGCGTGCTGTTCTACTGCCTGACCGGTCACGAACCGTACAAGGGCCGGCTGCAGGAGGTGCTGCACATGCACCGCACTGCGCCGATCCCAGACCCGCGCGCCGGCCGGCCCGAGATCACCGCCAAGGCGGCGGGCGTGGTGCAGAAGCTGATGGCCAAGAAGAAGGAGGAGCGTTACCAGACCCCCTCCGAACTGCGCGTCGCCCTGGCCGACGCCCTGGCCGCGCTCGGCACCGGCAGCGCTGCTGCTGCTGCTGCCGCGCCAATGCCGTCCCAGCCCCTCGACCGCACCATCACCTGCGACCTGCTGGCCGAGGACGGGGCGTCGGGTTCCAGCAGCGACAGCCATCCCACGATCAAACTCGACGCCGATGACGGCGGTGGTGATGCCGGTGCTACCATGGCGGTGGCGGCCGGCGAATGGGCCGGCCCGCCGGCCGGCATCATGACCTCGGTGGTGCAGACCCCGGCGCCAGTGGAGAAGCCACCGGAGAAGCCGGCCGAGCGACTCGATGGTGACCTGGCACGAGCCATGGACTCACCCTGGCTGGCCCTGGTCGGCGACGGCTGCCACCTCCTGCTGTACGCCCGCCGCCAGGTCACTCTGGGCAAGCTGTGCGAAGCGCCGGTCGACATCTGCCTGCGCAAGCACCCTACCACCGCCTTCCGCGACGACTGCCTGCGCATCAGCCGCCAGCATCTGCAGCTGCGCTTCGATGCGCCGAGCGCGCGCCTGCTGCTTACCGACCTGGGCAGCGGCAACGGCACCCTGCTCGATGGCGCGATGGTACCGCCGAATACCCCGACCGAGGTCGAGCCAGGCCTCGACCGCAAGCTGTTCGTCGCCGGCGCGCTGCAACTCCTGCTGCGCGCCACTGCCGCACGTAGTGGCGCCGAGCAGTTGGTCGGCGGCGAATCCGGCAGCCCGGGCGACTGCGGCCTCGACACCCCCCTGCCGGTCGACGCCGTGATCCTGAACCGGCCGGACAACCGGCCGGGCATGGCCTACGCCCTGGTCCTGCGCCGCCTGACCGTCGGCGGTTCGGGCTGCGATCTGATGCTGCCGCAATCCAACGGCCCACCAGCCGAGCTGGCGTTGTGGCGCGGCCGCTGGATCTGGCGCAACGGCACCGGGGCCTGGCAGCCGCTGACCGACGGCCTGGTGATCAACGCCGGCGGCAAGCGGCTCAAGACCCGCGTCGGCGGCTACGATATCTTCCAGACCGAGGGGTGATCCAGGACCGCGTCGAAACCGTCTCGCGGGCTGAAGCCCGCGGTCCTGCTGGACCTCCGCGCCGCCCGGCGATGCTCTGCCCATGCCACGTCGTCCGGTCTGCTACGTCACCGCTCCCAGCTGGCCGGCACGCAGCCCGGCCGAACCGGCGGAGACGCGCCTGGCCCTGCGACCGGTGGCCGAGGCCTGCGGCTTCGAGGTGCGCGTCTCGCCACTGCTGGAACAGGCCTGGGCCGGACACGGGGCGTGGACCGATCCGGCCGAGCGCCTCGCCGACCTGCGCCTAGCCCTGCGCCACGAACTGGTCTGGGCCCATCGCGGTGGATTCGGCTGCATCCAGCTGATGCCCGGCGCCCTGCGCCTGCCGGCGCGCGGCCGGCCGGCCTTCGCCGGCTACAGTGACAACACCGTGCTGCATGCGCTGTGGTGGCAGCGCGGTTGGGAAGAGGCGATGTATACCGGCCGGCCGATGAGCCGGACGACCAGCCGGCAGCTCACCTCGCTGATCGCGCTGATGCGCGGCGAGGACCTGTTGTGCGATGCCCAGGCGACGCCGGGTGTCCGGCCCTTGGCCGATGGCCACGCCGAAGGCCGGCTGTTTGTCGCCTGTCTCAGTGTGCTCGCCCACCTCGCCGGCACGCCGCTGCAGCCGGATCTGCGCGGGGCCATCCTCTGCCTCGAGGACGTCGACGAGAAACCCTACGCGATCGAATTCGCCCTGATGCAGTTGCACCTAGCCGGTGTCCTCACGGGTGTGCGCGGCCTGGCCTGCGGCTTCTTCACCTACACCGAGAAGAGCGAATACAGCGGGCCGCACATCGACGCCGTGCTGGCGCGCTGGGGCAAGCGTCTGGGCGTGCCGGTGGTCGACCGCCTGCCCTTCGGCCACATCGACGACCACCTCGTCCTGCCCACCGGCCGGCCGGCCATCCTCGAGGTCCATAAGGGTCGCTGGTCGCTGCATGTGCAGGCGCGCGAAAAGCCACCGTGGCTGGCGTGACACGGTGACCGCCGACCAGCTCACCATCGCCATGCCGCCGCCCGGCGAGGATCCCCTCGCCCCGGGCGCGCAGATCGGCGCCTACCGCATCGAACGCCGGCTCGGCGAAGGCGGCATGGGTGTGGTCCTGCTCGGCACGCACGGACTGCTGCTGCGGCAGGCGGCGCTGAAGGTCATCCGCCCCGAAATCGCCGCCGACCGCGCCTTCGTCGATCGCTTCCTGCGCGAGGCGCGCGCCGCCGCCGCAGTCAACCACCAGAACCTGGTCGCCATCCTCGACGCCGGCGAGGCCGCCGGCCGCACCTGGCTGGCCTTCGAGTTCGTCAGCGACGGCGACCTCGACGCCGCGCTGGCGCGCAACGGCCCCTTCGCGCCGGCCCGCGCCCTGGAACTGGTCGCGCAGTGCGCCGACGGCCTGCAGGCCCTGGCCGACGCCGGACTGGTGCATCGCGACATCAAGCCGCACAACATCTTCCTCGACGCGCACGGCCGGCCCAAGCTCGGCGACTTCGGCCTGGCGCGGCGCAGCAGCGGCGACGACCGCCTGACCATGACCGGCACCGGCATGGGCACGCCGGCCTACATGTCGCCCGAGCAGGCCAACGGCGATCCGTCGATCGACATCCGCGCCGATGTCCACGCCCTCGGCGGCACGCTCTACACCCTGCTGACCAAGCGCACGCCGTTCACCGGCGCCACGCCGTGGGCGGTGGTCAACGCCGTGGTCAACGAGCCAGCGCCCGATCCGCGCCATATCCGCAGCGACCTGCCGGCTGAGATCGCCGCGATCGTGCAGCGGGCCATGGCCAAGCGCCGCGAGGAGCGCTTCCAGACTCCAGCCGAACTCGCCGCCGCCTGCCGCGCAGCACACGCCCGCCTGACCGGCGCGGCGTCGACCGGCCAGATCCTTATCGCGACGCCCGCCACCGGCGGCCTGCTCGGCCCGTTCAGCGGACGCAGCATCCTCTGGCTGGCGGCGGCCGCCGTGGCGCTGCTGCTGCTGCCGCTCGGCCTCAACCCGCTGTGCCGCCTCGACCCCGACTGGGTCGGGCCCGGCTACGGTCAGCCCGCCCTGTGGGGCCAGTGGATCGGCTACACCGCCATCTCCGCCGTCCTGCTGTGGCTGCCGCTGCGGCTAGCGCACGGTGAGCACGTCACGCGCCTCGGCCTGCTCGCCGGCACGCTGCTGACCGGCGTGCTTGGTTGCACCCTACTGTGGTGCAGCTGGCGTGCCCTGCTCGACGCCACCGACGCCGCTCGCGGCTGGCAGCCGGTGGCGTCCATCTCGACCACAGTGTACGGCGTCGCTTGGCTGGCCTGGTGGGCGCGGCGGTCCTGGGCTGGCGAGGCAGCGGTCGTCGGCGAGCAACTCGCCCGCCTGGCGCAGTGCGCCATCCCGCTGCTGCTGATGACCCTGGCCGGTTTCCTCATCGCCGCCGGCAAAAGTGCCGCGAGTAGCGACGTGTGGAGCAACCGCCTGGTCCTGCGCAACGGCGACGACAGCGCAGCCTGGGCCCTGGCGGTCTCGCTGCCGCTGGTCGTCGCCCTGGCCATACCGCTGCTGCGCACACGGGTGCGCTGGTGAGGCGGTTCTTCGCCGCAGCGCTGCTCCTCGCCACCGTCGTCGCGGCGGTCGGCCTGGCCGGCCTGCCGGCGCTGGAGCACGCCGCCACCCCGCGCTGGCTCTCCGCCCAGGCGGATGGCGGCAGGCTGGCGGTGGTCGAGGGGCTCGCGCTGCTCGAACTCTCCGGCACGCCGGCCCAGCGCGGCAAGCAGGCCGCCGCCCTGGTCGGACGGCAGGGCGCCGACCTGCTGGCGGTAATGCGCTGGAATCCCAAGGAACCGCTCGCTGGTGGCCAGCGTCGCGCCGCCGTGTTCGCTGCTACGCGCGCCTCGGACCACGCCGAGCTCGATGCCTTCGCCGCCGCGGCAGGCGTCGACGCCGTCGCCCTATGGCGCGCCAACGCCACCATCGAGACGATGTGCAGCGCGGTCGCGCACGTGCCCAGCGCAACGGTGGCGCGCAATATGGACTTCTTCCCGCCCGGACCCCTCGGCCAGGCCAGTCTGGTCCAGGTGGTGCGCGAACCCGGCCGGCACAGCTACGCCGCGGTGGGCTGGCCGGCGATGGCCGGGGTGATCAGCGGCCTGAACGACACCGGCCTGTCCGCCTGCATCCTGCTCAACTGGCGGGGCGGCGACCCCGCGCCGGGCGAGCCGCTGACCTTCCGCGTCCGCGCCATCCTCCAGGACTGCGCCGATGTTGCCACCGGCCTCGCGGCGATGCGCGCCGCGCCAGTGGGCTCGCGCCATTACGTCCTCCTGATGGACGCCCGCGACGCGGCTGTGGCGTGGTGGGCGCCCGACGGCCTGCACGTCGACCACCCCGGCGCCGACGGCTGGCTGGTGGCGAGCAACTGGGTGCGCGACGGCAGCCGCCCACGCGCCGATGACCGCCGCGGTGGCAGCCTAGTCACGGCCTGCGCCGCACTCACCGCCGCCCCGGATGACGCCTGGTTCCGCCGCGTCCTCTCGGCCAGCTACATGACCGCCCTGAACGCCCAGGCGATGGTGCTGGCATCCCGCGACCGCCGTCTCGACCTGGCGCTCGCCGACGGCCTGACCCCGGCGGCGCTACGCGCCTGGTACCGCGTCGAACTCGGCCCGCTGCTCGACGGCGCGCCGGTCGACCAGGCCCAGGTGACGCGCCTGCCGGCCGAGACGCCGATGCGGCACTATACCCGGTAGTCCACCCTGGGAGCGCGGCCGGCCCGGCCGACCGTCGCCCTGGGCGGCCCGCACAGGGCTTGGTTGTGGCCTCCGACGCGGAGGAACGTCAGGGAACCGCTGCCACGGCCACCCGATCCAGCACCCCACCGCCGTACCAATTGTACCGGCCGCGCCAGACGGTGAGGCCGAGATGCTGCCCGGCTGCCAAGGCGATGTGCGCCAGCGGCGGAC
>JBBREK010000029.1:0-25920 GCA_038203025.1 Planctomycetota bacterium
TCGGCCTGACTAACAAGGGCGGCATCCTCTGGGTCATGGGCAGCAAGGTTGAGCATCCCGGAGCCAAGGCGGAACTGACGGACGGCAGCATGACCGAACTGCTCGGCGCCTTCTGGTACGGCAGCTTCGGTGAGAAAGTGCCCAATGGCATTACCATCACGGATTCCGCCGCCAGCATCGTCGGCCACCGCCTGCACTCGTTCGGCAGCGGCGAGTGGAAGCCCTGGGTCCATGTCGAGCGCAAAGACGAGACCTACGACTGGGACAAAGGATGGGCGATGGACTTCCTCAGCGTGGCCACCCAGGCCGACCTCGACGCGGTGAAGAAGCTGAAACCGTAGCCCTTTGACCAGCACCACGCCTATATCGATCACGGCCACGCTAGCCGTAGGTCCTCGCCCAAGCAATGAACCGGAACCCGACCATGCGTTTACTCTCCCTCCTCGCTTGCACCGCCACACTCTGCGCCGGTGAATCGTTCACTCCGCCTGCCATCTGGACCCAGGAGCAGGGCAATCCAGTCGTGGTCGACGGCCAATCACGCTGGCGTCTCGATCAGATCTTCCCGGCCAATCCCGAGGATGGCACCGCCTACGTGCCGCTGGCCTGGACTGGCAAGAATTGGTTCAACGAGCTGGGCAGCCAGGGCGGCCAGCCGGCGGTGACGGTGAAGGAGGGCGGCGTGCTGGAGTTCGGGTTGCGCGCCCGCGGCGGTGGCAAGGTCGATTACGTCAAGGGCGCGGCGCTAGTGTTCATCGCCCCCAAGGATGGTCGTTACAGCTTCTCCACGCCGGTCGACGTGTGGCGTTGGGAAGGTAGCGCGACCACCCAGTACAAGAGCTACAAGCGCTTCCGCAAAGGTGACGCCTGGTCGGTCGAGCCGCTCGGCAGCGAGCCGCTCAAACCTGAAAAGGGCAACCAGCCGAAGGACGTCGAAGTCATGCTCAAGCAGGGCGACGAGCTGGCCATCATCCCGTGGCATGATGGCCACTGGTCGGGTGCCAACGTCAACCTCCTGAAGCCGGTGGTCGCGCTGATCGCCGAGGGCTCGGCAGCCGCCGGACCGATAATCGCCGCGGCCATACCCTTTGCGACGGCCAAGGGCGGCACGGCGGCCGGCCGGCCGCTGCCCGCTGTCCCGGGAATCGCCAATGTGCACGATTTCGGCGCTGTCGGCGATGGCAAGACCGACGACACCGCGGCGCTGCAGAAGGCCATCACCGAGAGCCGGAATCACGGCGGGCGCATCGTCTATCTGCCTGCCGGCACCTATCTGATCAGCGACAAGCTGACCTATGGTGACAACCTTGAACAGGCCAAGTTCCTCACCGTGCAGGGCCAGGGCCGTGAGCAGTCCATCATCCGGCTGAAGGACAGCGCGCCGGGCTACGACAAGCGCAAGGCGGTGCTCAGCCAGTTTGAGGGCAAGACCACCGGCATGGCCTTCAACAACAGCATCTACGATCTGACTATCGACGTCGGCAGTGGCAACCCGGGTGCGGTCGCTATCGAATGGATGAACAACAACAGCGGTTCGTGCGAACGCGTCACCCTGCACGCAGACACGGACAGCGGGCATACCGGTTTCGACCTGACCAAGCATGAACCCGGCCCCGGCCTGGTCCGCTATCTGGTGGTCGAAGGTTTCGATTACGGTATCAATTCGAGTCAGACCTGTTTCAGCATGACCTTCGAGAATATCACCCTGAAGGGCCAGCGCAAAGCCGGCATTCGCAACAATACCCAGACGCTGTTCCTGCGCAAGATTGTCAGCGATAACACCGTGCCGGCGTTGATCTTCGCCGACGAGTCGCCTTACGGAGCCGTGATGCTCTACGACAGCGTCTTTACCGGCAGCGGCCCGGCCGCCATCGTCGCCAACCGCCCGCAACTGGTCCTGCGCAATGTGTCGCAGACGGGCTACGCCAAGCTGGTCGACTTTAGCAAGGCCAAGATACCCGATCTCGACGGTCCGGCGGTGAAGGGCGACTGGTGGCCGAAGCCCGGCGGACGCACGGCCGCCTTCGACGGCACGCCGGCTGCGATGCTGAATCTGCCCGTCGAGGAGACTCCCGAGATCGCCTGGGATCCACCGGCCAAGTGGGCGGTGGTCAATCCCAAGCGCCTGGAGGCAGATTTCGACGACAGCCCGGCGATCCAGGAGGCCCTGGACTGGGCGGTGAAGAACGGTCGCACCTCGCTGCTGGTGCCGGGCAACCTGAAGTTCGGTTCCTCCATCACCGTCCCGGCTGGTATAAACCGCATCATCGGCACCGATGCGCTCAGCGAGGTCGCACCCGACCTGGCGCGTACTGACGCTGCCGTATGGAAGGTTGGAGCCGGTAAGACGCCGCTGGTCATCGAGCGCTTCTTCGTGCATGACTTCGGCAACAGGAATCCAATCAAGAACAATTACTGGATTGAGCACAGCAGCCAACGCACCCTGGTCTTCGGCCGCGGCGCCATGGCCGGCCGGCCGTATCATGGCCTGCCCGCCAGCAAGGGCGCCAAGGTGTTCATCGAGGACGTCACCATCGCCGATCTGCTCATCACCGGCCAGCAGGTGTGGATGCGCCAGTGGAACCCCGAGACCAACGGCGTGATGCTGACCAACGATGGTGGCACGGTGTGGATCTTCGGCACCAAGACCGAGACTGCGACGGGCACGTGGATCCGCACCACCAGTGGCGGCAAGACCGAGGTGTTGGGTGGCTACATCTACCCCAGCTGGCGCAACAAGGACACCCCGGCGCCCAAGCCGATGTTCGTGGTCGACGACGGCAGTTCGTTCTCGGGCTGTTTCAAGGAGCAGGTCTTCCAGGGCTACATGCGCTATCCGGTGACCATCCGCCAGACCCGCGGCAGCGAGACCAAGGACCTCGGCCGGGAGTGCTACACTGACATGGGCCTGGTGCCGATCATCAGCGCCAGACCCTGAGGTCGCATTGCCCCTGTTCGTCGTTCTACCAACAACGACGCTCCGCCTTCACTCCGGGAAGAGGAACTCCCGGGTGAGGAACGCCTTCTTGTCGATGCCGGGGCCGCTCCACTTCAGGCGCATGCCGGCGCCACCGCCGTCGTGGTGCGACTCCAGCACGATGGCGTAGCGCTTGCCGGCTTCCAAGTCGATCGACTTGCTGTCGGTCCATTCGTTCTTGGTCGTCCAGGCGTCGTGGATCACCTGGCCGTCGATGCTCAGGCGGCAGCCGGTGCGGCAGCCGGTCTGGAATCTGTAGCTGCCGGAGACCTTGGGTCGCAGGAAGCCGCTCCAGCGGCAGCTGAAATCATCGACCTGGACCGCCGTGGCGGGGCTGCCGTCGCCCCACCAGTTGTCGATCTTGCCATCGATGCGGGTGACCACGGGTTGGCCGTCGAAGCCGGCCTTCTGGTTCCAGAACTCGGCCTTGAGGCCCTTGCCTTGATGCCAGGCGGTGAAAGCCGCCGGTGCGGTGACGGCATTGCCGGCCTTGCTGCGGTCCTTGAGTGCGGTGCAGGCGATGGAGGTCTGCTGGCTGTCGGGCAGCGGCTGGGCGAGGGTGAGGATGACCCGGTCTCCAGCGGCGTTGAGGCGGGCCGACTTCACCGCTGTCGCTGGGCTCAAGACGTAGCTGCTGGGCCTCGCCGCAATGGCAGCATCGAGCGGTTCGTCGAAGTCGATGGTCACCACCGTCGGATCACCGGGCCAGGCACCGACTTCCACGATCTTTGGCGACTCGGCGTCGGCGGGTGTGGTGGCGGTGGTCTTTACCGGGGCCGAGATGCCGCCGCGCAGGCTGACCGCACTGATCTCGTAGGCATAGCTGTGCGACTCGATGACTTCGGTGTCGATGAAGCTGGTTTCCTCGGCAGGCACCCCGGCCAGCGGTTTCCCGTCGCGATGCATGCGGTAGTAGGCCAGACCGGTCTTTCCTGGCTTGGCGGCTGCCCAGCTCACCTCGACGCTGCCGCTGGACAGGGCCTTGGCCTGGGCCGGACCCGCCGGTTCCGGCTTGTCAGTGGTGGGATCAAAGCGTTGACCGCCAAGGAAGAGACAGGTTTCGCGCGGCCCACCAACTGTCTTGCTCTCGCCGTTCCACTGGTCCTGGAAGCGCACTTTGTGGGTGCCTTGGCCACCCTCACGGGATGACAGCGCCAGCCAGCCTTCGCGGTTCTCGACCCAGGGCGCCTTGTCGGTGCTGCGGGCGGTCATGCTGTAGAGCGCCCAGCATTCGGTGACGCCGCCAATGTTGAGGATGGCCTGCGGGTCGCCTTCGACCTTCATGCCCAGAATCCAGGCCAGGCCGTGCCGGTTGGTGAATTCGGGATCAGAGCCGAATTCGGAGTTCAGCTGCCGGGCCCACAGGTTCTGCGGATACAGCACCTTGGGATGGCCAAACATCCCGTCTTCAAGGAACATATCGCCGGTGCCACGCAGGCTGTTCTGATAGCTCAGGTCGCACTTGCGCATCACCAGGGTCTGGGCGCAGTCGTGCAGCACGGTGCCACCGCCACTGAGGTGCTCAAGGATGACCGTGCCGCTTTCGACTCCGGCGAAGATGAAGGTCTGCGCCCGGCGTCCACCGGCCTGCACGCGCGCCTCCAGACCGATGAGCTTGCGCAGCTTGCCACGCAGAATCACCGGCTCATCGATGCGATAGCTGCCGTTGGGCAGGTAGACGATCTCAGCGCCGCTGTCGATCGCCTCCTGGATGCCGGCGGTCCGGCTGCCAAGGGCGAAGTTTCGCGGGTTGGCCCAGGTGGTGAAATCGGTCTGGTGGTACAGCGGGGTCTCCTTGATCGGCAGCTCGGGAATATCCTCAGGTCCCGGCAGCAGACGCTTGGCGGGTTGCGCCGAGTAGAACTTCTGTACGCCCTTGCCACCGTCGATGCTCACCACCGGTGTGCCGCCCATGGGCGGACCAGCATCGGACTTCCCCTTCTTGCCCTTGCCGCCCTCGGGCTTGGCCACCAGCACAGGATAGCCATCGACGGCGATGTTGCGCAGCACCAGCTTGCAGTTGCTGGTGATGGCCGGCGGAGCGACGCCCTTGCCGGTCCAGGTGAAGCTGCTGTCCAGCACGTTGATGATGGCGTTGTCGCCGTCGACGCACAGCACCGGCACGGCGTTGCGGCTGGTGATGCCGCGCAGGCTCATGAACGGCGAGCCGTCGGCGAAGATCACGCAGACCGTCTGACCGGTGAAGGTCAGATGCTCGTAGGTCATGCCGCAGTCCATGCTGCGCTGCGAGAGGCCGACTTCGAAGCCCTCGACCGAGACGTTTTTGACCAGCGCAGGGCCGGGCCAGGCCCGCCGCAGATCGAGGCCGAAGCGGCCAGACCCGTCGCCGCTACGCACCGTCACCTCTTCCATAGTGCCGCGGTTGCTAGCCAGGAAGTCGACGCCGCTGGCGCCTGGATTGCCTTTGCCGGTATCGACGGTGAAGTTCATCAGGGTGTTCTGGAATCCTTCATTCCCGAATCCGCCCTTGCGCATGCCATGCTCGCCGCCGTGACCGGTCGAGCCGGTGATCACCACCGGCTGCGATTTGGCCGGGTCGGTGAAGCCCGGACAGGCGTCCTTGAGCTGGATCACCGTCTTCTCGCGGTTTTCGCCGCACAGGAACAGGCCGCTACGCCAGCCGTTGCACCACACCGTGTCGTCCTCTGGCCCGTCGTTGTCGCGCGCCTTCAGCGCGTCGCTGATCAGGTAGGTGCCGACCGGCAGGTAGATCATGCGCGGATTGCGGAAGTCGCCCTTGAGCGCGGTCTGGATGGCCTTCTTCAGTGCCGCCGTGTCGTCTGTGCGCCCGTCGCCTTTGGCGCCGAAGTCCCGTTTCACGTCGAGAACACCGGCATCGTCGGGCCAGCGGTATTCGACTGCCGCCAGGGAGGAGCAGCAGGCGGCGGCGGCGAGGCAGATCAGCAGGCTGCGTGCGGGGGTCAGGATGGTAGGCATGCCCATGGCAGGTTCCTTGGCGATGATGGCGGGTAGGAGAGAGTTTGGGTTAGCGTTGCAATTCGACGAGGAAGATCGGCTTCCGAGCGGAGATGTGCAAGACGCCGTCGGCGCCGATGGTGCCCTCCTCGACCACCTGCCAATGCCAATCCCGCATGCGGTAGGTCATGCCGGCGATGGCGGGAGCGGTGATTTCGCAGTCGACGCGCGAGAAGAGTACCGGCTTCTTCCAAGCGCCGCTGAACACCTTGGCGGCGGCCCAGACATGACCCGGCCGGTCGGGGGCCTTGGGGTCGCGGCCCACCACCAGACCCTTATTGTTGCTGGTACTGACCGCCGAGATCACCGCCCGGCGGCAGTCGGCCAGCGGCAGACCGTCTTCGCTCGCCAGTCCGACCGAGACGTAGTTCTCCTCCGGGGTCACTGGGTAGGGTGCGTCAGGGTCGTTGACCACGCTGACCTTGCGCAGCACCACGCCGTTGCCGAAGTCGACCTGGTCGGCGCCGTACTGGGCGAGGAAGCCGGTGAAGGCCGCCACTGCCGGCGAGGCCATCTGCAGGTAGCCCTTGCGCCAATCGTAGCACATCTGCCCGGTGGGGCGCAGCGGATTGGGATGGTACGCGGTCATCAGCGGGATGGTACGACCCTGGATATCGTCATCCTCCCGGTCCAGATCGATGCGGGTACGGCATCCATAGAGGTAGGTGGTATTGAGCATGTCGAGGCCGTTCTTCCCGTAGCTGCCGGCGTAGTCCATGCTTTCGGGACTGTAGATGGTGCGGCGGCCGTAGATGAAGGTGGTGGGATTGGCCACCGGTTGAAGCGACAGGCCAGTGAACATCGCCCCGGCGGCGCGGATTGCGGAGATCAGCACCTCGTCGTACTGGTAGTTGAACTGCACCGCACCTGGGCCCGGGGACGAGATCGGCCCATCCAGGGGATCCTCCTTCTGCCAGGGGTAGCCGCCACTGAGGGAGTGCCAGGAGATGATGTCCCAGTCCTGGATGCTGGCGAGGAAGAGCATGCGGTAGGGGAACTCGCTGCGGAACTTGGCCGGCGAGCCGATGTTGGTCTCGTAGCAGAAGAAGGGCTTGCCCTCGACCTTGTTGTGCTCCAGCCAGGGGACGTTCAGGCAGATGCGCGGCGGCTCTTCAAGCCCGCTCATGAAGGGGTAGCGGCCGTTGCTCTCGTCGTAGCTGATGCCGCCGATGTAGGCGCAGTGCGATACGGCGTCAGCGTTCTGGTGGATGACCTGGCTGCCGCCGTCGTAGCCGATGCCGGAATCCCACGTCAGCGGGCTGAGGGTGGTGCCCTTGCCGCAGGCCTTGAACACTGCGGCCATGCGACGCTTAGACGCGAGGATCAGGCCGATGAAGAATTCGTTCACATCGCGGCTGCGATGCGGACTGACGTCGTCGCGGCTGAGGGTGGTGGCGATGCCATCGAACTTGGCGTCGGCCTGGGCGTTGGCGTCGTTGAGCGCGCCGGCCTTGGCGGTGTTGCGCATCGGTGCCAGCAGGATGGTGCCCGTGGCGAGATCCTCGCCGGGTTGCAGGCCTTGCCAGGCAGCAATCAGCGCCTCCTGGGTGACGTATTTGGTCCGCAGGAACTCATTCCAGCGCGCGACCAGCTGGTCACGGAAGAACGCCGGCATCTTCTGCCAATTGCCGCCGACCATGCGCGGCATCCACCACTGCTCATTGGTCAGCTCCCAGACCGCGAACACTGGGTCGTCGGCCAGGCGCAATCCGGTGTGCTGGTTGCGGCGGTCGAGGAAGTGCCTGACGTCGCGGTCCCAGATCGCCTGCAGGCGCGGGTCCCAGGCCGTAGCCTCGTAAAAGCCCAATCGTCTGATGCCCTTCTCGCCCACCGCGACCTGCCAGGCCTCAGCCGTTGCCGGATCGTCGATGATGCCCACGTCAGCCATCGTGGCGATGCCGTTGCCGCCCGCTGCACCGGCCCATAGACGCATGCCGCGGCGTTTCGCCTCGCTGAGAAACCAGTCGTAGACGTCGAGCTTGCTGCCGTCGCCCTTGATGTATCCGTCAGGCTGCTCCACCGCCGATAGGGGCAGATGCCAGATGCGCATCAGGTTGAAGCCATAGGCCTGCACGCGGTCGAGGGCCAGGCGGTTGTAACGGTAGGGATCATCCTGCGGGCCCGGCTTGGTCGGGGCGGCCCCGGTGGTGCCCCAGAAGCGCACCCGTTTGCCGGCGATGGCGAGGTGGCCGTCCTGTACCGTTACATAGGCGCTGTCGGGAGGCAGGGCATCCTCGGCACCCGTCAGAAGGGCGCAGGCGAGCAACAGGATGGCGAACGGGATGCGGATCATGGTGTTCCGGATGGCGGTCTGGTGCGAGTGTCGGTTAGCGTTCGAGTTCGATGGTGAAGATGGGCTGGTCGGCGGGGATGGTCAGCGTCTTACCGACCGTACCGCTGGCGATCTCGCGGAAGCCCCAGTCGAGGCAGCGGTAGCGCATGCCCTCCAGCGGTCCGGCGGTGATCGTGGCGCCGGCGCGCGCATAGGCCACCGCCGGCTTGCTCTCGCCCCCGTCACCCTTGGTCATGCCCTTGTAGGGGGTACCGCGATAGCCCAGGTCGCCGATGGCGACGTTGTCGTCAACCAGCTTGAAGCCGTTGTTGAAGCTGGTGCTGACCAGCGACATCACCGCGTGGCTGGTCTCGGCGAGCGGCTTGCCGTCCTGGCTGGCGACGGCGAACGAGACGTACAGTTCGTCGGCGCCAACCGGATAGTTGACTCCTGGATCGTTGATCACCGAGACATTTGACAGGCTGATGCCGTTGCTGAACAGCACCGGTCCGGGCTGTCGCGCGAAGAAGCCGGTCCACGATACGCCGGCCGGGGCGTCGAGTTGCATGCAACCGTGCTGCCAGTCGAAGGCGATCTGGTCGGTCGGGCGGACCGGGCAGGCCTCCATCAGGCCGCGTTCGACGGTGCGACCCTCGACCGTGTCCGTGTCCTGCTGCGGATCGATGCGCATGTGGCAGCCGTAGCGCCACGCGGTGGGCGCGATCTTCAGTCCAAGGTCACCGAAGCTGCGGCCGTATTCGGCGCTTTCAGGATCGTACAGGCTGCGCCGGCCGAAGGTCATCACCGTCGGCTGCTCCACCGTGCGCAGGGAACCGTTGCGGAAGAACAGGCCGGCCGTCTTCATCGCCGCGGCATAGATCTCATCGTTCTTGAAATGCACGCCCTCAACGGTGGCTCCGCTCCAGTTGGGATCGTAGACCGAGTAGTTGATGGCGCTGCGATAGGCCTGCGGATCCTCCGGATCATCGGGTCGGCCGAAGAGGTGGAAGTTGATCACGTCCCAGTCCTGGATGGCGCCTAGGGCCGCGATGCGGAAGGGCACCTCAGCCCGGTACTTGTCCGGATTGTTCATCTGGAACTCGTAGACGAAGAACGGTTTGCCGGGAACCCGACCGACCTCCATCCACGGGATGCCCATGGCCAGGCGCGGCGGCTCGTTGAGGCCGCTCATGAATGGGAATCCAGACTGCTGCCGGTCGATGGCCGTTTGCCAGATGTAGCTGCACATGGCCACGGCGTCGCCCTGCTGGTGCATCTGCACCGACTGGATGCGGAAGCCATCGCCGGTGTCGAGGACCAGTGGAGACAACCGCAGCGACTTGCCCAGAGTCTTGGCGATATCGCGCCGGTCGGTCTTGTAGGCGATCTGCAAGGCGGAGAAGAACTCCATCACGTCAGCGCCGCGTTGGCGGGTGAAGTCATCGCGGCTGAAGGTCTGCTTGCTGGCGGTCAGGGCGGCGATGGCGGCGGCATTGCCGTCGTTGTAGGCCTTGCCGTTGCTCGGCTTGGCCAGCGGCGCCAGCAGCACCCGGGCGTCGGCCAGGGTCTCGCCGGGCAGTAGGAATCCCCAGGCCGTGGCCAGCCCGGCGTCGTCGGTGTACTTCTGGGTCAGGAAGGCGCCCCAGCGCTGTGCCATCTCGCGGACGAAGAAGGCGGGCAGCTTCTGCCAGTTGGCGTTGACCAGATGTGAAAAAGTCCATTCCTCGTTGGTCAGCTCCCAGATTGCCATCTGCGGATCGTCGGCCAGACGGATGCCGCCCTTGTGCTTGTTGGGCCAGTCGGCGAGCTCGCGCATGCGGCGCAGGTGGACCAACCGCATGCGCGGATCCCAGGCGCCGACGTCGGCGGTACGCGGGCTGGCGGTGCCCTTGGGTGCCTTGCCCTTGCTGCGCTTGAGATCGGTCTGCTGCATCTCCTCGACCGCTGCGGTCCAGGCGGCGGCGGTGGCCGGATCGTCAAGTAGCGCGACGTCGGTCGCGGGATCGGCAGCACCGAAGTCGTTGAAGGCGGTCATCCACACCTTGATGCCGCGCTGCTCCAGGGCGGCGAAGCTGAAGGCGGCGAGGTCGGCTGCCGAACCGTCGCCTGGCTGATAGTCGGCATCGAAGCCGCCCGGGGCACCCCACCAGCGTACCAGGTTGAAGCCGAGGTCGTGGATGCGCTGCGCCAATGCGTCGAGCGCGGCGTAGGCCTTGAGCACCTTGGCGGCCCGCACCTCGGCGGTGTCCTCGGGCTTGACCTTGTACTGGGCCAGGCGGTTGGTCAGCCAGAAATGGCCGATCCAGCCCCAGTAGCGCACCCGTTCGCCACCCAGCGATAGGTGTCCGTCGCGCACCTGGACGTAGGCGTCGTCGGGTGGCAGTTCGGCGGCGTGGATCGCGGTCATGGTGCAGGCGGTTCCGATGATGAGGGCTAGAATGAAGCGGATCATGTTGCTGTTCTCGAGGGGGTGATGCGCCAAGGCAGTCGGCATGTCGGCAGGGTGGTGGTGGGGTCGGCGATCTTGCGCACCAGCATGTTCACGCTGACGCGTCCGAGCTCGACCAGCGGCTCTTCGGCGCACAGCCAGGACAGTGATCGCAGGTTGCCGTGCGGTGGGGTGAACAGGGCGAGTCGCAGATCCCGACCCAGGCGCCAGCCGTGCTCGTTGGCGAGTCCGATCAGCATCTCGGCTTCGCTGTTGCCGTAGACGATCCAGTCGCCCGGTTCCTCGGCGCAGGCAGCGGCCACCTGAGCGCGCACATCCACGCCCTTGGAGCCCAGTATGATCTCTGGGCAACGCCCATGTGTGCGCATCGCTTCTGCATAGCCGTCAGGGCGCGCCGATTTGCTGAGATGGTTCTCAGCCGGATTGATGCCCAGGCCAAGATAGCGGATGCGGTGGCTGCCGGCGGCGAGCATGGTCTCGGTCAGGTCGTGGCCGGCGGCGTGATCATCGGGGAGCACGCAATCGCCACCGTGATCACCGTTGAGCCAGATGGCCGGCACGCGCTGGGCGAGGAAGCGTTCGCGCAATGGTGCGCCAAGGGTGTGATTGACGTTGATGAGCAGGCCGTCGGCCTCCGACTGTTGGAGCAGGCGTGGCGGGGCGTCCACATCGCCGAGTCCGTCATGGTCGCAACGCTGCACCGCCAGCCCCAGACCCTGCGCTGCCAGGCTGTCGACCACCGATTCGAGGAGTAGCTGCGGCAGGTAGCTCCAGTTGCGGTAGGTGTACTGTACCAGGGTGACGCTGGCGAAGCGCCGCCTGGTCAGGGTGCGGGCGGCGGCATTGGGGCGGTAGCCCAGTTCGTTGGCCGTCGCCCGGATGCGTTCCAGCAGTGGCGCGCTCACCCGCACGCTGGTGCGGCCGCCGTACAGCGCCTTGCTGACCACTGGCTGCGATATGCCGAGATGCTTTGCAATGTCGCACATGGTCACGGCGCCGAAATGGTCGGGACCGGTCTTGGCGCTGCGGATGGGGGAGGGGCGGCGCGGCATGATTGGCATCAGGACAACGGTCTAAAGCGGCAGCGTGACGGGATTATACTAATAATCACAGTGCTTAAACGAACCCATCTCCTCATTGGTCCAGTTAGCAGTGGGTCATCCTTGGGGCCAGATGGGCGACCTGGTCTTCCGGTCGTACACCACCTGGGTAAGCCGACCTCGGGCCGTATCGGCTAACGCGTCCCTGCTGGGTTCCCCCACCGTCACCGGCACCACATCAATCGGCCGGCTCATGGCGCGGCGAAGGCGAGCTTCGGAGCCTGGCCGGCGGCCCATTCCTTGGAGCGGAAGTTGGTCCCGTTGACCGTCTCGGTGATGCGGCAGAGGATCAGGGTGACCACTTTGGACTTGACGTTCTTCTCGACGAAGTCGGTGAAGTCTGGCATCGACGTGTCGACCTCGCCGTCCTGGTCCTTCTTCAGTTCGATGGTGCCAAGCAGGCTGACGTGCTCGTGGTCGACGCCGCCTAGCATGCCCTTCTCCCACTTCTTGTCGCCGTCGCCGAAGACCCCGCCGCCATAGGGCGAGCGCGCCGGCGCGTTGGCGTAGGTGAGTTCCTTCTCGGACCAGTCGGCGCCGAGGATCGGGTCGGCCTTGCTGCCGCCGTAGCTGCGCCGTTCGACCAGGCCGAAGATGTTGATCTTGTGGTCGGCGTCGGCCTTGCCTTCCAACTGCAGCACCAGGTGCGCGACAAGATTGCCCGAGAGTTTGGCACCCGGGGCGCGCTCCAGCTTGCGCAGATCGAAGCGCAGGTAGCCCTTCATGTGATGGGCGGGGAACTGGTTGTTGCGCACCGCCACCGTCTTGGACTCGCCCATGTTGCCCTGTTCCTTCTGGATGGTGGCATCTGCCCCGGCACCCATGGCGGTGGTCGTCCAGGCCTGCAACTCGGCGGCGGCGAGCAATGTCGGAACAGACAGGCAGCAGATGGCAAGCAGCTTGGCGATGGCCATGGTCGGACTCCTTTTGCAGTGCAAGATAATCCGCATTTAAGCAGGGATTCAAGTGGTATTCACGCGATCAGTCACGAGGCCTGACGCGGCCTGGTCGATGGTTGCCCAGAGCCATCCGATGGGCGATATTCATCAGGCCACCGAGGCCAGGGAGCCGAACCGATGAGCGAAGACAGCGGATTGCAACTAAGCCGGACCCCGGACCAGCCACCGGTCACTGGAGACACGGGTCGCTATCGTACTGCAGGCGATGGACTGGCATGCGACCTGCTTCTCGACCGGACAGTGGCAGTGCGCACCGCCGATGCGGCGCAGGCCGACGATCTGCAGCGCGAGGCCCGCTTCCTCGCCGGACTTGACCACGCTGGACTGCCCTGCGTCCACGATTTTGTCCGTGGTGACGGCGGCGCAGTGCTGGTGACGCGTACCACCAGGGGGCGTTCCCTGACCGCCGCGGTGGTGGCAGCGGGTTGCGGCGAACTCGTCCCGGCCATCGACACGCCCAGCGCCTGCGCCCTCACCTTCATCAAGATATGCGACGCCCTGGTCGCGGCGCATCTGCGCGGCGTGGTGCATCGGGCCCTGGTTCCGGACACGATCCTGCTGGCGGATGACGGGCAGGTGGTGGTCGATGGCTGGCAGCAGGCCTTGGCGGCCCTCAATCGCCCCGCGACCCTGCGGTTCATCGCCAACGCCCCGGTGCCGGCAGCGCTTCCTCTGGACGGTCTGCACGAGGACATCCGCAGCATCGGTGTGTGCCTGTACACCGCCCTGGTGCGCGAGGCACCTCCGCGCGAGTCCGACGGCCGCCTGGCCGCGACCACCTTCGATGCCGCGCTGCGCATCCCCGCCCCGTTGGAAGCCGTAGTGCGCAAGGCGATGGCCTCTGACGCCGCCACCGGCTACCGTTCAGTAGCCGAGGTGCGCAACGAACTGGAACGCTTTCTCGCCGGCCAGTCCCCGCAGGCGTTCCGTCCCGGACGCATCACCGCCGGACTGCACTGGTTGGAGGTCAACCGCCGGGCCGTGCTCCTTGCCACGCTGATCGTCGCCCTGGCCGCCGGCACCGCCCTGGCCTTCACCTGGAACGAAGTGAAAACCTATGCCGCCTGGGGCCCGCCGCTGGTCGATGAGCATTTCGACGACAATTCGTGGAAGGATCGGTGGACCGTGCGGACTGGAGACTGGGAACTCAAGGATGGGCGCTTGAGCAGCACCGGCGAGTATGACAGCTTCCTGGTCTACAAGCAGCGCCTCACTGCCCCGGTTGCGATCGAGTACACGGCCCAGTTCGATGCTTCGGTGCGTCCTGGCGATCTCTCGGTGTGGTGGTGCGAAGACGATGCGTTTTCCACCGGTAAGAGCCCATTCCAGATCCCGAGCTGGTTCCTGCAGGCTGGCGCCTACGAGAACTCCTGGTGCACCATCTGGCAGTCCCCTGGCAGCCTGCGCTCGGCGGTCGCCAATCTGCGCATGGAACCAGGCGTCAAGCATCGCATCCGCGCGGAGATCGAGGGTGGAGACAAGCGCATGTGGGTCGATGGCGTCCTCGTCCTCGAACACCAGAGCATCTTCCCCGCCACCAGCGGGACGATCGCGCTGTTCGGCTATTACGCCGGCAAGCAGTTCGATGATGTCCGTATCTGGCAACGCGAGGTGCCGGAGCTGATCTCGCCCCTAGCGATCGGCGACCAGGCCTATGTCAGCGGCCGCTTCGCCGATGCCGCCAACGACTACGCGCGGGTGGCCGCCTCGCATGCCGGCCGGCCGCTAGGCGACCGGGCACGCTATCTGCAAGGGTTGGCGCTGCGCCGGGCTGGCGATCGTGATGCGGCATGGAAGGTCTGGCAGGCGGTCGGTGATGCGCAGCTGCGCGGCCGGGCCGAATGCCTAGCGATTGATGACCTGATCGAATCCGGCCAGGTCATCGCCGCAGCCGAACGCTTCGCCTGGATGTGGACGAACCGGCCTGATCAGCGCGACGAGTTGCGTTCGCGCTGGCAGCTTGGCGGGCAACAGCTGCGTGCCCGCAAACCGGTTCCCGCTGCTGCACTGGAGGCGTGGATTTCAGTGCGCTCATCCTGCTTCCCGAATGATCAGGCCTCGGCCTGGGTGGCGGCGGAGATGCTCTTGGACCTGGGCCGCTGGGATGAGCTACTGCGGCGGTTCCCCGAGGAGCACCGGGCTACCTCCATGGCGCTCCTCGCCCTGGGCAGATCGGCGGAAGTCGCGGACAGCTCCTGGGCCATCTCCAACGAGCGCATCATGGCGCTCATGGCGATGGGCCGAGTCGAGGCAGCGCTTGCCTCGTCTGACATGCATCGGGACAAGCGGATGACCGCCTTGTGCAAACTCGGACGGGCCGAGGAGTCGCTGACGCTGGCGCGGCTTCCAGCGCTGTACTATCTCGGAAGGGCTGAGGAAATCGCCGATGACCCGGCATCCGGATCCCAACGCGACGGCATGCTCATCGCCGGCCGGCTCGAGGCCGCTGCCACTGCTGGCGATTCACGGGCTTTGATCCTGCTGGGTCGCATCGACGAGGCCAAGAAGGCTGGGGCGGACGTGACGCTGTTCAGCCTGCTAGACCTGCTCCGTTCCGGTCGTCTCGACAAGGCGCGGACGCTGCGTCCGCAGGTGCAGGGGAACCTCGACGGTCGCAAGGACGGGCAGTGGTTCGCTGCGGGCGCCGGTCTGGCCATGGTAGATGCAGCATTCGGGGATACGACCGCCCTGCGTAGTGCCCTGCAGCGGGGATCCACCGTGACCGGGGCGTGGGGTGGGCGGATGGCGGCCGTCTGTTCCGCTGCACTGGATGCTGGTTCCGATGCCGCGGTCGAGGGGATGCCCTGGCGCAGCGAGGTGCCAGCCTGGCTGCAGGTCACGCACGCCCTACGTGCCGAACTGGCCCAGGATCGGCCCGCCGCCCTGGCGGCGTGGCAGGCCTTCGTGGCCTTGCCCGGCAAGGACCGCCTGCTCGACGGCAACAGCCTCAACCTCGAACTCGAGGCCTTCGCCCGCTGGCGGATCGCGGCGCTGGCCGACGCCCCGTAAGCATCCCGTGTGGATTAGGGCACGTGTGCTGAACCGTCCGGATCCGCGATGATCCGCAGTTCGGCGGTGCAATCGAATGATTCGCGCGCCGGACGATAGACCGGCGGTGTGTCGGGCAGTGCGTCCGGCTGCGGTACAGGCAGCTGACCGCTCCAGGTGCCTGTGATGGCCACCCGCACGCGCCAGATGCCGACCCCGTCCGGGACCGGGCGACGCAGCAGGGCCACACGGTCGAGCTTGTCGAGCTTCCAATCCTTGGCCTGGGCGATGCGCAGATCGATGACACGAACCGCTACCGGTCGCTGATGCACCGCTTCGCCGACCGCAGTGAGCACCGCCTGGTCGGCAGGTGGATCGCCGGATCCGCCACAGGCGGCAAGCATGATGGCTGCGGCAAGCATCGGCCAGCCGGTACGGCTCATCAGCGCTCCCCGAGGGTGACGTTGTCGCTGCTCGCCTCATGGTCATCGCCGGCCGGTACGTCCGAACGGGCATCGGTCTGCAGGATGCCATCGCTGCCAGGCAGCCAGACGAAGCTGCCGTTGCGTCCTGCCGACATGAGGCGGATATTGCGACCATCCTCGGTCACTGAGACGAGGATCTCGTTGCCCCAGGCATCGTACAACGCTGGGCCGCGTAGCCGGTAGTGCTGGACGGTGCCGCCCTCGGTGATGCCGGCCTGGCCGTCGACGACTACGCCCGCCTTGGTCGCGGACCACACGCGGTCATGCCATGACAGATGCGCCGGCAGGTCGTCTGGCGGCGTCCACATGGCGCGAATGCGCACCAGATCCTCAAGCGCACCGCCTTTGCCGTAGACGGTCTGGATCAACCGCACGTTTGCCGCCGGGCCATCCGGTGGCTGGATGTTGCGACCGACAGTGGCGTCATCCGGGTTGGCGATGATCGAGGCCATCATCGCCTGCATCGGCAGCATCTTGAAGCGGGTGGATTCACCCAGGCCGGCCCCAAGGACGCCGAGGCGGTCGCGGCGCAGGCCATAGAGGCCGGGCACGGCCGGGTCGGCAAAGCGGTCGTCGGGTAGCAACAGACGATCGCGGTCAGCCGGCATCAGATTGTTCTGGTCGACGCCGGCCAGGGCCAGGCCAGTGGTTGCGCAGGAGCCGCTGAGGTTGCGCACAAAGACGCTGCGCGGATCGCGGCTGCCGGCCAGCGGATGCTCGGCCGGGCTGGGCAGGCCGCCCTGCTCGGCCGCCCAGGTGTGGATGCCCTGCAAAGCCATACCGAGGATGCTCTCGGTGCGTCCGCGCTTCGCTGTCTCGCGCAACAGACGGCCGCCAGCCAGGATCAGTCCGGCGAGGACCAGGATAATGCCGACGACGACGAGGATCTCGATGAGGGTGAATGCGCGGCGGTTCATCGCGGCTCCCGGCTGCGGATGTCGTCTGACGGATCGTCGGGGTCGCGGCCTTCCGACCACACGCAGAATCCCTCGTCGCCGTAGATCTGCGCCACCCAGGCGATGTGCACGGGACGCTTCCACGGGTCGACCAAAACCAGGTCTGACTTGCGGATACCAGGCAGTTGCGGCAGGGCAGTGGTAGCGACGAATCCACGATAGCGCAGCTGTTCGCGCAGGGCCGGACCACCGGGTGCGCTGACGGCTGGGGCTTGGCTCCAAAACACCGGCGGCTCGACGATGCCGTCGAGAATATTGTCCCGGTTCACATCCCAGGCCCGGGCCACGCGGGCCTGCGCAGCACCGTCATCCCACACCTCGAACGAGCGCAGGGTGTAGCTGGTGATGGCCGCGGCGACCGTGCCGACCAAGGAGCGTGCTGCTGTCACCTGGGATGACCGGCGCATGATCAGGGCTCCGCCGAGGACCATGCCGGCGAGGACGATGATGATGGCCATGACGGCCAGGACCTCGATCAGGGTGAAGGCGCGGCGCATCAGCGGATCTCACTGGGGGCGGAGAGGATGCGGACCGAGCCGTCCCGGCGGATGCTGCGCACGCCGGTCCATGGCGGGTGCGCGACCAGATCAGTGCCGCTGCGCGAGCGCCACACCTCCTGGCCCGATTCCTGGTTGCACGCATCGTTGACAGTCTGCCAGATCCGCTGCTGGATGCCGGCCGGCCCCGTCCACGTGGCGGCATTGTTGCGCAGCTCGGGGAACGCGATGCTGGCAGGCGGGCTCTCGCCGATGGCAGCGACCGCCACGTAGGCAGCGCGATACCAGCCATAACGCTCGATGGCCTTCTGGGCGAAGAGATCCCCGCGGTTGGACTCGGCTGCAGTGGCCGTACTCAGCATAGCATGGCTGCTGTATCCCTTGGCTCGATTAACGATCGTGCTGTTGCACCGGGGATGGTACCAGGCGAAGGCAATGACGAGTGGGTTGCCCCAGGCATCGTTCCATGGCGCGCTAGGTCGGCGATCCGTGCGGTAGAGCCTCCGGGCTGCGTCCATGTCCCCCTCATAGGGCAGCTCGCCCGCCACGACCAGCAATTCGGGGCTGAAATCCGGGGTCAAACCGCTGAGTCCGTGCTCATCGGGCTGCAGGGCTGCCTCCTCTGTGGGGTTCGGCATGCGCAGCGGTGGGTCGTTCCCTTCGGGGTCGACCAGGAAGTCGGTCGGCTTCAACCCCCACGGATGGGCGAACATCCAGGTCGGCCTGCCACCCGCCGTTTCCGGCCAGGCCTCGCCCGAATCGGGGGCAAGGACGCCGACGCGGGTGTCCTTGCGGAAGCGGACCACGCCGGGGAATACCGTTGCGGGCTGCCCCGTGCTGCCCGCTTGGATCAGGGTGCGCATGCTTCTGAGCAATGTTTCCACGCCCGGGGCATCCGGCCGGCCCGAGGCGTAGGCCTGCAGGGCGGTGACAATGCCGTTGATCCGCCGGCCGGTCTCCGCTACCGCCAGGCTGCGGCGCACGGCATTGGCTCCGGCCAGAATCAATCCGGCCAGCACCATGACGATGGCGACGACCACCAGAAGTTCGGTCAGGGTGAAGGAGCGGCGGGTGGCCATGTCACCACTCCCGGGGCTGCATGCGCAGTCTTTGGATCAGGCTGAGGGTGCCGGCCTGGTTGATGGAATCGGATGGTCCGACGGCGTTGGTGTCGGAGAAATACGAACCGCCATACAGTACTCCCTTGGTGGCGACGGCTGGACTCCACTCGATGCGGAACCACAGTCGCTCCTCCTCGTCGAGTAGCTGCTGGAAGAGGTTCCGGTCATAGCCGAAGCGGAGGTCCGCGCCCTCGGCCTCGACCTCGTCCCAGTCGCGGTAGCCCATAGTTCCGCCGCAGCCGACGGTGACGATGAAGGTCGCCGGCGCGTCGCGATACAGCCGGAACCAGGCGCCCTGGGCGCCGCCGAGGCGTGGCAACCGGTCTCCGGCCTGCCAATCAGCCCAGCGCTGGGCCTGGGTGGCGGTGGCCGGTAGATCGGGTGACAGCGACGGGTTGCCGTCGGCATTGCGCAGCAGCGGCAGGCCGAAGTCCCAGGCGGTCGGATCCTGCGTGATGGCATTCGGGGTGGTCTCAGGACGCAAAGCGAAAGGCGGACGTTTCATCACCGCCATTGGCGCCCGGCAGATCCCGCCAACGGCCGGCCAGAACGGTCGTACCGCGGGCCCGCCGATCTTTCGCGTGACGACCTTGGTGTTGTCGTAGCGCCGGTCGTAATAGCTGGGTTCGGGGTCGGTCGGATCGAGGTTGTCCTCGGTGCCATCGAAGTTCCGGTCGCGCAGGCTATCATAGTCCAGGGTCCGTGGGCCAACCGTGCCATCGCGCACATCGACCCAGCCGAAGCATTCCTCGTGATAAAGGGTGTTCTGCGGGTCGGCGCTGACCCGACCGGCGCTGATGGCCCAGGCGTAGGTGGTTGCCCATGGTCTACGGACGCTGTCATAGGCATCACTCAGGTCGTAGCCGATGCGGCCGGCCTCCAGCACATAGGCGCAGGCTGCCGACAGCATGACGCGCGACTGAGCGATGCGCAGGAGACCGGCCATCTCGCTGGCATCCATGCGCGTGCGGGCGATGAAGGCCAGGGCCAGGGCTCCGAGCATGACGCAGAGGCCCATGGCGAGGATGAGCACGACACCGCCACGACTACGCTGGTAGAGGCTCATCGGCGCGCCGGCACGTCGGCTGCATCAGCTGGATAGTCGAGGGTCGGTTGGTTGTTTTCGCTGGTGGTGTAGCCGGGATCGCCAGCCATGCGCGGGTTGTCCCACAGCACCCCGGTGACGGCATCGTAATGCACGCCGTAAAAGGTCGCCCAACCACCGTCGCGATGGCGCTGCTGGCGGGCCCCGCGCAGGGTCGAGCCAAGGGCACTGACCTCTAATTCGACCTCTTTGTTGCTCACCGGATCCAGCCAGCGGACGAAGGCCACGGCTGAGATCCTGCCCCTGGTCATGGTGCGCATGAAGGCCATGCGTAGATCCGGCCAGTTGTCTGGACGCTGTGGCGTCAGCGGAGGGATCTGGATCAGCCGGTTGTAGGTGTCGCCATAATGGAAGATGTGCGCGGTCTCGCTGACCCAGTTCTTGCGCTGCGAGCGGATGAGCAACGGCAGTGACAGTTCTGAGCCAGACTTCTTGCCATCGTCACCATCACCCAGGCCGCCGTCGGCGGCGAAGCCGACGGTGTCGGCTCCGGAGAACGGCGAGGCTGGTACGATGGCCTGGGTCGATCCCTGCCGGCCGGTTGACAGGGTCCGCCCCGGTCCGTTGCTGAAACGATCCTGATATCGGCCGTCGCGGGCCTCCTCGCAGGCGTAGGTGACACCACCCCGGATCAAGCTGTCCGAGAGGTTGTAGCCGAAGAAGGTATTCGCTGGCAGATAGTCGATGGCTCCGAGGTTTCCAAGCACGTTCCAGAGGTAATCGATCCGATTGTCATAGCGGGTCAGGGTGCGCGCCTCGTTGGCATCCGATTGGCCGAAGGCCCCGGTGATTACCCGGTCGTCCAGCAGGGCTTTCGGATTGCTGGTCATCAACCCGTACCCGAGCGTCGGCCGCCGCTTGAGGTGGGAGAACAGTCCACTCCGGCCGAACAGCTGCAGGTCATCGGATTTCATCTTGCCGTCGTTAGGTATGCTACTGGAGGCGTACATCAGCCGTGCACTACACCAGGACAGCGGATCAGACGCCTGGTAGGGCCGGTGCATGTCCCAGCCGCGGTCAAGATCGCGGGTGAGGAGCGAGCCCCCTAGGCCGGTATCCGACTGCTCGGCAGATGTCGCCAGGATTGGATCGCCGGGGCGCAAACGAACACCGGTGGTGGCAGCATCGTAGTCCACCGGTGGCAGGTCCTTGAACGGGGTGAATGGCAGACCGTAGGTACTGGTGGTGTATGTGCTGGAAAGGGCCGTGACCACATTGTTCGTTTTCTGCTCTGAGGAACGCGAAATCGTCACGGCGTCTGTGGCGCGCAGCGGTTGAGGATTGGCCGAGACCGGGTCGTCGAACAAGGTCCAATAATCGATCTCATCGAGGGCATAGACGAATCCTGCCCGCAACAGCCTGTTCTCCAGGGCCAGGCGCTCGGCAGCCTGGATCGTCCGGCTGGCCGAGCGCACGGCAGCGTAGGCGGTGACGATGACGAACATGCCGACCCCGGTGGCGACGACCAGTTCGATGAGGGTGAAGCCGTGACGTAGGCGAGGCGTGATCATCGCAGCGAAAACCCCAGGCGGGGATCGTAGAAGTTGATCCGTGCCACTTCGACCGCGCGCAGACGCACGCTTGCTGGCAAGGGGCCGCGATCAAGTCGACTGTTGCCGTTACGATCTGCCCCGAAGAGGCCGCAGAATACCCAGTAGGGGTGCTTGGGGTTTGTCGGCGTGCCGGCCAGCGTGGCAGGATAGGTCTTGTTTTCACAGTACATGTCGACGCGCTTGTCGGTCGGGTCGCCGCCCGCCTCACTGCGGAAGGCGTAGGCAGAGGCTTCCGTCTGGCTGACATTATGACCGCCATCCAGGCCGGCAGTGTAGTAGAGGATGTTGGAACCGGTGGGGAAGCCGCTGAGATCGAGGATGAATGAGCGCGCCTTCTCCGGGTTGCGATAGACCGGCGCATTGGTGTCGTAGATGCCTCGGTAGGCGCTGCCTGCCCCGTTGGGGTTCTCCTGCACCTTGATGATGCTGGTGAAGGCGCTGTTGACGTCGGTCGCGACGCGCCGCGGAAAGCGTGCCGCATCGACCGGTGCGGATTTCGCCGTCTCCCAGTCCTCGTAGGACGTCCAATCGACTGCCCAGAACACCAGTTGTCGACAGCGCTCGCCAGGCTGGAAGGGCAGGTTCAGGTTGAAACGTCTCGGGTCACCGTGGATCGAGGTGTAAGCCGCATCCGCATCGCGGGCCAGGTCGTTGCCGTTAAAATAAACCCCCCCGTCCTTCACCGGCGCACTGAATCCGATGTTGGTAATGGGCTGGGCCGCGATCGGCCGCCACATGCGTGCCGCCACTGGGGTGAAACCGCTGAGCGCCGCATCCATCTTGGTGCCGAGGATGCCGTTGGCGTCGGTCTGCAGTTGCTCGCTGAGTGGCGCGCAGACGTCCCACTGCAGCAGCGGATGGTCGGAGAACAACTGGCGGTTCAGCGGCCGGGGTTCGCTCCAGTTATATGGGTTGATGGTGGCGTGCCGCATTACCACAGCCATGCAGGTCTCATGCCAGTTCTGGATCATCGGCAAGCGGACGGCCATGTGGCCATTACGCAGCCCGGTCCAATCAAAATGCGTCGATCTGCCCGGACTCGTGGCGGGATGTCCGCCCGGTAGTTCTTCGAGGTTCGCCGGATCGAATGGGTTCGGGGCCATGCCATCGGCAAGTCCGGACTTAGCGAGCAGATCCATGAGGTTCGGGCAGGGGATCATCGGCCACAGGCGGTTGGGGATGCCGGGTTCGTCATCATCACCCGGCAGCAGGATTCCCTGTCGCAGGCCGTCGTGCGCCGATCTGGGCGGATCGGTGCCAGCGGGTTCGGGATCCAGTGGAAACCACTTGGTCATGCAGTCCCCGGCGAAGGCCAGGTAGCGCATGGCCCGCACTTGGCGGGGCACAGCAGTCATCGCAGTGATGTCGGCGCTGGTCGCATGGCCGTACAGTACCTGCGCGGGCAGGCCGGAGCGCCACCCGTACCACAAGGCGAGCATCAATTGGCCTTTAGCCTGATTCCAACCGCAGGTCTGGATCCAAGCCAGGTAGTTGTTTCGGTCAGTGTTACTATTGTTGCCGCCTCTACCAGTCAGACTGGTGATGGTACTGAGATTGCGGAATCCGCTGTAGGGTGGCAACGTCCAGTCCGTCGGCCGGCCATCGTAGTCAAATGTCCCGGTGCTAGGCTTGGTCACATCGATCAGGTCGGTGAAGTCGGTTTTCCAGGCGCTTAGAAGATCGCTATCGATATCCGGAAACCCGTCTCCATCGAGATCCTGGGTATCATACTCTAGGATTTCTCTGTAGATATGATCGTTATGAGCAGTTTTATTTTCATCGCCAGTGTGATTGAAGTCAGTCGGAGGTGCCGGGTAAGCGGAATAGTAGGGCCAGCCCTTCCACGGGTATTGCTGGATCGCATTCTGCTGCGGATCACCGACCACGCCGATGAGCAGTTTCATGGCCTCGTTCGGCGGGCGCGGCTGCAGTGGGTTGTCGCCCTTCAGCGGATGGGCACTGACCGGGTTGGAGTAGTAGATCTGCCCGCCGGCATCAAGGATACGGCGGATCTCGTCATCGGGCGAGTCAAGGCGGTAGGCGATATCCGGTGGCACTGGGAACAGTGAACCGCGCTGTATGCAGGTGCGCAGTTCCAGATCGGGGTCAAGGACGCGACGGCCGGTCGGGACATCCCACGGTCTGTTCGCCTCGAAGGTGAAGGTACCGCCGATGCCGGTGGATTGCGGTTCGCCGAGAAACCGGTCGACCAGTTCGAGGGCCTTGCCGGCGGCGTAGAGTTGGAAGCGGGTGCGCTCCTGGATGCGCAGAGTCGCTGGCAGGGCCATGGCAACGGTGATCACACCGATGGCGATCAGGCCCATGGCCAGCACCACCTCGATCAGGGTCATGGCGTGGCGGGCAGTCATGGGACCTCGGTGGTGGCGAGCAGTCCGTTGCTGTAGATGGCCACCGCCAGGGCTGCCTGGCCGGAACGGTGACGCAACTGCAGCGCCGTGGTCACCGGCGAGGCCGGGATCGCCGGGCGCGGTGGGTTGAACAGCCGGTAGTCCGACCACGAACTGCCGGTACTCTGCAGGCCGGTGGCTGCGACCGCGGTCGTCCCGATGTCGACCGGCTCTTGGTCAGCAGGCGAGATGATCGGCTTGCCGTTGCCGTACTGGAAGAACCAGGCCAGACGCGATCCGCCGCCATTCCATACCGGCGTCAGGCTGGCCGGCAGGACCGCCCGATGCACCGGAGCGCCGTCATCGGCGATCAACTCGGCGGTGGAGGTCGTCCCATACAGGATGGTCGCATATGGCGCCCCTTCGTCGGTCACGATGGCGACGCCGTAGTGTGCCGCGGCGGTCAGCACCTGGGCCAGCGGGGTGGTCCGACGTGCCAGTCGCTGGGCCTCGCTGAGGACGGCTTCCAGTTTGGCGGCGCCACCATTGACGGCCGCACGTCGCGCGGCGCTCATCACCGCCGGAATCGCCGCCACCGACATGGCGATGATGATCCCGATGACGATGACCATCTCGATCAAGGTGAATGCGATCCGTGATACTGCCATCCTTCGCATGATGCCCAACGATGGGTGCCTGCCAATCCCGGATTGCCCCAGGATGGGTGTTGTAGCGGTTTGCGATGTGGGCTCATCGAGATGCGTGAAGTACATGGGCCTTACAGTGAAGTGTCACGGGATGCATACGAGTAATGCGCATATCATACGGTCTATTTCGGCCGTATGACACGCCCGTGCATCACTCCGGCTACGGACATCGCCTTGCCAGGAGGCCTACCTGGCAGAGCCTGTGCAGATGCCGGTCACCATTTGGGACATCGTCGAGGCCACTGGCCTCAGCCAACCTGCCGTCAGTCAGATCCTCAATGGCAAGGGTCGGTTCCGACCTGAGACCAAGGAGCGGGTCCTGGCGGCGGCCAAGCGCCTCGGGTGGCGGCCCAATGCCAGCGCCCGGGCCATGGCGGCGGGGAAGTTCGGTGCTGTCGCCCTGGTGTTGTCCGACCGGCCGACCACCTCGCTGATTCCTGGCGGCCTGATCGAAGGCATTGATGAGGTGCTGCAGCGGCAGGGCGACCATCTGGTTATCACTCGCCTGCCCGATGCCCGGCTGACCGACGCCGAGCAGGCACCCAAGCTGCTCAGCCACATGATGGTCGACGGCCTGCTGGTGAACTACAACGCCGACATTCCCAAGGGCTTCCGTGACATCGTTATCTCCACCGGCCTGCCCGCGGTGTGGATCAACTCGCAGCAGTCGGCGGCCAGCGTCTACCCCGATGACCGCGCCGGGGCGGAAGACGCGACCAAGCGGCTGATCGCGCTCGGCCACCGGCGCATCGCCTTCCTCGACTACAACAGGGGGCCGGACGAGGTCTTCCTCCATTACAGTTTCGGCGACCGTCGCGAGGGCTACTACGCGGCGATGCGCGAGGCTGGTCTGCAGCCGCGGCTGATCGCCCGCGCCGGCGGCGGCATCCAGGCTCCAGAGCGCTTTGCCTACACCCGCGCCTGGATGGAACCCGCCGACCGGCCGAGCGCGGTGCTGTGCTACAACGACGAACTGGTGACCACGCTGCATGTCACCGCTATGAGTCTGGGCCTGGAGCTGCCCCGCGACCTCTCGGTAGTGGTGTTCGCGCCTGCGAGGCTGACGTCGGTGGACCTGCCTATCGACCACGTCCGCATCGACGGCCAGGCGATCGGTTCAGCCGCCATCGCCATGCTCGGGGCGATGCTCGGCCAGCGTGGCGTGCCGCCGAACCGGGCCATACCAATGCCGTACGTGGCGGGCCATAGTACCGCTCCGCCGCGGGCTTGAACGAACGCGGACCGCGAGGGTTGCCGGGCCGACCCGGGGGCTAGGCTGCTGCCCCTTCAGGAATACGCATGACCGATCTCGTCCTCGATCCGCGCTGGAATGCCCAGCCGGTGCAGCTCCGCCACACCTGGGAAGGCCTGGGCAACATCGACCAGTTCCGCTGGTTCCAGCGCGC
>JBBREK010000030.1:0-25851 GCA_038203025.1 Planctomycetota bacterium
AGGGCCGCGACGACGTGGCGCTGCGCGGCCCGGTCCCACTCGGTGACCGCCTCGGCGGTGGTGGTAGCGTGGGTCTTGGTCAGGCGTTCGGCTTGGCCGGCACGAGAGGCGACCAGCTGGGCGGCAGAACGGGCGAGGTCGCGGATGACATCGAGATCGGTGGGCACAGTCGGATCATCCCCCGACTTACGGCATTGCCACCGATGGCTGGGGGACGCTTACTGCGGGCCTGCCGGCCGCCACTGGCCGAAGCCAGTCGGCGGCTAGCCTGGGCGCGCCGTGCGCATCGCCGCCCTCTTCTTCATCACCTATCTCAAGCGCCGGCTGGCCTACCGTGGCGACCTGCTGGTGCAGATGCTCGACGAGCTACTGCGCGGCGGCGTCGCCCTGGCCATGCTGGGGATCTACACCAGCAAGACCAACAGCCTGGCCGGCTACAGCGCCGACCAGCTGCTCTTCGTCCTTGGTTTCTCGCTGGTGCCGATTTCTCTCTTCCACTGCCTGTGCTCGAACCTCTACCAGCTGAATTCCCGCTACGTCATCGAGGGTAACCTCGACCGCGTGCTGCTGCGGCCCTATCCGGTGTTCCTGCAAATCTGCTTCGACCGGCTAGCGATCGAGGACCTCTCCGGCGTCATTCTCGGCACCACGCTGATGGCCATTGCCGCGGCGCGCATACCCGGGTTCTCCCTCGACCCGCTCCATGTGGTCATGCTGCTGGTCATGCTGCTGTCGGCCACCGTCGTGGTCGTGGCGGTGTTCATGGGCTTCGCCGCCACTGGCTTCTGGTTCGAGGACCGGGTCGGCATGATCCCACCGGTCTACAATCTGATGGAGTTCGGCCGCTGGCCGGTCGAGCTGTACGCGCCCTGGCTCAAACTGCTGATCACCTGCCTGATCCCCTTCTCCTTCGCCGGGTTCCTGCCCGCCGCGGTGTTCATCGGCGGGCCGATGTGGCCGCTGGCCGCCGCCCCGGCTGTGGCAATCGCCGCCCTCCTGGTTGCCAACCTGATGTGGCGCAGGGGATTGGCCCGCTACAACTCGGCCGGCAGCTGAATATGAACGGTCCCCCGACCGGTGCGTTCATCCCTTGTTCCCTGCGGAGCTAACCCATGGCCGATGACCAGACCCCCGATCAGACCCCGGTGAAGCGCAAGCGCGGAAAGCCCTGGGGCTACCTGGTCTTCGCGGCCCTGATCCTCGGCATCTTCCTCGCCATGGTGCTGAAGCCCGACCTGCCGCGCAGCCTGTTCGGCGGCGATTCACCCAAGCCGGATTCCCTCGGGGACAGCCCGGCGATGGCCGGAAACGTCAGCGGTGGCGACCTCGGCGAACGCGACCTGGCTGCCGCCATGGCCGACCTCGGCACCATCAATGTGTCCAAATCGCCTCCTCCGGCCGCGATCAAACAGCCCGACGACGCTCCGACCAAACCGGTCGTCGTCGATGCCTCCGATGAACCGAAGGCAGCCCAGCTGCTCGCGGACGCCGAGACCGCCTATCAGGCGATGGATTGGGACCGGGCCGAAAGCCTGGCGCGCGGCATCGCCAAGCTGGCCGCCAAGCCGGCGACCCGCGACCGGGCCGCCGAGATCGAACGGCGCGCCCCCGGTCTCAAGCGCGTCTTCAAGGAGCTTGATGAGCGCGACGAGCTGACCCGCAACTTCGAGACCAACCCGTCCCTGGTGCGCCTGGTCAAGGGCGGGGCCGAGACCCTGGCCGTGCCGATCACCCAGATGGAGGCCCCCTACAACGCGGTGGTCGACAACCCGGTCGGCTGGATCCAGGCCCAACGCAAGGTCGGCAAGGTCATGCTGCTGATCAAGGGCTCCAAGCAGTTCACCCCGGCCGAGATGGCGGTTGAGGACTACGACATCCAGCCCGCCGACCTCAGTGCCACCCGCGCCGAGGCCCAGCAGACCCTGTCGAGCCGTGCGGCCCGCGTCGCGGCGGACAAGACGGTCCGCCGCGATGCTTTCGTCTGGTACGAACTGGGCAAGTTCGCCTACCGCAACCGGCTGGACGACCAGGTGGCGCGTTATCTCGATGTCGCCGTTGACCTCGATCCCGATCTGGCGCGCAACGTGCGCGAGGCCAACGCCGGCATCCTCTTCGGCTCGCTGGTCATGCATGCCAAGAACGGCAACAAGCAGCAAGCCGCCGCCTTCATGGCCTCGATCGAGCGCCGCTACAAGGACACCGACCAGGCCAATCGGGCCCGCCTGTTCTACGAGGGCAAGCAGACCGAGCTGATCGCCGCCGCACGCGAGGCCGAGCGCAAGCAGCGTGAAGTGGCCGAGGCCCGCCTCGCCGCCAAGATCGCCGCCGCCAAGAAGAAGGGCGACGAGGAACAGGCCAGGGCCATCCGCAGGGAGGCAGACGAGATCGACGAGCAACCAGCCCTCCCCGAGGGACCGGTTGACGCCAGCATCGCCTCGGCCCGCAAGCTTAGCGACCAGGGCGCCGCGCTGCTCCGCGAGGCCACCAACATGCCGGCCACCGATGCGCGCAACCACAAGTATGGCGAAGCAGCCAACCTCCTCGGCCAGGCCAAGGCGCTCTACGGCAAGTTCCTCGACAAGAACCCGAATGACACTGCTGCGCAGGGCGAGATGGTCGAAACCTCGCAGATGTTATTCACCGCCAAAAAGATGAAGACTCTCTAGCTGCTCGCGCACCTGGGACCGACGATCTCCAGCTCGTCGGAGCGACCGCCGACGAGCTGGAGATCGTCGGTCCCAGGCCTCCCTATGCGAAGAGGCTCTTCACTTCGTCGGGGATGCGCACCGGCTTGCCGGCCGTATCCACGGCGGCGACGGTCACGGACGCGGTAGCCAGCTCTTCCCCGCTGCGGCTGATAACTGTGCTGAAGACAACCCGGCTGGGGCCGGCAGCCTTGGCGGTGGTGGCGAGTTCGAGGACGTCGTCGAAGCGCGCCTGACGCCGGTAGGCGATCTGCACCTCGATCACTGGCAGCAGCGTGCCGGCTGCCTCGACATCGCGATAGCTGAGACCGTGCGAGCGCATCCAAGCGATGCGCGCCTCCTCCAGCCAGATCACGTAGGAGGCATGGTGCGCACAGGCCATCTGGTCGGTCTCCGCATAGCGGACGCGAACACGATGGATCTGCGCGGTCATCTCAGTGCACCACTGCCGCTGGCGCGGCCGGCGGCAGGACGACGGCCGCCGGGGCGGGGCGGGCCTGCGGGAGCAGGGCCGGCAGGGCGGTCAGGCCGATAAGCAGCACAGCAGCCAGGGTGACGCCCCAGCGGGTCAGCAGTTGGGTACCGACGGCCAGCGGCTGCTCGTCGCGCGGCGTCCCGGCCCACAGCTGCACCGCCAGACGCAGGTAGGCGCCGGCGCCGGCGACCGCGGCGATCAGGCCGATCAGGGCGATGAACACCCCGCCGTGCGCGACCACCTGGCCGAGCACGCTGAACTTGCCGAGGAAGCCGAGGGTCGGCGGCAGGCCGGCGAAGCTGGCCAGGCAGACGGTGAGGGCGAAGCCGTAGAGCGGCATCTGCCGACCGCGGCCGTGCAGGCCGGCGAGGTCGTCCTTGGTGTCCTCGGTGCCGGCCAGAGAGGCGACCGCAGTGAGCGCGCCGGCGGTGGCGATGGCGTAGCCGACGGCGTAGAGCCACAGCGGCCGTAGGTCGAGGGCCTCGCCGCTGGCCGGCAGGACGAAGGCCAGGGCCATGTAGCCGGCGTTGGCGATGGCGCTGTAGCCGATCAGGCGGCGCACCGAGGTCTGCTTCAGGGCGGCGAAGTTGCCCACCACCAGCGAGAGAATGGCACTGATGACGATGAGCAGCGACAGCGGTTCGAGCAGATGCGTGCGCACCGCCGCCGACGGGGTGACCGCGGCGTCGAGTGCCACCGGCAACCCGGTACCGCTGGCCAGGCCCAGCCACAGCGCACCAAGCCCAGCAAAGGCACCAACCTTGATGATCGCGCCCATCAGGCCGGTGACCGCCACCGGCGCGCCGGTGTAGGCGTCGGGCGCCCAGGCGTGGAACGGCACGCTGCCGACCTTGAAGAGCAGGCCGGCTGCCATCAGCGCGGCGCCAAGCAGCGCGTAGGTCCCACGGCCGTCGAGGACCGGGGCGCCAAAGCGGGTCGAGCCCGTGGCGCCGTAGAGCAGCGCCGTGCCGTAGAGGAAGATGGCGCTGAACACCGCGCCCATGACGAAGTACTTGAGCAGGGCCTCGTTGCTCTCGGGGCGGTTGCGGCGCAGGCCGACCAGGGCGTAGATCGCCAGGGCGGCGGTCTCGACCGAGACGAAGAAGGCGATGGCGTCGAGGCTGGCGATCATGCCGAGCACGCCGACCGTGGCCATCGCCGCCAGGGCGTAGCTTTCGCCGCCGGGGAAACGGTCGCGATCCAGGCTCTGCTGGATGCCGCCCATCGAGCAGGCGGCGGCGGCGATCACCGCCAGGCTCAGCCAGCGCCGCGCCTCGTCGTTGGCGAACATGCCATGCACGTGGCCGACCGGGGCGAACACCTGGACGATACCGGCGGCGATCATGCCGGCCACGGCGATCCACGGCAGCCAGCGGTGCTTGGCCTGGCCTTCGAGGAAGGGCTCGGCCGCCAGGGCAACCAGGCCGCCGGCGAGGACGAGGACAATCGGGGCGAGCAGCGGGAACAGCGATACGGGATCCATGGTCACTTCTCCGCCTTGGCAGGTGGGGCGGGGGCAGCGGGTGTCGCCGGGACCAGTGCGCTGGCCTCGGTGCGGGCCGCCTCGGCGTAGCTGCCGGCGGTCTTGCCGGCGTAGGCGCTGATCACGCCCGGCTGGAAGCCGAGCCAGATGCTGGCCGCCAGCAGCGGCACCACCATCCACACCTCGCGCGCGTTGAGGTCAGCGACTTCGGCGCGGCCTTCCGGCGCGGTGCCGTAGCACCACTTCTGCACCAGGGTCAGCAGGTAGGCGGCGCCGAGGATGACCGAAAGGCCGCCGACCGCCGCGATCCACGGCGCGCTCTGCCAGGCGCCGAGCAGGAGGAGGAACTCGCCAGCGAAGTTGGCGGTGCCGGGCAGGCCGGCCGAGGCCAGGGCGCTGATCACGAACAGCACGCTGAACACCGGGGCGCGACTGGCGAAGCCACCGTGATCGTCGAGATACGGGCTGCGCGTGCGCTCCTCGATGCAGCCGACCAGCAGGAACAGGGCCGAGGCGCTGAGGCCATGCGCGATCATCTGCACCACCGCACCGTCGAGGGCGATCTGCTGGAAGGTGAAGATACCGGTGACGACCAGGCCGAGGTGCGACAGCGACGAGTAGGCAAGCAGGCGCTTGGCGTCGTCCTGGGCCAGGGCGACCACCGCCCCGCCGACCGCCCCGATCACGCCGAGGATGATGAACAGGTGGGCGTGCTGCGCGCTCTGCTGCGGGAACATCGGCAGCACGAAGACGAGGAAGCCGTAGATGCCGAGCTTGGCCATGGCGCCAGCCAACAGGACGGCGGCGCCGCCAGGCAGCTCGCTGTAGGTGCGCGCCTGCCAGGCGTGCAGCGGTACCAGCGGCACCTTGACCGCGAAGGCCAGGGCGAAGGCCCAGAACAGCCAGCCAAGGGTGCCGTCGCCAACCGCGCCGGAACGCAACGCCACGATCACCGCGGCGACATCCGTGGTGCCGACCTTGGCCGCAATCACCCAGATGGCGACCAGCAGCGGCGCCGAGCCGAGCATGGTCATGAGGATGAACCACAGCGAGGCCTGGCGGCGCTCGGGTCCGCCGAACACCGCGATCAGCACCAGCATCGGCACCAGCATGGCCTCGTAGCAGACATAGAAGAGCACCAGGTCGCGAGACAGCACCGCGCCCAGCATCATCGCCTCGCAGGCGAACACCGCGGCGACGTACTCGCGCATGCGGCCGCCGGCGACACCGCGCCCGCCAAGGATGGCAAAGGGCGTCAGCCAGGCGATCAGCTGCACCATCCAGGCAGTGATGCCGTCGGTGCCAAGCTTCAGGTGGATGACGGCGTCGGTGCCGGGCAGAGCGAACCAGGTCGCGTCGAACGCGGCGCCGTGGCCCAGAGCCAGCGGCGTGCCGAGGATGGCGATGCCGAAGGCGAGGACCAGGCCGAGACGATGCACGGCGTCACCGGCGCCTTGGTCGGCATCCTTGCCGTGGGCAAGGGCCGCCAGCACGGCGGCGGCGATGGGCGCGAGGAGCAGGGCGAGGAGGAGCATGTCAGACCGATCCGAAGATGATCAGGGCGGCGATGGCCGCGGCGAGTCCGAGCATGGCGATGGCCAGCGACGTGCGCAGTCGCGAGCGCTGCAGGACCAGGGCGTAGCCGTCGCCCAGCGCGCGCGCGCCGGTGGCAACCAGCCAGCCGCCGACGCCGAGGATGGCCAGCTCGACCACCCAGTAGATGCCGTAGGCGATGACGATGATCGGCTTGAGCACGATCCAGTCGGCCGCCTTGTCGAAGCCGAAGGTCCAGGCCCCGCCGAAGCCGGTGGGGGCGGTCGGTGCGCCGTGTTCAGGCACCACCTTGGGCCCCTTGCGCCACCACAGCCAGCCGAACAGGCAGCCGAGCGCCGCGGTCAGCGTGCCGGTCAGGGCGACGCTGATCGCCGTCGAAGCGTGCTCGCCGTGACCCACGCCGGTCGCCTTGGCCAAGACCTCCTGCGCCGGACCGACCACCGGGGCGAGATGGGCCTTGAGGAAAGCCATGCCGTCAGTCGGAACGTTCAGCCAGTCGAGCGGCAGACCGACCCAGGCGAAGCCGGCGATCAGGCTGCCGACGCCAAGCACGATCAGCGGGATGCCCATGGTCAGCGGGGTGCGCTGGATGTGCGCCTGGGTCTCGGGCGCGACGCGGCTCGGGCTCCAGAACACCAACGTGATGACGCGGGTCATGTAGATCGCGGTCAGCCCGGCGGTGAGCAGGGCGACGCCGCCGAGCATCGGTGCCAGGTTGGTACCGGCGATCTCGACGTGGCCGAGGAACGAGGCCTCCAGGATGAGATCCTTGGAGAAGAAGCCGGCGGCGAAGGGCAGGCCGGTGATCGCCCACCAGCCGTAGAACATCGCCAGGTAGGCGAGCGGCAGCTGCTTGCGCAGGCCACCCATGCGGCGCATGTCCTGCTCGTGGTGCAGGCCGTGAATCACCGCGCCAGCCGAAAGGAAGAGGGCGGCCTTGAAGAAAGCGTGGGTGAAGACATGGAACAGTGCCACGTCAAAGGCGCCGACGCCAGCCGCCATGAACATATAACCGAGCTGGCTGACCGTCGAATAGGCCAAGGCCTTCTTGATGTCATGCTGCATCAGGCCGGCGACCGCGCCCCACACGGCGGTGGTGCAACCGACCACGAAGACCACCGCCATCGCGTCAGGGGCGCAGACGAAGGCGTCGGACAGGCGCGCGATCAGGTAGACGCCGGCGGTCACCATGGTGGCGGCATGGATCAGCGCCGACACCGGGGTCGGGCCGGCCATGGCATCGGGCAGCCAGGCCGCCAGCGGAATCTGTGCGCTCTTGCCGGCGCAGCCGAGGAAGATGAGGATGCAGCCGGCGGTGATCCAGGTGCTATGCGAAGCTAGCGCTGCCGGATCGGCGGTGCGGAACCACTCGGCGATGGCAGAGTACTCCAGACTGCCGGTCACCTGGTAGAGAGCGAAGGCGCCGAGCAGGAAGCCGAGGTCACCGACCCGGTTGTAGATGAAGGCCTTGCGCGCCGCGTCGGCGAACTCCGGCGTGCGGTGCCAGAAGCCGATCAGCAGGTAGCTGCACAGGCCGACGCCTTCCCAGCCGAGGAACGTGACCGGCAGGCTGCTGCCCATGACCAGGATGATCATCGCGGTCATGAACAGGTTCATGTAGCTCATGAAGCGCGCGAAGCCGCGGTCCTCGCGCATGTAGCCGACCGAATAGAGATGGATCAACGAACCAATGCCGGTGACGAACAGCAGCATCAGGGCGCTGAGGCTGTCGATGGTCAGGCCGAAGACGAGATCGAGGCCAGCGCCGTGGAACCAGGTGAACAGCTCCTGGTGCATGGGGAAGGCGACGTAGCTGCCCAGGCTGGAGACCTGCGATGCGGCAGCGAGGCTGAGGGCGAAGCTCAGCGCCGGCATCAGCACAGCGACGGTCGCGACCAGGCCGCGCGGCGGTCCGTAGCCGTGCTTGGCACCGGCCAGCGACAGCGCGCCGTTGAAGATGGCGCCGAACAGCGGCAGGGCGGGGATGAGCCAGAGGAGGGAGGAGTCCACTGCTTATTCCTTCATCGCGCTGAACGCGTCCGCATCGATCGTGTCCTTGCCGCGCACCAGCAGGATGACCATGGCCAGGCCGACGCAGGCCTCGGCCGCGGCGATCGCGATGGTGAACAGCGGAGCGAGCAGGCCGAGCACCGAGGCGTCACCTGGCAGGGTGCGGGCGAAGCCGACGAACGACAGGTTGACCGCGTTGAGCATCAGTTCGACGCCCATAAGGACGATGAAGATGTTGCGGCGGATGACCGCGGCGGTCAGGCCGAGGCCGAAGAGCATGGCGGCCAGCACCTGCACGGCGCCAGGGGTCATCAGGGATTCAGTGGCCATGGTTCGCCTCCGGGGCAGGCATCTCGTTCGGGGTGTCGAGCCGGCGCTTGGACAGCAGCACGGCGCCGACCACCGCCACCAGCAGGGTGATGCCGACGGCGACGAACAGCAGCCACCAGCCGTTAGTGCCGGCGCCCATCGCGAACATGCGCTCGGCGATCGGCTCGGGCTCGCCGCGCACCGCTGCGGGATCGATGCGAAGATGCTGCTTGGCCATGGTGATGGCCAGCATGGCGGTCAGGGCGAGCGGAGCGGCGGCGGTCGCCACGCTCCAGGCATCGAAGCGCGGCAGGGCGTCCTCGCGGGCGCGGTTCAGCACCATGATGACGAACACCACCAGCATCATCACCGCCCCGGCGTAGACCAGGACTTGCAGCACGGCGAGGAACGGCGCATCGAGCAGGGCGTAGATGCCGGACAGCGAGAGCATCGCCCCGACCAGCAGCACGGCGGCGTTCAGCGGATGGCGGCTGGCCAGCACACCGACCGCGCAGGCCAGCGCGGCGATGGCCAGGCCGCTGAAATAGATATTGGCGATCGTGGTGTTGAATTCAGGAAACATATTAGTGGTCCGATCCCGACTGCAGCGCCACCAGCGCCTGGGCGTTCAGCGAACCGCCCGGCGCCTGCTGGCTCTGCAGGTCGTCGGCCGGGTAGTCCTTGGGGTCCCAGTCCATCAACCGCTGCTTGTCGTAGACGAAGCCAGCGCGGTCACCGCCGACCAGGATGGCCAGCTTGGTATCCATGCGGATGGCGTCGCACGGGCAGGCCTCGACGCAGTAGCCGCAGAAGACGCACAACAGCATGTCGATCTCGAAGCGCACCGGCCGCTTCTCGATGTGCTTGTCCGGGCTCTCCTCGGCAACGATGTTGATGCAGCGGGCCGGGCAGGCGGTCGAGCACATGTAGCAGGCGACGCAGCGCGGGCTGCCGTCGGCGCGCTTCATCAGGCGATGGCGGCTACGGTAGTCGCGTGGAATGTCGGGCTGCTGCTCGGGATACTGCAGGGTGGGGAAGTGCGCCGGGTTGGTCAGCGATCGCGCGGCATGGCCGAGGGTCGTCATCAGACCCTTGACGATCTCACCGATGTAGAGGCGCTCCCAGACACCAAGGTCGGGACGAGGGATGACTTTGGCCATTAGAGGATTGCCCCGGGTCGGGTTTCGGGTTTCGGGTTTCGGGTTTCGGGACCCGCAGGCACGACAGCCGAGGAGTGGGGACGGGGGTGGATCACGACACCAGCTTCACGATGATCGCGGTGATCAGCAGGTTGATCAGCGCGGCGTTGAGCAGGATCTTCCAGCCCAGGTCCATGATCTGGTCGTAGCGGAAGCGCGGCAGCGTCCAGCGCACCCAGACGAACAGCCAGGAGACCAGCAGGATCTTGCCGATCAGGACGTGGAACTGGATGATGGCAGTGACCAGATCGACCTGTCCGCCCCACACCTCGACGCCCTTGATCGTGGTGACGGTGGGACTCCAGCCGGCGACAAGCACGGCGCCAACCGCCATGAGCAGGGCGAGCCCACCGATCACACCGGTGTAGATCAGGTATTCCTTCGAGCGCATCGCTGCGTCGCTGGCGCCGCTGCGGGCGTAGTGCGTACGCCGGCCGTTGATCAGGGCGGCGAAGATGGCCGCGCCGATGGCTCCGCAGGCAAGCATGAAGGCGCACACGCCACCGAGGTTGGCGCGCATCCAGTGGTCGTTCAGCGCGACCACCGACCAGTTCGGACCCAGCGGCAGCGGGATGGGCGAGAGGTGGTAGCCGCCGAGATAGAGGGTGCTGATCAGGGCCGAGGCGACGATGACGTGGTAGTACTCGGCGCTCATCACCAGCATGAAGCGCATGGCACCGTACTCGGTGTGGAAGCCGGCGACGATCTCGCTCTCGCCCTCGACCACGTCGAAGGGGTTGCGGTTGCACTCGGCAAACATCGCCACGAGGAAGAGGATGAAGCCGAGCGGCTGGGCGACGATGCCCCAGGTGTGCTCACCCTGCCAGGCGGCGATCCTCGCCAGGTCGAAGCTGCCGACGATGAGGAACATGCCGGCGGCGGCCAGGCCTATCGAGACCTCGTAGCTGATCATCATGGCCCCGGCGCGCATGCCGCCGAGCAGCGAGAACTTCGAATTGGCTGCCCAGCTACCCAGGACGATGCCGTAGATCGACAGGCCGCTGAAGGCGAACAGGGCCAGCAGGCCGGAGTGCGATTGGATGGTGGTGCCGGCCAGCCAGCCGATGCCGTTGCTGGTAGCGTAGGCGATCGGCGCGAACACCGGGATGAACGCGGGCAGGATCAGGGCGACGATCAACGGGATGTACGGACCCGCGGCGTAGTAGCCGAAAGACGTGGCGAAGCGCGGGTCGAAGCGTTCCTTGACCGCCAGCTTCACGAAGTCGCAGGCGTTGTAGATCAGGCCGAAGGCGCGGATGCGGGTGTTGAGGCCCGGGATCCAGATGCCGGCGCGGTTGGGACCCGGCCGGTCCTGGATAAAGGCGGCTCCGCGGCGCTCCATCACCACCAGCAACGGCAGGATGTTGAAGAAGATCAGCGGGATCGCCGGCACCAGCAGCAGCCCGGCGAACTGGTAGGGATTGGCTGTGATCCAGTTGAGGATGGCCGAGATCATGGCTCAGGCTCCCGCCGCCGCGAGGGCGGGCTGGGGAAGGACCGCGCCCAACGGTCCGATGGTGCGGTAGGACAGGCCGGCGAGGCGCGGGGCGCGCGCCTGGGCGGCGGCGAAAGCGGCGGCCTCTGACATCCAGCCCGCGCCAGCGAGTTGCGCGAGCACACGCCAGGCCGGTTCCAGGGCCGGGTTGGGCAGCACCGGGCAGGCCTGCATGAGCTGCACGCGCTCCTGGCAGTTGAGCATGGTCCCGCGCACCTCGGCCCAGGCGCGGATGCCGACTGCGATGGTGGCCTGGGCCACGGTCGCGTCGTTCCAGGCTGACAGCACGATGCGATTCGGGATGGTGCCCAGGCGCGCGGCCTTGCCCTGATCGGCAGCCCACAGGTCGTGGGCGAAGATCAGGACGGTGTCGAACTCCTGCTGGCGGTTCGACAGGTCGTCGAGGTTGTCGGGGATGCCGAGCAGGCGCAGACCGGCGCGGTTGGCCAGCGGATCGCCGCTGAGGGCGACTCCATCCGCTTTGCCCACCGGCAGCCACGAGCCGCCGAAGACCTCGGCCTTGTCGCCGAGTGCGTCCTTGAGCGCGAGCAGGGCGGCGTTGTCCTCGATGGTGGCGTGGCCGCTGGCGACCAGGGCGATCTTCTTGCCCGCGGCGAGGGCGGCCTTGGCTGCAGCCAGGCCGGCGTCGAGATCGGCGTCAGCGCCGGCGACGCGCGCGTCGGTCAGCCGGTCGACCGCCAGCTTCTGATAGAGGAGACGGCTGCCGTTGCTCAGCCAGCTCTTGTTCACCTCGGGGTTGCGGCGCGGCATGATGCGCCAGACACGGCCGTTGTTGTACTCGATGGTGATGTTGGCGCCCAGCGCGTCGCTGGGATCGATCGACTCAACGCTCTTCAGCGTCCACACCCGCTGCTGGAAACGGAAGTGCTTGCCGGTCAGCGCCCCGACCGGGCAGACGTCGGTGACGTTGAGGTCGTAGCCGTGATCAAGCGGCTTGCCCGGGAAGGTGGTGATGTAGGCATGATCGCCGCGGCCGGCGATGGCCAGCTGCGGACTCTTGGCCACCTCGTCCATGAAGCGGACGCAGCGGCTGCACACGATGCAGCGCTCCTGGTCGAGGACGATGGTCGGGCCGAGGTCGATCTTCTTGCCGCCGCGGTCGATGCCCTTGGCGTCGGTGAAGCGGTGGTCGGCACCACCCTTGTACTGCTTGCCAGCGTCGTCCGGCAGGCGGCTCTCATGACGCCCCTGCGTCATGTAGTTCTCCTGCAGGGTGCATTCGCCAGCCTTGTCGCAGATCGGGCAGTCGAGCGGATGGTTGACCAGCAGCGACTCCATGACACCGCGACGGGCCCACTTGACGCGGTCCGAGCTGATCTGCGTCTTCACCGTCAGGCCGGGCGCGGTTTGCATGTGGCAGGCGATGCCGAAGGCGAAGCCACGCGGGCCGGCAACCTCGACCAGGCAGACGCGGCAGTTACCGGCCACCGACAGGTCGGGGTGGTAGCAGAATGCCGGCGTCTCGACCTTGGCCCAGGTGCGCAGGGCCTCGATGAGCTGGATCTTCGGGGGGACCTGCACGTCCTTCCCGTCGACATTGATCGTGATCAGTTCGGCCATGTGGTGATCACCAGAAGGCGCCGGGGCGGATCGCGACCAGATCGCGCGCCTCGGCATGCTTGGGGTTCTTCGCGATGTAGGCCTCGAAGGCGCTCTTGAACTTGGTCACGAACGACTGCACCGGCCAGGCGGCACCGGGGCCGAAGGCGCAGATCGTGGTCATCGGCTCGTACTGGTCGGCGAGCGATTTGATCAGGTCGGTGTCGCCGGCGCGGCCGTGGCCGTCGACCAGGCTGTCGATGACGCGGTCGACGTAGCCAGTGCCTTCGCGGCACGGGGTGCACTGGCCGCAGCTTTCATGGGCGTAGAAGCGCGCGATCGACTGCAGGATCAGCACCGGGTCGCGGGTGGTGTTGAACGGCGTGATGGCGCCGCTGCCGAGCATCGATTTGAGGCTGGCGAGCGACTCGTAGTCCAACGTCGCGCGCGACGTCTCCTCGGCGGTCAGCACCGGCGCCGACGAGCCGCCGGGGATGCAGCCGAGCAGCTCGCCCCTCAGGCCGCCGCACAGCTCGAAGAACTCGCTGTACGGCATGCCCAGCGGCACCTCGTAGACGCCTGGCTTGGCGATGTCGCCGCTGACCGAGAACAGTTTGCTGCCCGGGCTCTTGTCGGTGCCCCACTGGCGGTAGGCCTTGGCCCCATGCGTCAGGATCCACGGCACCGCCATGATCGTCTCGACGTTGTTGACCACGGTCGGCGCGGCGAAGGCGCCACTGATCGCCGGGAACGGCGGCTTCAGGCGCGGCTGGCCCTTGAAGCCCTCCAGCGAGTTGATCAGGCCGGTCTCTTCGCCGCAGATGTAGGCGCCGGCGCCACGGTGGACGTAGATGTCGAGGCTGTAACGCGAACCGGCGAGGTTCTCACCAAGCAGGCCGGCGTCATAGGCCTCTTTGATGGCGTGGTTCAGCGCCTGGATCTGCGGTAGCATCTCGCCGCGCACATAGATGTAGGCAGTGCGCACACCAAGGGCGTAGCCCGAGCAGATCATGCCTTCGATAAGCAGATGCGGGTCGCGCATCATGCACATGCGGTCCTTGAACGTGCCCGGCTCGCCCTCGTCGGCGTTGATCACCAGGTAGACCGGCTTGGCGCCGCCGCGCGGCACGAAGCTCCACTTCAGGCCGGTGGGGAAGCCGGCGCCACCGCGGCCGCGCAGGCCCGAATCCATCACCTCATTGATGAGCTGGAACGGAGCGCGATCGAAGAGCACTGTGTCGAGCGTGGCGTAGGCGCCATGCTGCTTGGCCACCGCCAGGGTGTGGCCGTCCGCCACGTCGAACAGCCGCGACAGCACGCGGGGCAGATCCTTGCCCTTCCAGGCCTTGGGCTGGGGGAAACCATACATCATGACTTGACCTCCACCACCGCACTTGGCTTGGCGACCCGCGACTTCTCGTGCACGATCACGCGGTACTTGGCCGCAGCGCCAGCATCGAGCTTGTCGACCGCCTTCTGGTCCTTCGGACCGGCCTCGGCGACCTGGCGCCAGGTGACGCCGCCGTCGTCGGAGCGCTCAACCACCGCCTTGACGGTGAACGCCGGATCGTTGGCCCAGGTCACCGTGACGGTGCCGTCGGCGGCCTTGGCCGTGACCTTCAGCGCCGGGCAGGCAGGGAAGTAATCAGCCGGCAGGACCTGGGCGGTGGCGCCGATCCCCAGCGGGTGACCCTTGGTCTCCAGCACGATGTCACCGATGGCGTCGTGCTCGTGGTGGCGGTCGGCTGACGGCGCCGGCTGGCCGCGCAGGAAGCCGATCCAGTCGTCGAGCACGTCCGGAGTCGGGTGGAAATCGGCGACGTCGAAGTGACCCTCGACCAGCTTGCCCTGGCCGAGCAGATGCGGCTTCGGCCCGATCGCCTGATCATCGATCATCACCCCGGGGCCGCTGCCACACAGGGCCAGACACTCGACGCGCACCAGCGAGAACACGCCGTCCGCGGTGGTGCCGCCAGCGTGGATGCCCAACTTACGCTCGACGTGTGCGATCAGGTCCTCGGCGCCCTGCAGGTGGCAGCACATGGTCTGGCAGATCTGGATGAGGTGCCGGCCTTTGGGCACCTGGCGGTACATGGTGTAGAACTCGACCACACTGAAGGCATGGACGGCGCTGCACTCGGCCACCTCGGCGGCCCATTCGATGGCGACGCGTGGCACCCAGCCGAACTCCTGCTGCGCCAGATGCAGCACTTGCAGCAGCACGGCGCGACGGGTGGGATACCGACGCTTCAGCTCGGTGACCGCCGGGGCATAGCGCACCATGTGCGCCCGCACCGCCTCGACCGTAAGATCGACGGGCTGGACCGTTGCCGGACTGACGCAACTGCTCATGCGTGGCTCCCGAAACCCGAAACCCGAAACTCGAAACCCGTCCTACTCATCGGTCGAGTTCTCCCGCGATGATGTTGATCGAGCCGAGCGACGAGGCGACGTCGGCGACCATCGAGCCGGTCAGCATGTCGGGATAGGCGGCCCACTGGGTGAAGCAGGGCGGCCGCACCTTGATGCGGTACGGGTTGGTGCCGCCATCGCTGACGATGAGAAAGCCAAGTTCGCCGTTGGCCGCTTCGATGGCGTCGTACATCTCGCCGGGCGGCGGACGGACGCCCTCGTAGATCAGCTTGAAGCTGTTGATCAGCGCCTCCATGTCGTGGTAGACCTGATTGCGGCTGGGCAGCGACAGACGGGCATCGGCGCAGTTGAGCGGACCCGGCTTCAGTCGCGCCACCGCCTGGCGCACGATCTTGGCCGACTCGCGGATCTCGTACATGCGCACCATGACGCGGTCGTAGGTGTCGCCGGTGGTGCCGATGACGGTGTCGAAGTCGTAGGTCTCGTAGCCGTAGTAGGGCTCGTCCTTGCGCAGGTCGCGGTCGACGCCGCTGGCGCGCAGGCACGGGCCGGTCCAGCCGGCGCTGATCGCGCCGGCGGCGTCCATCGTCCCGACGTTGCGGGTGCGGTCGATGAAGATGCGGTTGCGCTCGATCAGGCCAAGCACCTCGGTGGTGGCGTCCTCGATCACCGTGACCACCGCCAGGACCTCCTGCTCGAAGCCCGGATAGACATCGCGGTACATGCCGCCGATGCGCGTCACCGTGTTGGTCAGGCGGGCGCCGCACAGGCGCTCCCAGATGGTGTAGACCTGCTCGCGCGGGTTGAAGAAGTACCAGAAGTTGGTCAGCGCGCCGAGGTCGACGAGGTTGGCGCCGTTGCACACTAGGTGGTCGATCATGCGCGACAGTTCAAGCAGGATGACGCGCAAGGTGACGCAGCGCTCGGGCAGTTCGACGCCGAACATGCGCTCGGCCGCCTTGCAGAAGCCGATGTTGTTCATCATCGAGCTGCAGTAATTGAGGCGGTCGGTGAAGGGCAGCACCATCTGGTAGGTGCCCTGCTCGACCATCTTCTCGAACCCGCGGTGCAGGTAGCCCATCTCGCCCACCGCCGCGGCGACGGTCTCGCCATCGAGGGCGGCGAACACGCGCAGCGTGCCGTGGGTCGCTGGGTGGCTCGGCCCGATGTTGATGGTCATCAGGTCGACGATCTCGCCGTCCGGCTTCTTCACCCTCACGAGACGGTCTCCTTGATCGGGCCGTGTGTGGTCAGCGGCAGACCGGCGGTGGCGACCGGCGCCTCCAGCACCTGGTAGCCCAGGGCGATCAGCTTGGCGGTCAGCTGGTCGATCATCGGATCGTTGACCGACAGCTTCTGCCGCTTCTGGCAGGGGTAGTCCTTGCGCAGCGGGTGGCCGACGAACTCATGGTGGTTGAGCAGCCGCTTGAGATTGGGATGGCCCTGGAAGACGATGCCGACCTGGTCCCAGCACTCGCGCTCGGCCCAGTTGGCGCTGGCGTAGAGGTCGTGCACGCTGGGCACGGCCACGTCGTCCTCTTCAACCAGAACCTTGAGGGTCAGGCGATGACGGAAGACGGTCGACTTCAGCGGGTAGCTGACGGCGAAACGCGGATCGCGCCAGTCGGGATAACTGAGGTAGTCGATGCCGCAGACGTCGAGCAGCTGGTCGAAACGCGCGTCAGCGCCGTCGCGCAGCAGGGTCAGGGCCTGGCGCAGCCGCTCGCGGTCGACGCGCACAGTCAGACCCCAGCGGTCGGCCTCATCGCGCACGCCGCCGAGCGGCGCGAGCAGGGCGAGCAGGGCGTCGGCAGCCAGGCCGGGCTTGATCGGTGCGCTCATGCCGGGGTCCCCATCAGGGCGCGTTCCTTGCGGCTCTCGCGGTCGATCCGTCCCTGCAACTGGACGATGGCCTCGAGGAAGGCCTCGGGGCGCGGCGGGCAGCCGGCGATGTAGACGTCCACCGGGATGATCTCGTCGATGCCCGGGACGGTGCAGTAGCAGTCGTAGAAGCCGCCGCTGGTGGCGCAGGCGCCAGCCGAGATCACCCACTTGGGTTCCAGCATCTGGTCGTAGATGCGGCGCAGCACCGGGGCCTGCTTGTAGGTGACGGTGCCGGCGATGATCAGCAGGTCGGCCTGGCGTGGGCTGAAGCGCACCAGCTCGGCGCCGAAGCGCGAGACGTCGAAGTGGCTGCTGACCATGCCCATGAACTCGATGGCGCAGCAGGCGGTGCCAAAGGGGAAGGGCCACAAGCTGTTGCGGCGCGCCCAGTTGACCACCGCGTCGACCGAGGTGGTGACGAAGGCGTCACCGAGGCTGACCTCGGGGACAGCCGCGGCGGCAGGGACGGGCTGGTAGGTCATGTCACTTCTCCCAGTCGAGGGCGCCCTTGCGCCACAGATAGAGGTAGGCGACTTCAAGCAGGACGAGGAAGGCGACGAGCAGCCAGAGCATCTCCCAGCCGCCGGCTTTGAACTGGATCGCCCACGGATAGAGGAAGGCGACCTCGACGTCGAAAGCGAGGAAGAGCATGGCGATGAGGTAGAACTTGACCGGGAAGCGCTCGCCGGCCCCGCCAGCGGTGCTGGTCAGGCCGCACTCGTAGGGTTCGTGCTTGCCGGGATCGGCATCCCGCTTGCCAATCGCCCAGCGTGAGCCGAAACGGTTGATCAGCAGCAGGGCGGTGGGCACCGCCAGTCCCAGCAGCACCAGGATGGTGAGCGGGAACACCCGGTCGAACATGCTCGGGGAGTCCATGGAACCTCGTTAGCGCGGAGGGCGGCGGGTCTAGCACCTCTCCCAGCTGGCACCAGTGCCCGAATCGGCTTGTACAAGGTTTTTACATATATCCGTTGAAACAACTATCGTCTAAACGATCTTTTTTTTCCCATGCCTGGCCTAGCCGATGAGATCCAGCAACGCGTCCCCTTCGCCGGTCCAGAGGTCGAGGCCTTCCTCAACCTGCAGCGGACCGCCGACCTGCTGCGCCGCGAGGCCGTTGATCTGCTCAAGCCCTTCGGCCTCTCGCCCACCGGCTACAACGTCCTGCGCATCCTGCGCGGAGCCGGCCCCGAGGGCCTGCCCTGCAGCGAGGTGTCGGCCCGCCTGGTGGCGCACGATCCCGATGTCACGCGCCTGGCCGATCGGCTGGCCGAGCGCGGGCTGCTCGCCCGTGAGCGCCGCGCGCGCGATCGGCGCGTCGTCGTCCTGCGCATCACCGCCGACGGCCTCGCCCTGCTCGACCAGGTCGATCCGCGCACCGTGGCTCTGCACCGCCGACAGCTGTCCCACCTTGGCGACTCGTCCCTCGACTCCCTCATCCGCCTGCTTGAACAGGCACGCGTTCCAACCCAGACCAACCAACCGGAGATATCATGACCCGTTGCATCCTCCTGGCCGCCCTGGCCCTGCCCGTGTTCGCCCTCGATTACAGCATCGATGACGACCACACCTTCGCCCTCTTCCGCGTCCAGCACATGGGTGCCGGTTTCACCCACGGGCGCTTCGACGCTATTTCCGGCGAGGTCAGCTACGACCCCGCCAACGCTGCCGGCAACAAGCTCAGCGTCACCATTGCGGCCGCCTCGATCTCGACCGGCGTGCCGAAGATGGAGGAACACCTCAAGTCGAACGACTTCTTCGATGTGAAGCAGTTTCCCACTCTGACCTTCGTCTCAACCGCCTTCACCAAGACCGGCGAAGGCCAGTACCAGGTCGCCGGCAACCTGACCATCCACGGCGTGACCAAGGCGGTCACCGTACCCGTGGTGCGCACCGGCCTCAGCACCAACGTCTTCACCAAGAAGCCCTTGGTCGGCTTCGAGTCGACCTTCGACATCGATCGCAACGACTACGGACTGAAGTACGGCCCCGGCGTCGTCGGCGACAGCGTACGCGTGACTTTCGGCCTGGAGGCGGACGGAAAATAGACCCCGACGCGGACCTCAGCCCCCGGCCATGACGGCCGGGGGCGCATACCCGGGTGAAACATGCCTCCAGCCTTTCTTGGCCCCCTCTTCGCCATCGGTCTGCCGGTCGCCGTCGCCGCGCTGGCTGGCGGTCTGCTGTGGGCAGTGCGCCGCAAGCAGCCGCTGGGTGCGCCATATCCGCTCGGCTGGGAGGGCGCCGCGCTGGCACTGTCGCTCGGCCTGGGACTGGTCCTGGCACGTGGCTGGAACGGCCTGCCGCCCGCCGACCTCAATGATTGGCCGGGGCCGCTTGCCGTGTTGGCCGCCGGCCTGGCGCTGGCGTCCACCACCGGCTGGCGCTGGTTCGCACCGCTCGCGCTCATCGTTGTCGCCATCACCGCACCGTTGCTGCTGAAGGTGCCGATGCGCGATTGGAGCCTGGCCGAAGCCGCGATGTGGCTGCCAGCCATCGGCATCCCCTGGCTGATCCTCATCTTCGCCGCCCGGTCCACCGCCGAGCGTCTACCCGATCTGGCTATGCCGGCCTGGGGCGCCGCCCTGACCATCAGCGCGCTGATGGCCAACCTGGCCGGATCATCCTCGACCGCCCAGCATCTCGGCGGCGCCGCCGCTGCCGCTGGCGCGTGGGCAGTCCTGCGTCTGGTTGCCGGCGACCGGCTGCGCGTCGCCTCGCTCGCCATCGGCCTGGCCACCATCGCACCGATGTGGTGGCTGCTCGCCCACACCCTGACCGACAACGTGCCGCTGTCCGCGCTGGTGCCGCTGGCCGTCGCCCCAATCGCCGCCTGGGCCGCCTGGCCCCTGCGCCGCTGGCGCTGGCCGGCCGCCATCACCGCTGCATTGGTCGCCGGCGGCCTCGCCGCCATCGCCCTGTCCCAGGTCCGCACACCGCCACCGATGAGCTGGTAAAGCCTGGGACCGACGAGTCCCTAACCACTGACCGCTAACCGTTGTAGGTGAACGACGCCTCGACCTGCACCTCGGGGCTGGTCGACAGGGCGACCGGGCAGGCGCGCGCAGCCCGCTCCAGCTTCTCGCGGTCGGCGTGGGCCAGCGAGGCGGGCATGGCGAAGCGCAGCACCAGCCGGGCGATGCGGCGAGGCGAGGTCGGCGTCATGTGCTTCTCGATCGCGACGGTAAAGCGGCCGAGGGCAATGTTGTCACGCTTGGCGACGATGCCCAGGATGGTGCTCATGCAGGTGCCGTACGAGGTCGCCATCAGGTCGGTCGGACTGAACGACTCGCCCTTGCCGTGATTGTCAACCGGCGCATCGCTTATCAGGCGCACCCCGCTGGGGCCATGCACGGCCTCGCAGCGCAGATCGCCAAGGTAAGTCAGAGAGATGTGTACCATGCTGGCGTCATACAGCCAAGACGAGCGACAGCCAGATGTCGGAATCGGCGCAATACCGGGCGTAAGAATGGCTACATATCACCGTTATTTGGCAGCACGCGCCTGTGATGCCAACGTCGCTGGGACGCCGGCTGCAGGCCGAAGGCCCAGACGAACAGGCGATAGAAATCCGCGCGGTCCCAGGGGTCATCCTTGGCGGACAGGCCGCGGCCGCCATGCTGCCTGGATGCAGAACGTCGTCGTCGCCGGGCCCTACCGCTTCGTGCCGCCGCATCGGGGCGGGTTCTGGCCGTGGCTGTTCGGCCGGTTCCTGGTGCGGCGCAAGCTGCGCGACTTCGGCGTCGAGCAGCTTGAGTTCCGCGGGGTCGAGCGCCTGCGCGCCTCGTTCGCCGCCGGACACGGGGTGATGCTGACGCCCAACCACTGCCGACCCTGCGATCCGTTCATCATCCTCGCCATGCTCGCGGGGGAAGGTCGCAGCGCCTACACCATGGCCAGCTCGCACCTCTTCCGTCAGAGTTGGATGCAGACCTGGGTCCTGCGCCACGCCGGCGTGTTCAGCATCTACCGCGAAGGCCTCGACCGGGAGTCGCTGCGCCTGGCCATCGAGGTGCTGGCCGAGGCGAAGCGTCCGCTGGTGCTGTTTCCCGAGGGCGTGATCACGCGATCCAACGATCGGTTGATCAACCTCATGGAGGGCATCTCGTTCATCGCCCGCAACGCGGCCAAGGCGCGCGGCGAGGCCGGCAACGTCGTGGTGCATCCGGTGGCGATTCGCTACCTGCACGACGGCGACACCGCCGCCGCCATCGCCGCGGTGCTGCTCGACATCGAGAGCCGGTTGAGCTGGCGGCCGCGCCCTGACCTGCCGACCCTCGACCGCATCGCCAAGGTCGGCGCTGCGCTGCTTACGCTCAAGGAACTGGAACATCTCGGCGGGCAACAGCCGGGCGACCTCGCCGACCGCCTCGACCGCCTGATCGACCACCTGCTGGTGCCGCTGGAGACCGAGTGGCTCAAGGGCAAGCGCGAGGCCGGTGTGGTCGCGCGGGTGAAGTCGCTGCGCATCGCCATCGTGCCCGAACTGGCGGTCGGCGATCTGCCCGAGGCCGAACGCGCCCGGCGCTGGCGCCAGCTTGAGGACTGCTACCTCGCCCAGCAACTGGCGCTGTACCCACGCGGCTACCTCGACCAGGCCACGCCGGAACGTCTGCTTGAGACGGTCGAACGCTTCGACGAGGACCTCACCGACGACGCGCGCATCCACGCTCCGATGCGCGCCATCGTCGAGGTCGGCGAGGCCATCCCGGTGTCGGTTCAGCGCGAGCGCGGCACGGCCGGTGATCCGCTGATGGAGGCCGTGCGCACCCGGATCGAGGCGCTGCTGGCGGCAAACCGGAGACCGGCGTGAAGTGGGTCCTGCTGGTGGCCCTCGCCGCCGCCCTGGTTGGGCTGTGCTGGCTGCTGGCGCAGGCCGGTCAGACGACGCCGGGCAGCGCGCTGGCCGCATCGTGGGTGCACTGGGGCGGACGGGCGGCGCTGGTCGCCGCCGCACTCGCTGCGTGGTTCCTCAGCCAGTCGATGATCTCGGCCCGCCCGCCGGTCAACGGTACGGTCGGCGACCTGGTCCACGACCTCACCGCCGGGCTCAATGCCCGCCTGCAGGCCAGCCCGAAGGCCGCCGACCGCCTGCTCATCGCCTCATCGCTCGGCATCGACCTGTTCGGCCTCACGTTGATCGGGTCCGGCCTGTTTGGCCCGACCCTGCGGCCGTTCGTCGCGCTGATGCTGCTGTTCCTGTTCCGCCAGCTGTGCCAGGCCTGCTGCGCCTTGCCCGCGCCCCCCGGCATCATCTGGCGCCATCCCGGCGCCCCGTCGCTGCTGGTCACCTACGGCGTCGGCAACGACTTCTTCATCAGCGGACACACCGCCATCGCCGTGCTCGGCGCCTGCTGGGCGTGGAGCGCGCTGCCGTGGTGGGCCGCCTGTCTCGCCACCGCCCTGGCCGTCGGCGAAGCCGTCACCGTCCTCATCCTGCGCGCACACTGGACCATGGACGTCCTTGCCGCGATCACCGCCGCATGGTGCGCGTGGGCACTCGCCGGCACCATCTGCGTAGGGTTCTGAAGTTCAGGGGCTCCGCCCCCGCGGCCCTGCCGACAGGGGTTAATGACTGTCCTTAACTACCGCTGCGTAACTATAGCCGCGCACCTGCGCTTGCAGATGGCAACGATGCTTATGCCAGTGGAGTCATCGCTGCAATCTCAGCAAACCCTAATATTGGAACTCAAACCAAGCGTCAATTGGGGATGAATTGATTTCGACTAAATCGATAGCGGTGGTATGCCGCGTAACGCTTGCGGCATGGGGAGTTCTTGTCGGTGTTTACTTTATGCACATAGCGTTCGGAAGTTATCCTGGAAATACATATACCGGGATATCCACTATTCATGTGGTCTATTTGACTTGGGTTGCCGTAGGCGTGTTGTTGGCACTATTCTTTTCTCAACAACTACGCGCCGCAGCCATAATCCACTCCGCTGTTTCGTTGTTCACCATTGTCCTCTATGGACTTGCCGGTTCATTGGTTCTGCTTTTGTCCATGTGGGGTCTCTGTGGAGTCTTGGTTTATGCTCTTATTCATCGCTCGGAATAAACCAGATGACAACTCAAAGTCGATATGACCCGAGATTTGTTGTATTCTCGTCCTGCTTGGTGAGCCAACATAAACCCCGTAAGACCCAGGTCTTACGGGGTTTCTTGTTTCTGGGATTTTGGGCTTGCGCGGCCAGGGTCAGAACTTGGTCAGAGAATCAGGTCGGCTGGATCGCTCCCTCCGCTTCCGCCTCTTCGACCATCGCCGCCGGCCTAGCCCCAAGCTCGAGGACGTTGATCTCGGCGTCGTAGGTCAGCAGGTGCGCGTAGACCTACTCCGTGATCCGGCTGTCGGCGTGGCCAAGCCACCTAGCCACCTTGAAGACCGGCACGCCCTTCCCGAGCATAAAAGACGCAAAAGTGCGGCGCCTGTCGTGGAAACGAATCAGACGCACCCCGGCGGCCTTGACACGCGCCGGAACAGCTTCTGGGCTTCATAGCGGTAAATCCACTTTCCCCGCTTCTTTTGGGCGCCCTGAACGACGAAGCCACTTGCACGCCGGTGGTGGACCAGGATGGCCTTCAGGTCTTCGCTGATCGTGATGTAGCGGGTCTTCCCGCTCTTGGTCATGGCCCCTCGACACTGCGCACGCAGGCCACTGGTTCCGGGCCGTCCGGGACGAGGTCGGTCCACTGCATGCGGTCGATCTCGCTCCGGCGGATGCCGAGGTAGAGCGCCAGGGCGAAGACGAGAATGGCGTCCTTGGGCGCACGCTTGTCGACCTCGGCCGCTGTCAGCACCAGGGCCACCTCGGTGGCGGTCCGCCAGCGCTGCTCGGCCCGGGTGCCCTTCAGAGGCTTGATGCCGCGATGGGGTCGCTCCTTCAGGAAGCCGGAATCCACCGCGTAGTTCAGGCAGACCTTGAGGACCCGGTAGAACGAGTTGACGGACTCGACCTTCAGATCCTTGCTCAGGCGCTGCATGCCGACCCTGATCAGATCCGCCGTGATGGCGCTGACCGGGGTCGTCGAAGAACTGTACTTCTGCCAGCGGGTAAGGCGAACGCCGTATGTCTCCCGACAATTAGGATTGCCGGTCGTGCCATTGCCGGAATTCGCCCACCAGCGTAGCTGGGGTGGGGGATTCCGATGCCAGGCAGACATACCACCGATCCGCAGGTCGCGCGCTATATGCACGCACGCCAAGCCGGCCGTACGCAAGCCCAGTCCGCCGATGCCTCAAGCATCAGCGAGCGGACTGGACGACATCTCGACCGTCATGGCCGCGCGGCGCGACAACCACGCGAGTGAACATCGTAGCCAGGCGGGACCGCTGCCAGCAGGCGTGGAGGGAACACCTACGCGACCGCAGGGCAGCTTGAATCTGCCTCGCCGATCCGCTGGTCCTCGTTGCACTGATCGGTGCTGCCGCGTTCAGCCGCCGAAGGTCCCCCCACGGTGGATTCCACGTGGCTGAGTATGCAGGCTTGCTAGCCTGGATATCGCGGGGATGGTGTGCTATTCGGTGGAGCTGAACCTCGGTCTACAGATGCCCACAGAAGGGGGTTCCCCTGGCTCGTTCCTCGTGCTCCATGTCCACCCGTCGTGCCGCCATCGCATTCCGTCGGCAGGCGCTGCTTGTCCAACTGGCAGCATCCAGCGCGACAGCTGCGGAACTTGGCTCCCGTCTACGGCCACAGGTCAGTCCACGCACCCTGGCAGGCGATCTCGCTTGGTTGACCCGCGCCTTTCCTGACCAGCTACAGCCGATCCGCGGTGGCGATGCACGCACCGTGGTCTGGCACCTGAAAGGCCTCCCGCCTGTCCTGCTGCCTGGCGGGATCAGCTCGCTGACCCATGACGAGTTGGCGGCGCTGATCGCCGCCCGTGGCCTGTTACGCGCACCGGAGAACCGTCATCCGGGCTGGGAGCGGCCATCCTCAGCCTACGCCGGCGACCTATCGGCAGCCCTCCATGGATTGCTCGAACGCCTCGGCCTGGGGGCTGAGGCCAGGGCCATTGCGCCAACCACCATTGGCGTCAGCCGCTTCGGCATCGCCCCGGATCCGCCTGGCAGCCTGGCGACGATCCAACGTGCCCTGCTTACCGGACAGGCGGTGCGGTTCACCTACCGCAACCGTCGCGGGGATGAGCGCCCCTGCCATGCCTGGCCCATCCGCCTGGTGCTGATCAAGGGCGAATGGTTTTGCTTTGCCTGGGCCGGAGACGAATCCGGCTGCGGCCGGGTGAAGCAGTATGCCCTTGCCCGGATCACCAGTCGCGACCCCGCGGTCACCGTGGAAGCAACCCTGCCCACCGGCGCCCCGGCCCGGCCGCCGCACGACGAGGTCGACGCCGCCCTGGCCAGCGGCTTCCATGCCACGGGATCGGCCGATCGTCGTGCCCGGGTACGGATCGTGCTTGCCGTCGGCCCCGACGCCTGGCCATCGATCGCCGATCGCACCTGGGGCGAAGGCCAAGACATCCAACAAGCCCCCGCCGACCTTCCTGACGGCTGGCGCCGCCTGTCGTTCTCGACCACTGGCCTCATGGAGGCGCGGCATTGGGTCCTGTCCTTCGGCTCCTCCGTCCGTGCCGAAGGCCCGACCGCGCTGACGGAATGGCTGTGGGAACAGGCCCAGACGATGGTGTCCGTCCTGTCCTATATGCGTGCAACACAACCTGCAGACGTTGATGTTACGATGTCGCCAACCACCACCTGACAGCAATCGAACCATGACCACCTATTCCACCTGGTTCTCGACACGGACAGCAACCCCCAAGCCACATCCCTGGCAGGAGGAACT
>JBBREK010000031.1:0-25801 GCA_038203025.1 Planctomycetota bacterium
TGCCCGGATGGCGTTCGGCCGTACCCTCCCGCCCCTCTCCTGGGGAGTCCGAATGAGCCGTCCGTTCAGCGTCGCCGAGGTCCGTGAGGCCTATCTGTCGTTCTTTGCCGCCAAGGGTTGTGTGCGCCATCCCAGCGCCGCCCTGGTGCCTGAAAACGACCCGACGACGCTGTTCACCGTGGCCGGCATGTCACAGTTCAAGGACATGTTCCTCGGCCGCGGCTCGCACCCGTTCACGCGCGCCACGACCTGCCAGAAGTGCATCCGCACCAACGACATTCTCAACGTCGGCCGCACCGCCCGGCACCACACCTTCTTCGAGATGCTGGGCAACTTCTCGTTCAACGATTACTTCAAGAAAGAGACCATCCACTGGGCCTGGGAATTCCTCACCCAGGTGCTGAAATTGGATGAGAGTCGCCTGTCGATATCGGTGCATCAGATCGACGGCGAGGCCTACCGCATCTGGCGCGAGGAGGTCGGCATTCCCGCTGACCGCATCTTCAAACTGGGCGACAATGACAACTTCTGGCCGGCCAATGCCCCGTCGGAAGGCATCGAAGGCCCCGGCGGCTGCTGCAGCGAGATATTCTGGGACCACCGCACCAATGACGATCCCAACGACAACCTGACCAGCTCGACCGGACGTTTTGTCGAGATCTGGAATCTCGTCTTCCCCGAGTTCAATGTCCGCAAGCCCAACGCCGACGGCTCGCCCAACCTCGAGAATCTCGGCCGCACCAACATCGACACTGGCTCTGGCCTCGAGCGCGTCGCCGCGGTGATGCAGGGGGTCTACAACAACTTCGACATCGACCTGTTCCAGAGCATCATCGGCAGCGTCCAGGAGGTCAGCGGCGTACGCTACGACTCCAAGGTGCTGCTCGGCGCCAAGGACCCGCAGGCCGACAAGAACGCGTTGATCAGGCGCATCGCCGACCACGTTCGGGCCGTCACTTTCTGCATTGCTGACGGGGCGCTGCCTGGAAACAGCGACCGCGGCTACATCGTCCGCCGGCTCATCCGCCGCGCGACGCTGGACTTGGACAGGCTCGGTTGCGATCAGGTCAAGCTGTTTGAGGTGGTGCCGGCGGTGGTCGGGGCGATGGGTCAGGCCTACCCCGAGATTGTGCGCCGGCAGCAGCTCGTTGGCGAGACCCTGCAGGCCGAGGAGGCGCTGTTCCGCCGGACCCTGCGCAAGGGGCTCGACATCTTCAATCGCTCGCTGGAACGCCAGAAGGGCAGCGGCGTGTTCAGCGGCCCGGATGCCTTCGAGCTGGTCGCGACGCACGGCTTCCCCAAGGAGGTCATCGCCGAACTAGCCAGCAACGATGGGCTGACCCTCGACGAGGCCGGCTTCAAGTCCTGCTGGGAGGAGCACCAGCGCGTCTCGACCAGCAAGGGTGTCGAGGTGTGGAAGGCGAGCGCGCTGCAGGACGCCAAGCCGCGTCTGGGCGCCACCCGCTTCACTGGCTACGATCAGCTCATCGCCCCGGTCGCCATCACCCTGATCGAGGTCGACGGCAAGGAGAGCGCCGCCGCCGCGCAGGGCTCCAAGGTCCGTTTTGCCCTCAATCAGAGCCCGTTCTACGCCGAAAGCGGCGGTCAGGTCGGCGATACCGGTGTGGTCGATGGCGACGGCTTCAGCATCATCGTCAGCGACGTACAGAAGGACGACGGCCTGTTCGTGCATGCCGGCGTGGTCGCCAAGGGCACGGCGCGGCCCGCTGCGGCCACCGCCCGGGTCGATGCCGAGCACCGGCGCGATACCACCCGCCACCACAGCGCCACCCATCTACTGCACGCCGCCCTGGCGCAGCTGGTCGGTGCGCACGTCGAGCAGCAGGGGTCCAAGGTCTCGCCCGAGGAACTGCGCTTCGACGTCAACAACCCCAAGGCGATCGAGCCGGCCCAACTGCAGGCGGTAGAGACCTGGGTGAACCGCCAGATCGCCGCCAAGCATGTCGTGAGCATCCGCGAACTGCCCATCGATGAGGCCAGGACGCTTGGCGCCAAGGCGATGTTCGGCGAGAAGTACGGCGCGGTCGTCCGCGTCGTCTCGATGGGCGAGGGTGCTCCGGTATCGGTCGAGTTCTGCGGCGGCTGTCATGTCGGCAACACTGCCGACATCACCGCCTTCCGCATCACCGGCGAAGGCGCCACTGCCGCCGGCATCCGCCGCATCACCGCTGTCGCCGGCCGGGCCGCCCAGGAGCTGATCGATGGCGAACGCAAGCTCGCCGAGGCCGCCGGCCGCAGCGTCGGCATGTTCGCGGTCGCCGATCCCAAGGAAGTGCACGAGCTGTCCAGGACCTTCAAGTGCAAGGTCGAAGAGGTCCCGGCGCGCGTCTCCGCCCTGGCCAAGGAAGTGCATCAGGCCGGTGCCAGTGGAGGCCATGAACCGACCATGACCGGCGGTCTGGTTGTCCGGGTCGGCATCCTCCAGGAGGCGCTCAAGCAGATCCGCAAGCAGGCCGAGCAGCGCGCCGCCCAGGCCGCCGCCGGGGCTGCCGACGGCATCGCTGCCCAGGTCCGCCAGGCCGGCACGGTGCCGTATATCGCCGTGCGTCAGGATGGCCTCGATGGCAAGGCCCTGCGCACCCTCGCCGAGGCGGTGCGCGGCAAGCGCGGCGACGCCGTGGTCGTGCTGGCTTCGGCGCATGAGGGCAAGGCCGGCCTGTGCGCGGTGGTGCCCGCCGAGCTGGCCAAGCGCGGCCTTTCAGCTGGGGCGATCATCGGCAAGCTGGCCCCGCTGGTCGGTGGCGGCGGCGGCGGCAAGCCGGATTTCGCCCAGGCTGGCGGCAAGGACCCGGGTGGCATCGACGCCGCCTTGGCACAGGTCCCGGCCCTGGTTGCGATCCCGGCCTAGTCCAGCAAGGTAGCGACCATGGCCAAGGACGGGAAGAAGGGTGGTACAGACCAATGGCGCCGCGATCCCAAGCGCCAGTCCGGTGAACATCGTGTTCCGCGTTCCGACGAAGTGCCGCCGGTTGAGGAGTCGACCCGCCGTCGGGGTAAGGCCAGCGGCGAATTTGCCCCGCCCACCCCCGAGGAGACCCCACGGCATCAGCGCAGGGGCAGCGACTCGGTGTCCAAGCCGCATCGCAGCGATCCCTCCGGCGCAGGCAGCGACGCCTACACCCGCCGGCGCAAGAGTACCTTCCGCGGCATCCCGGTGGTGGCAGGCATAGCCATCGGCCACGCCCGCATCAAGTTCCGCCGCACCCAGGTGCTGGCGGATCGCGAGATCGAACCCGGCGAGGTAGTGCGCGAGGAGGAGCGCCTGGCCGAGGCGGTGCGCCTGTCCAAGGTCCAGCTGCTCGAGAGTCGCGCCAAGGTTGCCGCCGAGATCGGCGAGGTCGAGGCGATGATCTTTGACGCCCACCTAGCAATCCTCGAGGACCAGGCCTTCCTGCGCAAGGTGCGCAACCAGGTGGCCAAGGAACTGAAGCCGGTCGAGGTGGTCGTCGCCACCACTGTCGAAGGCTACTACCGCACCATCTCGCAGATCCAGGATGTGCACCTGCGCGAGCGGGCGGCCGACATCCGCGATGTCGGGCGACGTCTGCTCGACAACCTGGAGAAGCTCTCGCTGCCCGCCGGCAAGCCCAGTACCGAACCGCAAGGCGACGTCGACGAGATCATTTGCGCCCACGAACTGCTGCCTTCCGACCTCGTGGCCCTCGAACACCGGCGCAGTCAGGCCATCCTATGCGAGCTGGGCAGCGACCGCGGCCACGCCGCGATCATGCTGCGCGCCATGGGTATGACCTCGGTGATGGGCGTCGTTGGCCTGATCGAGAACGTCGAGGACGGCGACGTTGTCATCATCGACGGCTCCAGCGGGGTGGTCTACGTCAACCCCAAGAAGGAGATCGTCGAGAGCTACCGCAAGACCCAGAAGGAGTTCGAGCAGTACAAGAAGGTGCTGTCCTCCGAGGTGGCGCTGCCCTGCGTTACCACCGATGGGCATGCGGTGCAACTGCTGGCCAACGTCAGCAAGCACGCCGAGATCGACCTGGCCAAGCGCTACAACGTCGATGGCGTCGGCCTCTACCGCAGCGAATTCCACCTCATGGTCGGGACGACCTACCCCGACGAGGAGGAGCAGTACTGGATCTACCGCGAGGCGATCGAGCGCATGGGCGGCAAGCCCGTCACCCTGCGCACCATGGACATCGGCTCCGACAAGAAGCTGCCCTATATCAAGATGAGTGACGACGATGCGCACGTGCTCGGCCGTCGTTCGATCCGCCTGATGGGCGAGCTTGAGGAGTACCAGCTGATCCAGCTGCGCGCCATGCTGCGCGCCAGCGCCCACGGCCCGATGCGGCTGATGTTCCCCTTCATCACCTCGCTGGAGGACATCCGCCTGGGCAAGCGCCTGGTGCGCAATGCCCGCCGCGAGCTTGAAGACCGTGGTGCCAAGTTCGACCCCAACGTCCCCATCGGCATGATGGTCGAGGTGCCCGCCGCCGCGTTGTCGCTGGACAAGTACGTGCGCGAGGTGTCGTTCTTCTCGGTCGGGACCAACGACCTGACCCAGTACGTCTGTGCCGCCGATCGCAATCACCCCGAGGTGGCGCCGTGGTTCAAGGGCCACAACCCCGGCATGCTGTGGCTGATGCGCCACATCGTCGAGACCGCCAAGGCCAGCGGCACCGAACTGACGGTGTGCGGCGAGATGGCCGGCGACCCGTTCTACACCATGTTCCTACTCGGCATCGGCGCCGACCGCTTGTCGATGTCCGCGCCGCAGGTGCCGCTGGTCAAGAAGATCGTCCGCTCGGTCAACCTCACCGGCGCTCAGAACCTGGCCAAGCGCGCCCTGCAGCTGACCAGCACCGGCCAGATCCGTGAACTCTTCGCCACCACCGTCCAGCAGATCCTCGGCCGCGACCTCAGCAGTTGGTCGCTTGGCGACGGGGACGGCGGTGGACAGTTGGTACCCAAGGGATGAGTTTCGGGTTTCGGGTTTCGGGACCCCGCAAGTGAAGCTCCCGCGTCTCGTCTGCTGAATCCTCGCAACGTGAATCACGAAACTCCCCCAGTCATGCCTGACCGCACCGCCGCCCTGCTCGCTGCCTTCTCCTCCACCTTCGGGAACATCCCTGAGGGCGCTGTGCGCGCACCTGGCCGGGTCAACCTGATCGGCGAGCATACCGACTACAACCACGGCTTCTGCCTGCCGATGGCGATCGAACGCGACATCCGCATCGCTTGGCGCCGGCGCACCGACGGCACTGTGCGCGTGGTGTCGCTTGAACAGGCCGGCACGGTCGAGTTCGCGCTGACCACGCCGATCGCCCATGCCAAGGACAAGGCCCAGAAGTGGGCCGACTACGTCAAGGGTTGCGCCCAGGTGCTGCAGGATGCCGGCGTCGAGTTGATCGGCTGCGACCTTGCGATCACCGGCGACGTGCCGCTTGGTTCGGGCCTGTCGAGCAGCGCCGCGCTGGAAGTGGCGTCGATGCTCGCCTTCCTTGCTGCCGCCGGGACCAAGCTGCCGCATGAGGAGATCGCCAAGCTGGCGCAGAAGGCCGAGAACACCTACGTCGGCACCAACTGCGGCATCCTCGACCAGCTGTCCAGCGCCTGCGCCACCCAGGGGCAAGCCATGCTGATGGACTGCCGCACCCTGCGCCTGACGCCGGCACCCCTGCCCACTGGCGTCAGCGTGGTCATAGCCGACACCGGCAAGCGTCGCGGCCTGGTCGATAGCGCCTACAACGAGCGTCGGAATCAGTGCGAGGCCGGAGCCAAGGCCCTCGGCGTGCTGCACCTGCGCGACGTCACCATGCACGGCTTGTGGCAGGCGGTGGCGCATGGCCGCCTCGATGCCACGGCCAAGCGCCGCTGCGAGCACGTCGTTGCCGAGGACGGCCGCACCCTCGCCGCCTTCGCCTGTCTGCGTGCCAGTGACGCGGTTGCCTTCGGCGAACTGATGGACCAGAGCCACGCCGACCTGCGCGACAAGTTCGAGGTCACCTGCGACGAACTCGACGGCATGGTGGCGATTGCCCGCAGCCTGCCCGGCTGTCTTGGCAGTCGCATGACCGGCGCCGGCTTCGGCGGCTGCACTGTCAGTCTGGTCAAGGACGAGGCGGTGAAGGCCTTCGTCCCCGAGCTGGAGAAGCGCTATCGCGCCGATTTCCCCGGCCTGACCCCGGCTGTCTACGTCACCAGGGCGGCGGCCGGCGCCGGCGTGCTCAAGCTGTGACCAGGACTGCGGGCTTCAGCCCGCGATCGTACGACGCGGGCTGAAGCCCGCGGTCCTTCTCGACCTCTTCGCGTGCGATCTCGACCCAGCGCGCCAGGCGCCACGGCTCGCCCTGCACCGTGTGCGTGTCCTTCAGCACGAAGCACAGCGGACGGTGGCCGCAGAGGCGCAGGGTGGTGGCGAGGTCCTCGCGGATGCCCGGCTCGCGGAACTCGCCGCACACCAGGGTCGGGTTGGGCTTCCTGGCCAGCACCAGCTTCCCGCCGGAGATCTCGGCCATCTTCTCCTGGTCGGCCCACGGGGCCATCGACACGACGCGCAGGTTGGGCACGGCGTCCATGACCATCTGCAGGCGCCGTTCGATGCCTTCGCAGCAACCATAGTAGACCAGAGCAAAGCGGTTCATGAGCGGGATCTGGTAGGGCAGGACGAACTTCTGGAACAGCTTAGGTGAGACGCCGACCGTCTCCTGGCTTTCGGCGAAGCCCCAACGCTGGGCGAAGGTGGCACCGCCGTCGAGAGTCGGCAGCGAGCGGGTCGGGCCGTAGGCGCCCGAACCGATGCCAAACGAGCAGTCGTGGTTGCTGGTCAGCAGACCCTCGGCCTCGTGCCAAGCCATCATCTGCGCGACATCGTCGCGCATCCACGCCATCACCGCATGCAGGCCGTCTGGGTCGTCGTACATCAGTGTCATCAGCTGTTCGAGTCCGACCAGGCGGATGACGTCGATGGTCAGACCGACGGTCCAGGAACCGTAGTGGCGGCGCTGCACCGTCAGGATGTCGCCGACCGCGTCCTGAGCGACGGCGAGGTCCTCCTCGGATCCCGCCCGGTCGACGCTCCAAGTTCGGTGGCTGAGCTTGGCGAGATCCCGCTGCAGATCCTTCAGTGGTGGTTCCCACACATAGCTGCCGCGATGCTCGCCGTGGTGCTGCGGGATGTCGATGCCCCAGCCAGTGTCGCGGACTCGCCAGCCGATGTCGACGGTTGGCGTCCACGGCGTGTCGTCCTGCAGGAACTCGGCCAGGCGGATGCGATAGCGCAGGTTCCATTCGATGCCGTGCAGGTGCGTGGCGCAGGTGCAGCGTTCGTCGCCCATGACCTCGGGGGTGGCGCCCTCGGGCTGCACCGCGACTAACGGCCGGTCGGTCGGTTCGAGGTCGACCAGACGCTGCCACTGCTGGCGGCACCAGCGCACATGCGAACGGGCACAGATCCCGGCGTAGCGTTCGGCGAGTTGACGGAGGGTGGCGCGGTCGGTGGCTGAGAGGTCGGGCATGGCCATGAGGATAGCCGACGGCTCGTGGGGTCGCTCGCCCTGCTGGAATCCGACTACGCCGGTTCGGATCACGCCTCAAGCATCTTCGAGCGCGCCAGCGGCGCGCGGGCCCAGGGGCTGGTCGTGGTCAACTGGCCGCTAGTCTGCCGACCATGCCTGATGCCCCGTGGTACGCCGATGGCCTGCGCTTCACCTGCTCCCAGTGCGGCAACTGCTGCACCGGGGCCCCGGGGCATACCTGGGTCAGCGAGGACGAGATCGATGCGCTGGCGGCGCGGCTGGGCGTCGACCGCGAGACCTTCTGTCGCACCTACACCCGCCGGTTGTGGCGCGGTGGTCAGCAACTGGTGTCGCTGGTCGAGAAGCGGAACAACGACTGCATCTTCTGGGCCAAGGGGGTCGGCTGCACGGTCTACGATCTGCGTCCGCGCCAGTGCCGGACCTGGCCGTTCTGGCGCTCGAACCTCGCCGATCGGGCGACCTGGGATGAACAGGCTGTCGGCTGTCCGGGGATGAACCGTGGTGAGGTGCACGCCCGTGGGGACATCGAAGAGACCGCCTCAGATGACGGTCTTCCTATATAAGTCTATTGGCTGAAAGCCTCTAGGCGATTGCCCTCCATCCTGGCACAACCCTTGCGTTCCCGACGGGTAGCCGACCACCCCGTCGAGGAACGCGACATGCGCCTGCTGCTGCTTATCCTCGTCTGCATTGCGCCACTGGCTGCTGAAAGCCTGTGGCGGGCCGACACCCTCTCCGACGGCAACCTCTACGCTGACGCTACGGCGCGGCGGCGCGGCGATCTCCTGACCGTGGTCATCGAGGAGACGACCTCGGTCTCCGAAAACGAGAAGACCGACACCAGTCGCGACAACAAGGCGGACATCGGCGTCAACCTGCTGGCTGGCAGCAATCAGCTGCCGGCTGCCACTGGCGCGAGCGCTCTTGGCCGGCTGCCCGGACTCAACGTCGATTCCTCCAAAGCCTTCCAGGGTCAGGGCAAATACGACCTCAACCACAAGGTGCGGTCGACGATCGCGGTGCAGGTCGTCGATGTGCTCGACAACGGCTCACTGGTGGTGCGCGGCTCGCGCGAGGTGCTGGTCAATGAGGATCGCAAGACCATCCAGATCGCCGGCATCGTCCGGCCCAGCGATATCAAGAGCGACAACACCGTGCTGAGCGAGAAGCTCTACGACCTACAGGTGTCAATCGTCGGCGAAGGTCCCCTGACCCGGGCGCAGCAGGAAGGCTGGCTGGGCAAGCTGATGGATGTCCTGTGGCCATTCTGAACAACATGCAGCGTCCGCTTGTCCTGATGGTCCTGGCGGTCCTCGCTTCGCTTTCGGCTGGCGAGGCTGCCGGGGTACGTCTCAAGGATCTGTGCACCGTCGATGGGGTGCGCGACAACCAGCTCAACGGCATTGGCATCGTCGTCGGCCTGAGCGGTACCGGCGACAAGAGTCCGGCGACCAAGCGGCTGCTGCGTCAGGTCCTGGCGCGCAAGAACCAGGCCCTGGCCGAGAGTGATCTCGATTCGCGCAACGTCGCGCTGGTTGCGCTGACCGCCGACATCCCGTCCTTCGCCAAGGCCGGCACCCGGCTGCATACCCAGCTGTCGACCATCGGCGATGCCACCAGTCTGCGCGGCGGTGTGCTGCTGCAGACGCCGATGGATGCCTGGGATGGCAAGATCTACGCCGTCGCCCAGGGGCCGGTATCGATCGGCGGCTTCGGCAACGCCAGTCCGGCCAACCCCGGCCCGGTCGGCAGCGACCACAAGAACATCGAGACGGTGGCGGTGATCGAGTCGATCGTCGAGCGCGAGGTGCCCGCGACGCTGGTCCACCAGGACCGCCTGCGCCTGCTCCTGCGCGAGCCCGACTTCACCACCGCATCGCGCGTGGCCAGGGCCCTGGGCGAGGCGTTCGGCGCCGATCGCGTTGCCGCCGAAGACGCCCGCGCCATCACCCTGCGCTTCGCCACCGCCCCCACGCCGCAGGAGGTCGTAGAATCCCTTGCCCGCATCGAGGAGCTGCGCGTCTCGCCAGATGTGCGCGCCCGGGTGCTGATCAACTCGCGCACCGGCACCATCGTGGTCGGCGCCTCGGTGTCGATCGGGGCGGTTGCCGTCAGCCATGGCGGACTGTCCCTGCGCATCGTGCCGACGGCCATGCCGGTCGGTCCGGACGGCCGGTCAATCGGCGTAGCCTGGAGCGACCCCGTCACCCGCCTGCGCGGCAACGAGCCGCCGCCCGGCGTCAAGCCGCCCATCGTCCCCGGCAGCCTCGGCCTGATCGAGGGCGTGACGGTCGAGGAGATCGCCAACGCGCTCAATGCCATGGGCGCCCGTCCGCGCGACCTGGTGGCGATCTTCGAGGCGATCCATCTCGCCGGCGCGCTGCATGCCGAATTGGAGATCATGTAGTGCCCGATCTTGCCATTACCGGAGCCGGACGCCTCGATGCCACCGACCCGCGCGCCAAGCTACGTCAGGCGGCGCGGGCCTTCGAACAGCAGTTCGTCGCCCAGCTGCTCAAGCCGATGACCGAGCGCAGCGAGTCGACCACCGACCTGTTTGGCGAGGATCCCGGGTCGAGCACCTTTCAGGGCCTGTTCGTCGACGGCATGGCCGAGCACGCGGCCGGTGGCCTCGGGGTCGCGAAGATCATCGAGCAGGCGATGGCAGCGCGGTTGCGGGCGGGTGACGCGCAACGCTGACTCGGCACGCTCCGTGCGTTCCATGGGCATGACCCCGCCAAATCCCGCTGTCGCTGCTGCTACTACCGTCACCACCCTTCTCGATCAGCTGCGCAAGCACCTGGAGAACGAGCTGGCGGTGCAGCAGAAGCTTCTCGTCCTCGCCGAGCAGATGTCGCCCAAGCTGATGAGCGGCGACGCCAAGGGGGTCGCGGCCCTGGTCGCCACCCAGGAGGACCCGGCCCGCGAGGCGGCCCGGCTGGGCAGCATCCGCCAGCGCCTGGCCAATGCGCTGGCCGCTGTCTTTAAGATCGAGGGTGAAGTCACCTTGAGCAAGGTGCTGCAGCGTGCTCCGGAGGCGGTGCGCGGCGAGTTGGAACGCCTGCGCCAGGAGGTGGTGAAGATCTGCCAGCGCCTCGGACGACAGTCGGAACGCAACCTGGTCATCGCCCGTCAGGGGTTGTCGATGATCCGCGAGGTGCTTGGCGATGCCATGGGATCGCGGCCATCGGTCGCCTATGATCGGCGCGGGATGATCGGTGCGCCGATGCCGGTGCGCGGATCAGTCGTCAACTTCAGATACTGAGCGGACTTCCGACGAGCTGGAGCTCGTCGGTCCCAGGGGGGGGTCAGCCCAGCGCCAGGGTGCTGGCGCGGGCGGCAACTTGCTGGGCCAGGGCGCGGAAGGCGGCGCCGGACAGCGAGTGCGGGGCGCGCACCACGATCGGCTCGCCTTCGTCACCGCAGGCGCGCACCGCAGGTTCCAGCGGCAGGCGGCCGAGGAAGGGCACGCCCGATTGGGCCGCTTCCGCCTCGGCTCCGCCGTTGCCAAAGATCTGCTCGACGTGACCGCATTGCGGGCAGACGAATTCGGCCATGTTCTCAACGATGCCGAGGATCGGTACGTTGACTTTGCCGAACATGGCGATGGCGCGCCGGGCGTCGAGCAGGGCGACGCTCTGCGGCGTGCTGACCACCACCGCGCCGGCCAGGGGGACCAGGGACGAGAGGGTGATCTGCACGTCGCCGGTACCCGGTGGCAGGTCGATCAGCAGGTAGTCGAGTTCGCCCCAGGCGACGTCAGCGAAGAACTGCTTGAGCGCGCCCTGCAGCATCGGCCCACGCCAGATCACCGCCTGGCCTTCGGGGATAAGCAGGCCCATGGAGATGAAGCGCACGCCGTGCGCCAGCGGCGGGACCAGCTTCTTGTCCACCACCTCGGGCTGGAGGTCGTAGCCGAGCATCATCGGCACGCTCGGGCCATGAATGTCGGCGTCGATCAGGCCGACGCGGGCGCCGGCGGCGGCGAGAGCGCAGGCCAGGTTGACCGTCACCGTGCTCTTGCCCACCCCGCCCTTGCCCGAACCGACCGCGATAACGTGGCGGACGCCGGGGATCAGCTCGGCCTTGGTCTTCTGCTGTGGCACCTCAGCCGAGACGGTGATGCGCGCCTCGCGCACGCCTAGCACGCCCAGGGCTGCGGCGCGGCTGTCGTCCTCCAGCTGCTTCTTCGCCGGGCAGGCGCCGGTGGTCAGCACGAGATCAAACGAGGCCACCCCATCGGCGAAGGTCAGATTGCGGATCATGTTCAGGGCCACCAGACCCTGGTGGAGATCCGGATCCTGGACACGATCGATGGCGGCCTTGAGCTTATCAAGCATGCGGGTTCCTGTTGGTGCTCGGACGACCGGACAACCGGACGTTCCTAAGCCAGTTCGGCCGCTATCTCCACTGGCGCCGCATAATCCACCCCCGGCACCTCGAAGCCGAACAGGCGGCGGAAGCCGGCCTTGAAGCCGGCGTAGTCGCCGCTGGTCTGAAGGTTCTCGCTGGTCACCTGCTGCCACAGCCGGTCAACCTCGGCCTGCACATCCGGGGCCATCTCCCAGTCGTCGACGCGGATACGCTGCTGGTCGTCCAGGCGCGGCTGCTTACCAGGAGCGAGATGGTCGTGGAACAGGCGCACGATCTGCTCGCCGGTCTCCTCGTGCGTGCCCTTGGCCTTCATCACCTTGTAGAGCAGGGCGATGTACAGCGGCACCACCGGGATGGCGGAGCTGGCCTGCGTCACCAGGGCCTTGTTGACGCTGACCCAGGCGCCGCCGCCGGTCTTGGCCAGGCGCTCGTTCAGGGCCCGGCCGGTCGCTTCCAGGTGGTCCTTGGCGGCGCCGATGGTGCCGGCGCGGTAGATCGCGTGCGTCACCTTGGGGCCGATGTAGCTGTAGGCGACGGTCCGGCAGGTCGGGGCGAGCACGCCAGCGGCCGACAGGACGTCGATCCACAGCTGCCAGTCCTCGCCGCCCATCACCTTGATGGTGCCGGCCTTCTCCTCGGCCGTGGCGGTCTGCAGGGTGACGTCCTTGATCTGGTCAGTGTCGAGATCGACGGTCTTGGCGGTGTAGGCATCGCCGAGCGGCTTGAGCACCGAGCCCCACAACGTGTCGCTGTCGGGATCCTTCCGCTTCGGGCTGGCCAGGGAGTAGACCACCAGGTCGACCGGCCTACCCAGGGCCTTCAGGGCGGTGATGGCCTGCTCCTTGACCGCGTGGCTGAAAGCGTCGCCATTGATCGTGGTGAGGCTGCGCCCGGCGGCCGTCGCTTGGCGGTGCATCTCAGCGAGGTTGTAGAAGCCGGCGGTGGCCGGCTTGTCGCCGTTGGCGGGGCGCTCGAAGCAGATGCCGACCGCGTCGGCCCCGTAGCCGAAGATGGAGGTGGCCAGCGAAGCCAGGCCGAAGCCGGCGCTCGAACCGATCACCAGCACCGTGCCAAGTCCGCTGCCTGGGCTGCCCGTGCGAGCCAAGTCGATGAGGGATCTGACGTTGGCGGCGCAACCGGCGGGATGAGCGGTGGTACAGATGAAGCCACGGATGCGCGGATTGATGACAGCTGTGGGCATGGAGCGGTTCCTGGGAGTTCGCGTCGTATCGTGCCCTGGACGCCCATCCAGCGCCGGATCCACGCAGGTCCGTGGAGGCGAGCCCCGGTTGCGCTGGCTAGATCGGCCGAGCCATGCTACTGCCACACGCGAACCGGAAACCCGGGAAACCTTGCCGCTCCTCACCCGACCCTAGCATGTCCACCGCCATGTACCGCCTCCTCGTCATTCTCCTGGGTGTCTGCTTGCTCGGCGCCGCCGAGGACGCCACCGCGCCAGCCGCGGTCGAAGGCGGACCGGTGGCCACCGCGCCAGCCGCGGTCGAAAGCGGACCGGTGGCCACCGCGCCAGCCGCGGTCGAAGGCGGACCGGCTGCCAGCCCGCCGACTGTGGCCTTCGTACCCATCGATGGGGTGATCGATGATCACCGTGCCGGCCAGTTCGAGCGTGCCATCGAACAGGCGCTCAAGAGCAAACCGCGCTACATCGTCGTGCGCGTCGCCACCGATGGCGGCTCGCTCGGCTCGGCCATGCAGATGTTGGAGAAGGCCCTGAAGGTCGGTGACGATGAGACTGAACTGGTCGCCTTCATCGACAACCGCGCCTATAGCGCCGGGGCGTTGATCGCCTATGGCCACAAGCGCATCTACATGACTGACAACGCCTACATCGGCGACATCGGCGTCATCTTCATGAGCCAGGATCCGGCCGAGCCGATCAAGTACGCGCCGGAGAAGATGGAAAGCCCGGTGCGCGCCCTGCTCCGCCAGGCCGGCCAGCACAACGGCTGGGACCAGGCCAGACTACAGAAGATGACGGCGCGCAACCAGGAACTGATGCGCTTCGACCTCGATGGCACGCGCAGCTTCGTCATCGAGGACGACCTGCCGGCCTTCCTTGCCGACCATCCGGGCACGAAGAAGGAGGACGGCGTCCTGATCCTGGGCAAGGACCGCCTGCTGACCTACACCGCCAAGGAGGCGGTCGCCGACGGCATGGCCACCGGCCTCGTCAAGGATATCGACGAGGTCTACCGGCTGCTGGGTGCGGATCCGGCGGCGGTGCAGCGCCACGTTCCAAGCCAGAACGAGGTCATCGCTGAGACTCTGGGCGGCTGGGCGCCGCTGCTCGCCGGCTTGGCCGTGCTGCTGCTCATCCTCGAGTTCAAGATGCCCTCGGGCGGCCTGTTTCTGATCGGCGCCGCGGTCTGTGGCGGCCTGTTCCTGATCTGCCAGTACTGGTTGAACCTGGCTGGAGCCCCGGAAACCATCCTCATCGGCCTGGGCGTCGCGGCGGTGATTGCCGAGTTGTTCATTCTGCCTACCGGCGGCCTACTGGCGATCGGCGGCCTGTTGGCGATCGGATTCGGCCTGGTCCTCTCCTTCATGCCCGACAATTACCAGTTCGACACCAGCGACGTGCGCTGGGGGCTGGCGGTAGGTGACGCCATGGTGCAGAGCCTGCTGGCGCTGGCTGTGCTGACCGTCGGGGTGGCGATCGGCATCGCCGCCCTGCCGCGCAGCCGCGCCATGCGCGTGCTGGCGAGCGCTGCAGCCATCGACGGCTCCAGCGCCGGGGCGGTCGAGGCGGCGGCCCCGGCCCTGGTCGGCCGTCGGGTGCGTGCCCGCACCATGCTGCGTCCCAGCGGCTATGTGGTGGTCGATGGACGCGACATAGCTGCTGTCGCTGAGCACGGCGCCATGGTTGCCGAGGGCAGCGAGGTCGAGATCGTCAGCGCCAGCCTTGGCGAGCTGCTGGTTAGGCCCGTGGACACTCAGAGTCGGGCATGATCGATCTCCTCCACCTGCTCGCTGCCCAGGCCGCCCCGGAGATCCAGGGCCTAAGCGCCGCCAGCGCCCTGGTCTGGGCTGTCGCCCTGCTCGTGCTGTCGGCGGCTCTGGCCATCGTCGAGTTTCTCATTGTCAGCTGGGGCATGCTGCTGGTCGGGGCGACGATCTGCGCCATCGCCGCCATCGCCCTGGCCTTCCACGCTGCGCCCGGCTACGGCTGGACTTTCGTCGCCATCGTGCCGGTGCTGTTCGCTGTCATCCTGCGCGTCGGCTTCGGCCTGATGCGGCGCAACAGCGCCGCCATCCTGCCCACCGAGATCAGCGGCAATGCGGGCATCGGCGACATCGCCGCCAAGGCCGGCGTCGCGGCCGGCACGCTCGGCGAGCTGGTAACCAACGCCTTCCCCACTGGCCGGGCCCGCTTCGGCGGCGTACGCGGCCCGGTCGAGCTGGACGTGCAGGTGCAGGGTGCCGTCCTCTCCCGCGGCGAGCGCGTCGTCGTCCTCGCCATCGACGGGCCGGTGATCACCGTCGGCCCGGCTCGCGACACCGTCTCAGGCATCATCGATGCCGACCACAGCAACCAAGGAATCTGACATGAATCTCGAAAATCTCCTCTACATCGTCGGTGGCATCGCCCTCCTGGCGTTCTTCTTCGCCGTCGGCTCGGTGTTCAGCCTGTGGTTCCAGGCCCTGACCAGCAACGCGCCGGTCGGCCTGATCCAGTTGTTCATGATGCGCTTCCGTAAAGTCAACGCGACCGTGATCGTGACTGCGCGCATCACCGCCAAGAAGGCCGGCATCGAAGTCACCACCGACAAGCTGGAGGCGCACTACCTCGCCGGCGGTCACGTCATGCGTGTGGTCAGCGCCCTGATCGCGGCCAACAAGGCCAACATCGCCCTGACCTTCGACCGCGGCTGCGCCATCGACCTCGCCGGTCGCGACGTGCTCGACGCGGTGCAGACCTCGGTCAACCCCAAGGTCATCGACGTGCCCGACGGCAAGCAGGGCCGCTCGACCATCGACGGCATCGCCGGCGACGGCATCCAGCTGAAGGTCAAGGCCCGCGTCACCGTGCGTACCAATATCGACAGCCTGGTCGGTGGCGCCACCGAGGAGACGATCATCGCCCGTGTCGGCGAGGGCATCGTCACCACCATCGGCTCGTCGAGTTCCTACCTCAACGTGCTGGAGAACCCCGACAAGATCTCCAAGACCGTCCTCGCCCGCGGCCTCGACGCCGGCACCGCCTTCTCGATCCTGTCGATCGACATCGCTGATATCGACGTTGGCGAGAACGTCGGCGCCCGCCTGCGCACCGACAAGGCCGAGGCCGACAAGAAGGTCGCCCAGGCCGAGGCCGAGCGCCAGCGCGCCATGGCCGTCGCCCGTGAGCAGGAGATGATCGCCCTGGTGCAGGAGAACCGCGCCAAGGTTGTGCTCGCCGAAGCCGAGATCCCGCTCGCCATGGCCGAGGCCTTCCGCAAGGGCAACCTTGGCATCATGGACTACTACTCGATGAAGAACATCATGTCCGACACCGAGATGCGCACCTCGATCGCCCACCCGCCGGCCTCGAAGCCGGGTGACAAGCCGCTTGGCACCTGAGCATGGGACTCCTCGACGAGATCCTCAAGCAGTTGGAGCAGGCGCAGCAGCAGGGCGAGGGGCGCCAACGCCCCCGGCCGTCGCAGCCGCAGCCGTCGCGCCTCCCTGAACGCGAGAGCGACGAGGATGGGGCCGAATGGGAGGAGGACGAGGCCGCTCGTCCCGGCCATGCGCCGCACACCCCATCGCGCCGCCCGCCGGAACGGGCGCGTCCTGCCGTGCCGGAACCGTCACCACGGCGCATCACGGCCAGCAGCGTAGCTGAACTCGCCCCGCACCAGCGTGCGGTGGTGGTGTCGGCGGCCAGGCTGCGTGCCCTGTTGGCCAGTCCCAATGGCATACGCGACCTGATGGTCGCCAACGAGATCCTGGGCAAGCCGCTGGCCCTCCGGCGCCGCCACCGCTGACGTCTTTGTCGTAGCTCCGCCCGTAGCGCCGCCCGTAGCGCCGGCTTTAGCCGGCCCGGTCGGCAGGCTTCAGCCTGCCGTCAAGTTATCCACGATCTGCGTATACCGCGCACACGACTGCTCCAACCCGCCCGGCCGGGCGCGCAGCAGCCACAGCCGGCGATGCTCCTCGGTCAGCGCGGTCAGTTCCTCGCTGATCACCCGTCGCGCCACCGCGTCATCCGGCGCACTGCGCTTCAGCCAGCCGGCCTCGGCTGCCAGCCGCGCCAGCCGCCCGGCGTGAACCAGCTCATTGGCGATCTGTCCGCCATACAACGGCAGGTCCTCGGCCAGCGTGTCAAGCACGTCGGCGCAGGACTCGAAGTCGTCGGCCGAACCCGGCGCCGGTTCGCGCCACGGCCGGTGCAGGTCGGCGAACAACGCGCTGCGGTTGCGCAGCACGCCGCCGCCCTTGCCGCTGATCAGGCGCAGCCCGTGGTCGACATCGCCGAAGGCGTCGAGCCAGGGCCCGAGCGAGGCCTTTTTCCACGCCGCGCTGGAATCGTAGGCGGCGGTGCCGCTCCAGGCGCGATGCGCAGCCTCGGCCAGGGCGTGCAGGGTCACCGGCCACGGCTGCCGGTGGCCGTCGTCGCCCCAGGCGGTGACGAGGAAGCCGGTGGCGCCCTCGGCCAGGCCCTGCTCGGCAGCAGCCAGCAGGTTGGCGCGGCGTTCGGTGGTGCGGCCGGTCCAGGTCAGCCAGCACGAGGTGCCCGGGCACACCCACGCTTCGCGTCCGGCGGCGCGCACCTGGCGCACCCAGCGGGCGAACGGCGCGTCGGGTTCGTAGCCCCAGCACAGGCACAGTAGATCGTCGGGCAGCCGGTTGAGGTCCTCGGGGTGCTCCAGCGCGATGTCGGCCCAGAAGGCCGGGCGCTTGCCGTGGCGGCGGACGACAGCGCAGACCTCGGCCACCCAGTCGAGATACACGGCCGCGCGGCCGCGCTCGGCGACCAGTGCCTGCGAGCGGCCCTGGCCGAGGTCGTAGGCCTCGTCGCAGCCGATGTTGGCCTGGTCGCTGCTGAACAACGGCAGCAGTTCGTCGAGCAGGCCGGTGACGAAGGGCAGGGCGCGTGGGTCGGACGGACACAGCGAGAACGGGCCGGTCTTGTTGACCAGGCCGCCGAAGTCCCAGGTCTGGCCCGGGGCGATCTCGGCCATGGCCGCGTATTGCGGATGCGTGAACCACTGTTCGAGGTGGCCGAGGGTGTTCTGATTGGCTGCTAGGCGGATACCCTGCGCGGCGCAGAGGCGATCGAGCTTGGCGAGGTCGGCGGGCGTCAGCGGATCCCAGCCGTCCCAGGCGGGGCGGTGGTTACGGTAGGCGAAGGTGTGTTCGACGTACAGTTCGAGATGGTTGATCTTCCAGCCGGCCAGCGTGGCGATCAGGGTCTCCAGCTCGGCCATGGTCGGTACCCGGCAGCGCGAGATGTCGAGCATGACCCCGCGATGGGCGAAAGCCGGCGCATCCTCGACGATGCCGCAGGGCGCGCCCTGGGCGACCAACTGGGCGAGGGTGGCACGGGCATGACGTTCGCCGGTCGGATCCGAGCAGTCGATGCGCACGCTGTCGGTCCACAGCTCCAGGCGGTAGGCCTGGGGTGGGTGGGCGGAACGGTTTATGGCGATACGGGACGGAGCGGTGCAGACACCCGAGGTCGGGGTCCAGGAGGTCGGGGTCGGCAGCAGCAGCGGCAGGGGGTCGGGCACGCCACGATGCTGGCGACTACGCCGGCAGACGCCAGCATGCTGACGTGGCGAACGCACCGCTCTTCGATGCCCGCATGCGAACCGCGGTTTTGCTGCTCGGATTTGCATCGGGTCTGCCAGCCGAGCTCATCGGCAGCACCTTCCAGACCTTCCTCGCCGATGCCGGCCTGCAGCCGAAGGAGATCGGCCTACTCGCCCTGGTCGGCCTGCCGTTGATGCTGAAGCCGCTGTGGGCACCGCTGATCGACCGCTGGGTGCCGCCGCTGGGGCGCCGTCGCGGCTGGATCGCGCTCGCCCTTGTTCTGTTGGCCCTGTGTCTGGCGCCGATGGGCATGCTCGATCCCGCCTCCAACCTGACCGCGGTCATCGTCCTGGCCTGCGCCATTGCCGCGGCCAGCGCCACCCTTGACCTGGCGATCAACGGCTTCACCTGCGACGCGATCGATGCCCGCAGCGCCGCTACCGGCGCCGGCCTGGCGGTATGGGGCTGGCGGGCGGCGGCGATGGCTACCAGCTGGGGCGCCCTGGCCCTGGCGCAGCGTGTCGGCTGGCAGGCCGCGTACCTGGTCATGGCTGGCAGCGCCGTCGTGTGCCTGGTTGCCGTCGCGGTCGCGCGCGAGCCCGCCGCCCGCGGCGAGCCGCCGGCCAGCCTGCGCGACGCCGTGGTGGTGCCGGTGCGGGCCTTCTGGCAGGAACTCGGAGCGGCCGGGCTGTTTGCAGTGCTCGCCTTTGCCCTGCTCTTCCGGCTCGCCGACTCGTGGGCTGGCAATCAGACCAACGCCTTCCTTGCCCTCAGCGGCTTTTCCAAGGACGCGGTCGGCTTCGCCCGCGGGCCGGTGGCCCTGTTGTCGGCCGGCGCCGGCGTCCTCGTTGCCGGCTGGCTTGGCACACGCCTGTCCGCCACCGCCTGTTTGTGGATCGCGGGTTTGGCCGGGGCGCTCTCCAACCTCGGCTTCGTCGCCCTCGACCAGGGATGGCTGGCCGGACCGCTGGGTCTGGACGCGACCATCGCCATCGAGGCGGCCTGCGGCGGCCTGATGGCGGCGGTGTTCGTCGGCTTCCTCATGCGGTTGTGTACCAGCACCTGCGCGGCGACGCAGTATGCCCTGCTGACCTCGGTCTGGTTGCTCGGCCGGTTTCTCACCGCCCCGGCTGGCATCATCGCCCAGGAGCACGGCTGGACGCCGTTCTTCCTGTGGTCGGCTGCCGCAGGGATTCCCGGCTTGGCCTTGATCCCGCTTGTTGTCCGCCACAAGTCGCGGGCATGAGCGCTGCCGTCGCCCCGATCATCCACGACATTGGCCTCGCCATCGCCGCCGCCACCGCCCTCGGCCTGGTGGCGCACTGGACGCGGCAGCCGATCATCCTCGCGTATCTCATCGCTGGGGCGCTGATCGGGCCGATCGGCTTCGGCTGGATCAGCGACCAGGCCAACATCGCGGTGATCTCCGAATTGGGCATGATCCTGCTGCTCTTCGTCATCGGCCTGGAGATGGATCTCAAGCAGGTCGCGGCCAGCGGTCGTCAGCTGCTGCTCACCGGCTTCGGTCAGTTTCCTCTGGGGGCGGCGCTTGGCGTTGGGTTGTTCTGGCTGCTCGGCTACGGCATTGGCGGTGGCGATGCCACCGGGCTGTACCTGGCGCTGATCTGCTCGCTGAGCTCGACCGCGATCGTGGTCAAGCTGCTCTACGACACCCGCACGCTCGATACGCTCGCTGGGCGCATCACCGTTGGTGTGTTGGTGGTGCAGGACGTCTTCGCCATCCTCGTCCTGGCCCTGCAGCCCAACCTGACCAGCCCCGAGCTGCTGCCCATCGCCAAGGCGATCGGCGGCAGCCTGGCCCTGACCGCCCTGGGTGTGGTCGCCAGCCGCCTGCTGCTGCATCGCATCTTCGCCTCGATCGCGCAGTCGCCGGAGATGGTGGTGGCGGCCGCCCTCGGCTGGTGCGCCATCGTCGCCGGGATGGCCGGGGCGATGGGCCTGTCGACCGCCATGGGTGCGCTGATCGCCGGGGTCGCCGTCGGCAGTATGCCCTACCGCCTGCATGTCACCGCCAAGGTGCTGCCGTTGCGCGACTTCTTCCTGACCCTCTTCTTCGTCTCGATTGGCATGATGGTGGTGCCGCCGGAGGCCCGCTGGTGGCCGGCGATCACCGCTGCCGTGCTGTTCACCATCGGCAGCCGCTTCGTCACGATCTGGCCATTGCTCGCCATCTCCGGGGCCGGCCACCGCACCGGTTTCATCGCCAGCCTCAACCTGGCGCAGGTCTCGGAGTTCGGCCTGGTCATCGCGCTGCTTGGCGTCGGCTATGGGCATATCGGGCAGGACACCTTCAACATTGTGCTCTACGCCATGGCCATCACCGCCGTGGTCAGCAGCTACGGCATCCGCTGGGGCGATCGCTTGTGGCGGTTTTTTGCCAAGGCGGCGCCGGACCCCGACCTCGCCGGCCAGGGCACGGCGGATCATCATCCGGTCGTCATCCTCGGCGCCCATCGCACCGCCTTGGCGTTGATCGACGAGATCGAGCGTCGCGATGCGGCGCGCCTGTCAGAGCTGCTGGTGGTCGACTTCAACACCGAGACGCTGAAGGCCCTGGCTGCACGCGGCGTCGCTGGGCGCTTCGGCGACCTCGCCAGCATGGACACCCTGCACCACATCCATCTGCAGCACGCCCGCACCATCCTCTCGACCATCCCCGACATGATGCTGAAGGGCGTCGACAACCTTGGTCTGGTGCGCACCTGCATCAGCCTTGCACCCGCGGCCCGCATCGTCGCCACGGCCGACACCGCCGCCCAGGCCGAGCGGCTGCGCACCGCCGGCTGTCACGAGGTGGTGCTGCCCTACCAGTTGCAGGCCGAATGGCTGGTCACCATGCTGGAAGGCTGAGCCCTGGGACCGGCGAGCTCCAACTCGTCGGCGGTCTCAGGCCGTGTAGCCGCCAGAGTGTTCCATCCGCAGCAGCGCCCGCTTCACATCCAATCCGCCGTTGAACCCACCCAGCTTCCCGCCGCTGGCGAGGACGCGGTGGCAGGGCACCCACAGCGGCACTGGATTGTTCGCGCAGGCGTTGCCGACGGCACGCGCGCCGCCGGGCGAACCGACGCGCTCGGCCAGTTCGCCATAGGTGATGGTCCGGCCGCGCCGCACCTTGCGCAGCGCGGTGAGGACGCGGCGCTGGAATGGCGGCAGGCCGGTGAGGTCGACCGGGCAGGCAAGCACGCCATCGCCGTCGGCATACGCCGCCAGTTCGCGCACCGCGTAGTCGCGGATCTCGGCCGCGGCCCCGTCGCCGTGCGTCTTCACCCGCGGACTGTCCGCGGCGAGAAAGTCGACCCGGACCACACCGGTGTCCGAGGCGATGACGGCAATGCGTCCAACCCCTGCGAGTGACGTTTCGGCAGCGGCGTGGGTGGTCATGCCGTTATTGGTGCCAGCCTATCAGCGAAGGCAAACCCCATTGCCCCTCGTCTCGTCTCGTCTCGTCTCGTCTCGTCTCGTCTCGTCTCGTCTCGTAAACCGTCCATGGAGCGAGCGCCGAAGCGAGCCGCCAGCGGCGTGGTATCCGTGTGTGGTAGGTCGGCGAGTGCCTAGCGAGACTGGAACGAACAAGTCCGTCTGGCGAATCGACGCGCGTATGCGCGGCGTGTCGAGCGGGTCCAGGGCGAAGGGCCCTGGGCGGGGGTTCGGGGGCCCGCGGCCCCCGGGCAAAAAGCTAAAGGTCCCCGAACATCTTATCGAGTTGGTCCTTCATGTCCCTGGAGAACCCAGCATCGAGTTTCGGCTCGGTGCCGTCTTCTTTGCGCTCGGAGGCGGCTTTGAGGATCGTCTCCAGCTCCTTGGCCAGTTCCTTGCAGTAGACCTGGATCATGCCCGGCTTGACCGAAATGGGGAAGACCGCGACTTCCAGGGTGCGGGCGCCGATCAACTGCACGTGGATGGCGTGCTGGCCGCCAACCTGGCTCATGGTGGTGAACTCGGCTTCGCCGAGCAGCTTGGCGACCTGACGGGTCGAGACGAAGCTGGCGGCAACCAGGGCGGCGAGGGCAGTGGGATCGCTGTTGGCGATCTTGAAGCCCTGGCGGGCGACCATGTGCCCCTCCTGGTCGATGACCATGGCGGCAAGGGCACCGGACTTCTTGACGAAGCCGGTCAGCAGGGCGTTGATCTTGTCGGTGTCGGCGGCGTAGAACACCAGGCGCCGCAGACGCAGCGCATCATTCGCGCCGATAGCGGGCTCATTTGGCACTGGGTGCCTCCGGCGCGGGGATGGGCTCCACAGCGGCTTCGGGAGTCGCTGCTGCTGGCGCGGGATCCGGCTTGATGGTCGCAGCCTTGGTCGCCTCAGGCGTTGTGACCTCGGGCATGGATACTTCCGGCTTTACTGCCTCGGGCTTGGCCGCTTCCGGCTTAACCTCTGCAGGCTTCGGGGCCGGTACAGGTACCGGCGTGGTGGTCGGGGCCGGCGGTTGGGCCGGTGGACCGCCGACCATGGTCTCGATCTGCTGCTGCAGGCCCATCGGCAGGAGGGCGCGGACCGCAGGCACGAACAGGGTCAGCACCACCAGCAGGACGGTGGCGATAAGCACGAAGACCAGGACGATAAGGATCGTCCGCAGGCCGCTGCCGCCACCCGAATGCTGCTGGAACTTCTTCAGGTTCGGATCGGTGGCGCCGAGGTCGGGTCCACCAGAGCGACGGGCGCCGAGGGCCGGCGGCTTGGCCTTCTGCAGGTGCTTTTCGCGTGGGCTGGCGGGTTCCGAGGTCTGGGTCCCGCGGGCCGGCGTGGCGGCTCCCGGGTTGTAGGCCGAGCGCGGAGGTGGTGCCGGCGGACGGGGTGGCGGCGGGGGCGGTGCCGGGCGCTGGATCGGGTTGCCACCCGAGGGGGTGTGCGTGGCGCCGGCGCCAGGCAGGCGTGGCGGCAGGGTCTGCGACGGGCGCGGCGGAGTCGGCGCGGCGGGCGGGCGGGGGACCGCGCTGTGCGCGGGCGTCGGGGTCTGCGCTGTCGGCGGCGGTTGAGCGGGCATGTTGCTGCCGGTTCGCCGCCCGCGGGCTCCCGGCGCGTGTTCCTTGTTCAGCTTCTCGATCACCAACCGGCTCGCCTCCTTGAGGGTGGCGAAGACGCCCTTGCCGTCGCGCGCGCAGGCCTCGTAGGTGGGGAAATTCTGCGGATTCATCTGCGCGTTCATGTCGGCCACGCTGAGGGCGTTGGGCAGATCACGCTTGTTGTACTGCAGGATGACCGGGACGAATCCCGGGTTGCCGACCTCGTCGATGGTCAGGCCCATCTCGGCGAGATTGTCGCGCAGGTTCTGCAGCGACTCGAGGTTCTCCGGCATCTTGTCGGGGGCCGAATCGGCGACGAAGATCACGCCATCGCAGCCCTGCAGCACCAGCTTGCGGGTGGCGTTGTAGTAGATCTGGCCGGGCACGGTGTAGAGCTGGAACTTGGTGCGCATGCCGGCGACCTGGCCAAGGTCGAGGGGCAGGAAGTCGAAGTAGAGCGTGCGGTCGGTCTCGGTGGCGATCGACACCATGTCGCCGACCGCCTCTTTGGGCGCCTTCTTGTGGATGATCTCAAGGTTGGTGGTCTTCCCGGACATGCCGGGTCCGTAAAACACCACTTTGCAGCTGACCTCACGCTGACCGAAATTGATCTGGACCATCTGGTTTAGGGCTCCGTCTGGCTGGTAAGGGGGGTCACAGTGTCAGCCGCTGGGCGATGCGGTCGATGAAGGGTTTGACCTCCAGCCGCAGCAAGGCGAGGTTGGCGCTGGGGTCGAGCAGGATCAGCAGCGTGGCCGCGCCGGCGGCGCAGACCATGACGCCGCCCTGGTCGCCGCTGGCGCTGAAGGCGTTCTGCTTGCCGATGCCAAGCTGCTCGCACATGCGGGCAGCCTGGCTGATCAGCGAGCTGGCAGCGGCGGCCAAACCTTGCTCGTCGACGTCGCTGCGCAGCGCCGATTCCATGAGCAGGCCGTCGGCGTTGAACAGCAGACTGCCGCCGACGCCGCGAACCCGGTTGAGCTCTCCGAGGATATCCTGCATGTCAGGTTGCTCCGAGATCGATCAGGGCCTGGCGGGCGCGCAGTTCAAGCATGGCTGGACGGACGGCGACGTCAGCCAGGGCCACGACGGAGAAACCGTTGTCACGATGGAAGGCGAGCACCTGGCCTTGTTCGGCACCTAGCACCCAGGAGGCCGGGTTGGGGTGCCCAGCGAGGGTGGACAACTCGCCCAGCGCACTGCTGATCGAGGCGGCGAAGGCGGCGAGGGCGTCCTCTTTGCCAGCGGTGGCCGGGGAAGAGCGGGAAAGCACGACCTGGCCTTGCAAGTCGACCACGACCGCCGCCCGGACACCGCCCTCGGCGGCGAGGGTGTCGAAGGCGCTGCGGCGCACGCCAGAACCCGGGGTGGCGCTGCGCACGCCGGATCCGCTGGCGGGAATCGGCGTGGCGGTCCGGTGACCAGAAGCAGGCAACATGCGCGGCGGCGGCGGGGCAGGCGGCCGCGCTGGCGGGGTCGGGGTGGTTGTGCGCAGGACCGCGCCGGCGGGCACGCCCTTGAGTTGGGCTTCGAGTTCGGCGATGCGCTTGACCACCGCCGGATCGTTGGCGCGGAAGGCGAGCACCTGCTTGAGCTGGGCGATGGCCCCGGTCACGTCGCGGTTCTCGGCCAGCCAGTCGGCGTACATGCGCGCCGCGGCGTAGTTGCGGCCGTCGCGCTCAAGGGCGGCGCGCAGGCTTTCGCCGGCCTCGGCCCGCCGGTTGGTGCCCAGCTGGATGTCGGCGAGCAGGGCATAGACCTGCGAATTGCGAGGGAACTCCTTCAGGCACTTGCGGCACACCGTCTCGGCGTCCGTGTCATGCTTGGCCAAATGCAACAGCTCCGCCAGGCGGTTGTAGGAGGAAGGGGAGGGGAAGTTCTCCACCTTCTTGCGCAGGCGATCGATCTCAGATTCCACCCGCGGCTCCTCAGAGGGTTTGCTGGGCTCGTGCCCGGGGTCGCTCAGGCCTAGGCTTACGACTACGGCGCGGGGGCGTCAAGGTGACGCGCACCAAAGGGCCGGGGGCTGTCTCCTGGCTTCCGGACGGGTCTGGGAGAGGCTTCGCCGCCGTGCAAGCTACATTTGTCATCAATCCGGCCAGCGGCGGCCGTCAGGGGACCGC
>JBBREK010000032.1:0-25336 GCA_038203025.1 Planctomycetota bacterium
CATCGGGCCTCACCGTCGACTGGCCGCGCTACCTGGGGACGTGGTACGAAGTCGCCCGCTTCGACCACAGCTTCGAGCGGGGCCTGGTCGCCACCACGGCCACCTACAGCACGTTACCCGACGGCCGGATCGCCGTGCTCAATGCCGGACGGAAGGGAACCCTCGATGGAGCCCCGTCATCCGCCCAAGCAAAGGCCCGCATCACCGGCCCGGCGGAACTCGCGGTCACCTTCTTCTGGCCGTTCAGCGGTTCCTATCGCGTCCTGGCCCTGGCCGACGACTACCGCTGGGTCGTGGTGGGCTCCTCGACGATGTCCTACCTGTGGTTCCTGCATCGATCCCCGCAAGCCCCAGCAGCGGACTGGGCGGCAATGGAGCAGGCCGCGACGTCCTTCGGCTACGACCTCAGCGGCCTAATCCGGGTGAAGCAGACTGCCGCGGCACCATGAGTGCCATGGCACCGGCTGCGCTACAGGACGCACTGGCAGCTGGCAGCTCGACGCTCGACCTCATTGCCACATACGCGCGGGCCGCGCGCGGCCCCAGGGAAGCACAATACAATAACCCGCGGAAAACCGCGGGTTATTGATGGGCCCACATGGGCCGTGGTGGAGGCGCCGGGAATCGAACCCGGGTCCGGAACTGTTCGTGCGGCGCTTCTACGTGCGTAGCTGGTCGATTGATCTCACCCTGGGAAGCTGCGGCCAGCAGCATATCCCCAAGGCCAGCCCGGCTAGTCTCGCTGACGGTAATCGGACGGCTCCGTCAGCCAGACGATGATAGTTATGGAGGGTCAACCGGGCATCGCCACCCGGAGGTCTCCATCTCGGTTGCTTAATTAAGCAGCGAGAGCGTACTCGACATGATCGTCGGCACGTGTTTTTTACAGGGGTTTAACGAGGCCTCCTGTACCTCGGCACGCCACGTTCGCCGGTGCAGTCCCGTCGAAACCTGTTCGCCCCCATATATCTTTGTCAACACACGCAGTATCGTGCTTGGGTCGGCAGGGGAAAGCGACAAGCGGGGGCGGGACTGGCGGCCAGCGGCCAGCGGCCAGCGGCCAGCCAGCCCGTCCGTCCGTCCGCCGCCCCCTACCAATCCCCCGCCCATCGGCATACTTGCTCGTCATGTCCAAGGGTGCCGTTCTCGATGAGTCCTTCATCGCCGCCGCCGGGCTCAGCGAACAGTTGCTGACCCTGGCCAGCTCGATCGAGAACAAGCATCACGAGGTGCTGCAGGAACCGATGTTCCACGTGCGCAGCCAGGAGATCGAGGAGGTCATCTACCTCGAACGCAAGTACGTCTTCGACAACCAAGTCTCAATCCGCGCCCACTACGGCAAGGGCGAGAAGGTGCTGGTGTGGCTGCAACGCTCGCTGCGCCAGCCGCCGCACGATGCGCATGCGGCCATGGTCGAAGTGCTGATGGCGCGTGAGTTCTTCATGCTCGGGGACTGGCGCGAGTTCCAGCGCTTCCGCCAGTTCGTCAAAAGCCAACGCATCCTCGACGCCGGGGCGCGCCAGTGGATCACCGACAACCACGTCAAATTCAAGGATCTGGCCCAGACCGAGGACGGCATTGAGCGGATCCTCGACTCGCTCGGGGCGATCGCCGAATGGCCCGACCTCGACGGCCAGGACCAAGGCGAGAGCCGCACCACCCTGGAACTGATCGCCAAGACCTACTCGCGCTCGCTGGCCCCGGTCCGCGCCAGCGCCCTGCTGTCGCCGGCCCTGCTGCTGCGTGCCCCCGACACGCGCTTCAATATCTTCCGCCTGTTCTCCTTCGTCGAGGATCCGGAAAATGGCCCGATGAGCCTGATCCGCTTCCTCAAGGCCCTCGGCAAGGCGACCGACGACCCCCGGATCGTCGAGCTGACCGGCTCGCTTAAGACCAGCCGGGACATCTCCCGGGCCTTCGCCGCCCTGCGCAGCGTCCTGCTGTCGCGTAAACCGCCCTCCGATCCCGCCTGACCCACTGGTGCCCGCGGGGCGATCTGGCCCTTTGCACCCTTGCGGTCCAGGCATACACCCACGGGGCCGATGCTCACCCCTCCTCCTCCCGAACTCGCAGCCGCCGCCAAACGCATCGCCGCGCTCGAGGCCGATGTTGCCAACCTCCGTCGGGGCATGGTCCAGCAACTGACCGCCACCGGGCGGCTGGTGCAGCAGGCCCTGGCCCTGGACGAGCAACACTTTGCCGGCCGCTTCCTCTCCGGGCGCCAGCCCAACCCGCAGGAAGAGCTGGGCATCGCTGCCGACATCCTCGCCGCCGCCACCGCCGAGTTGGACAAGCGCGGTAGCGCCGGTGGGGGCGGCGCCCCAGCCGTCGCCGGCACGGCGATGACCGAAGTGCTGCGCTCCGAGCTGGTCGCCCGCGAGGGCGAGCTGGCCGAGCTGCGCCGACAGACGCGCGAGCTACAGGAGGAGCACGCCGCCATCGTCGCCGGCCTGCAGACCCGCGTCGACCAGGCCGAAGAACGTGCATCCTCCGCCGAAAGTGGAGCCACCAGCGACTCCGAGGCGGTGCTGCGCGCCGACCGCGCCGAGGCCCTCGGTTTGTGCTCGGAATTGCTGCGCGTTATCCAGTCTGCCCCTGCCGGCGGCGACGACGTCCAGATCACCCTCGGCATACTGCAGGACGCGCTCACCGAAGAGGGCGGGCTGGGCACGGTGTGCCAGGCCGCCGAATCTGCGCTGGTATCGTGGGCCGAGGCGCTGATGGATTCGCTCGGCCAGGCCAAGGCGGCCACCGCCGGCCTCGACGGGCTGCGCGCCACCGCCGGCGAATGGCAGAAGCAGGCCGCCCAGCTGAAGGCCGAGCTCGACAAGTCCCGCGCTGATGCCGCCAAGTCCCAGTCCGAAGCCAAGTCGACCACCGAGCGCTCCGGCATCATCGAGCGTGAGATCACCAAACTGCAGTCCGAGCGCGAGACCCTGGTCCGCGACCTCGAACGCCTGCGGGTCGAACTCGGCGAACAGCGCCGCGCTGCCCTCGAGGCGAACATGGCGCGCACCCGCGACCGCCAGGAGACCGAAGCCTTCCGCGCCAAGTCCAAAGATGAGTCCGAGCAGACCATGGCCAAGGCCCTGGCCGACGTCGCCGAGTCCACCCAGCTTGCCGCCCAGGCGGTCGCCGAGCGCGACCAGCTGCAGGGCCGGCTGAGCAACATCCAAGAGCGCTTCGACCGGCTAGAGGCCGAGCGCGAACGCACCGGCACCGAGCTGGCCGCCCTGCGTCGCGAACTCGACAACGCCCGCGCCGCCAACGAGGCCGGTCAGACCCAGGCCGCGAGGAGCGCCCAGCAGCTGGCCGCCCTGCAGGAAGAAGTCCCCGGTCTGCGCAAGGACCTCGCCGCCGCCCGCTCGGAGGCCGAGGCCGCGAGCATGCGCGAGCGCTCCGGCGCCGAGCGCTCCGCCAAGCTGCAGGCCGAGCGCGACCAGCTGGTCTCCGAGCGTGAGCGCGCCCTGGCCGACGTCGGCACCCTGCGCCGCGACCTTGAGGCGATGCGCGGCGAACGAGACACCCTGCAGACTAAGGCCGCCGCTGCCGCCAAGCAGATTGAGACGCTGTCGCAAGAGCGCGACCGCCTGCGCGGCGAGGGTGACCGCCTGGGCAGCGAGGGATCGCAGCTGCGCAAGGAACTGGAAGCCGCCCGCGCCGCCAATGAGCGCACCGTCGGCGAGCGCGACACCCTGCGCAGCCGGGTCACCGCCGCCGACGGCACCGCCGAGGCGGCGATGCACGAGCGTGACCAGGCGCGTAGCCAGATCGCCAACGCCAACGCCGAGCGCGACCGCTTCCGCGCCGCGCTGGAGAACGCCCAGGAGGAGCGCGGCGCGCTGGCCCGTTCCAAGGACGAGATGGCCGCGCAGATGACCCTGCGCCTGACCGAGAGCAGCCGCCAGCTCGGCGAGCACAAGCAGGTCCAGGCGCGCCTGGCGAGCGAGAACGAGCGCCTGACCCAGGAGAACGACCTGCTCAACAAGGCTGCCGAGCGCGGCAAGACCGACGTCGCCGAGCTCAAGCGCCGGGCCGAGGCCGCCGCCCAGGATCGCCGTCGGCTGGACGACGCCGAGACCAAGGCTGTTGCCGCCGAGAACCACGTCGCCGAGATCGAGCGCCGGACACAGACTGCGCTGGCCGAACGCGACACCCAGATCGCCCAGGCGATCATGGAGGTCAAGCGCCTCGGCGGAGAAGTCGAGCTGCTGAAGAAGCGCTACCAGACCGCCATCGAACTGGTCAAGGCCGCCAAGGTCGCGGTCGAACGGGCGAAGGCCGCCCAGCCTGCAGCCTGACGCCCCGGCACGGGGGGCACCTTACTGGCGTAGTGGGTTCGCGGTTCGGGGTTGCGGCCAAACACACCGTGCGAAACAACGCGCCTCAACCATCCAGTTCCTTGGAATAGCCACCGAACACGCGTATGGTCAGGTCAAACCGCGAACCGCGATTTCCAAAATTACGGCAGCCGGTTGCGCCGCCGGATAGCCCAGTCGGCGCCAAGCAGCGTCACCACCAATGCCAATGCCCACCAGGTGTCCCACAGGCCGCGCTCGGCAGTGGCGCTTTCAGCATGGCCGAGGTCACGCGGTAGGGCCGCAAACAGGGCGTCGGCGCTATCGAAGACCTGGCCGCCGGTCGCTGCCGCCAAGGCGGCGAGGGCAGGGCGGTCGGCGCGCGGGTCGCGGCGCTCGTCCTCGCTCGGCACCACCAGCAGCTCGCCGGGTTCGACCCGGTCGGCGGCTACTCCGGCGGCGGTGGTGGCATTCCAGGTGCCGGGTGCCGGCGCACTCAGCCGACCGGCGAAGCCACGGCCGCGGCGGGTCAGGGCCACCACCAGCTCGGCGCCGTCGGGACCGCTCAGGCGGATCGACGCCTGCTCGGGCAGGTCTATCTCCAGGCCCGGCGCCGGCACCAGATCGATGGCGACCGGCTCACCCGGGCTGGCGCGGCGCGGGCTGGCGGTGACGCGCCACGGGCGCGAACCGGCGCGACGACCGGCAGCTGCGTAGCGCAGCAGCTGGCTGTGGAAGCGATGCAGATAGCGGTCGCCGACTCCGCGCCGCCAACGCCAGATGTCGTCGGCGAGGATGATGATGGCGCGGCCGGCGCCGGCGGCGCGCGCCACCACCAGCGGGGCGCCGTCCTGGTCGGTAGCCAGCACCTCGGAACCTGGCCGCGGATCGGCGGGGGCGGCGCCGAGCAGCGGGGCAAGCTCGGCCCACGGCGTGCCGCCGCTGTCGAGCAGGCCCAGCGCCTCGGCCAGCGGCGTGCGCACCAGACGGCGGGCGGTCTGCTCGCGATAGCCGCGCGCCACCGCCGTGGCATCGGGCAGCATCACCGGCAGCAACTCGGCCAGCGGACTGCGCGCCCAGCCGGCGGCGGCCCCGGTTTCGCCCGGAATGAGGATGAGGCCGGCGCCATCCTGGCGCACGTGCCGGGCCAGGGCGGTGAGGTCGGCGTCGCGGAAGGCCTCGGGTCCGAGATCACCGAGGATGATGGCATCGTAGGCGGCGAGGTCGGCGGCCGACATCGGCAGGCGGTCGGGACCGTCCGCGCCCCAGCGCCGCCAGCGCTGGTCGGCGAGATAGGCATGCAGGGTGGCGCCGCTGTCGCGCTTGAGCGCCTCGCGCAGGTAGCGCATCTCGAAGCGTGGCTGGCGGTCGAGCAGGAGCACGCCAAGCCGGCGCTCCGCGACCGTCACGCCCAGCTCCTGGCTGCGCACCAGACCGCCGGCGGTGGCGCGCACTACAATGTGCGCCTCGCCCTCCTTGCGGAAGGTGGCGCCCAGACGCGCCTCCAGCGCGTGCAGCACGTCGCCCTCGGGTGGCACCGTCACATCGGCTTGGTCGATCACCGCGCCATCAAGCAGCAGCTCGACGTGCACCGGCCCGGCCGGCAGGGCGCGCACTGACAGTCGCACCGTCACTGGTTCGAGTTCGTCGAGGGCGACCTCGCGGTTGACCGCCACTTCGTCGAGGAACAGCTCGGGATCGAGATGGTCGCCACCGGTGGCGAGGATGAGCAGACGCAGATCGCGGCCGCGCAGGCGCTCGGCGGTGGCGGCGAGAGTCGAGCCGGCGGTCGAGCGCCCGTCGCTGGCCATGACCAGGACGTCGGGACGGCGCTCGAGGGCGATCGTCGCCAGGGCGTCGCCCAGCGGACTGGTCCGTCCCTCGGCGGTGGGCCCGGTGTTCAGCTGGGTGGTCGCATCGTCGAGCGCGAAGGCGGCGACGCGCATGCGCCGGGCGGTCTGCTCGGTGCGCAGGCGTTCCAGCAGGGCCTCGGCAGCGGCGATGCGCGTCGCGCCGCCGGGGCAGTCGCCGCGCGCCATCGAGGCACTGGTGTCGATGGCTACCGCCATCTCGCCGGGCAGGACGGTGACATCGGTGCGCGATAGGGCCGGCCAGCCGAGCAGCAGGACCAGAACCGCCATGCCCAGGCTGCGGCAGATGCGGGCGAGCTGTCCAAGCGGGCCGGGCACGCACGGACCGTACCAGCGCCACGCCGCCCAGGCGGCGACCGCCGCCGCCGCAACCAGTATGCCGATCTGCCACGGCTCGTCGCAGCGGGCGAAGGTGAACAGCGTCGAAGTGGCGTCAGCCATGCGCGCCTCCGTAGCGACGCGCGGCCCAGGCCGCGACCGCCAGCTCGACCGCCCCGACCATCAGCGCCACGAGCAACAGCCACCAGCCGAGATCAAGGCCGGCACGCACCGGCATGGCCTCGGCGAGCGCCGTGTTGGTGCCGGGCGGCGGGGTGCCGCCGGTGCGCGCTTCGTCGGGATCGGGCAGGACGACGACGACGCGGTCGCCGGCCATCCATGACCCCGGGGCCAGGGCCACACGCTCGCCGGCGGCGAGCGTGACCTGCACGCCGTCGCGGTCCAGGCGCAGAGCCTCGGACGCGGGCTGGCCGGCGATCCACGCCTGCGGGCTCTCGGCGGCAGCGGCGAGGCGGCGCACCGTGCGGCTTACCCACACCGGCACCGTGCCACGCGCGGCGAAGTCCTGATCCTCGGCCAGAGGGTCGAGCTCGACGACCAACCAGCCACGCCCGGCCGGCATCGCTGCCACCACCGGCGCGGGACCGGCACGCAGCAGGACGCGGGCCGCCGACGGCAGGGCGGCGACGCGCACGCGTTCGCGGCGCACCGCGGCAAGCACCTCGTCGAGATCGGGTTCGCCGGCGGCGTAGGCCCCACCCGGCGTCTCGCCCTCGCGGCGTTCAAGACCGGGCGCCAGTCCGGCCAGCGCACTGTCGGACAGCAGCAGGTCGAGGTCGGCCCACAGCACGCCGCCACCGCGCACCCAGGCGGCAAGGCGCTGGGCATCGGCCACCGGCGTGCGCAGCAGCACAGCGCCACCGGCGGGCAGCGCGGCCCCGGCGAAGGCGCCGGGCGCGACGCGGCTCGCGGCCAAGCCGGTGTCGTCGGCGAGCAGGGCGGCGCCGGCGAAGTCGACCCCCTCGGAGACGACCAGGGCGGCGAGCGGCGGGCGTATGCGCAGCGGCACCTCCAGGGTGTCGTCGTAGGCCAGGCCGCCATCGTCGAGGACGACGCGCAAGGTGTGGACGCCGGCGCCCAGCGGCGGCAGCGGCGCGCGCAGTTCGCCACTGATGCGTTCAGCGATGCGTACCGGCGGCGCCCCGTCGATGCCCAGACGCACCGGCCCTGGCGGGCCGCCGACGCGCAGGCGCAGCTCGCCACCCTCGCCCGGACGCGGGTCACCGGCCTCGGGCACGCTGGCGATCCAGCGGTTGGGCGACGGCTCGCCAACGCACCAGCGGGCGGCGCGACGGGCGATCTGGCTGCACACCGCCAGGGCGCGAGCGCCATCATCCTGCTGGAAGTCGGAGACCAGCAGCACATCGCAGCCCGGTTCCAGGCTGGCGCCGAGCGTGCCGGCGTCGGCGCCGTCGAGCCCACCGGGCAGCGGCAGGGCGGTCAGCCGGCCGAGGGCCTCAAGCACGGCGCCGCGAGCTCCGCTGGCGACCAGCTCGGTACCGTCGGCGCCACTGCGCTCGGCTGCGCCGACCGCGACCAGACTCCAGCGCGTGTACGGCAGATCGGCGGTGGCCAGGGCGGCCTGCGCCGCGGCCAACGGACCGCCATCATCGCCACGCGCGCCCATCGAGGCGCTGCGGTCAACGACGAGGACCAGATGGTCGCCGCCGCCGAGCCCGGGCAGCGACGGCCGCGCCACCGCCAGGGCAAGCACTGCAACGATCAGGCAGCGCAGGAACAGCAGCAGCCAGTTGGTCAGCTTCCATTTGCGGCTGGCCTCAAGGTGCGCCGCCGCCAGCCAGCGCATCGCCGCCCACGGCACCGGCCGCGGCTTCTGCCGCAACAGCAGATGGATGATGATGGGGACGGCGATGGCCGCGAGACCCCAGACCAATAGTGGATGCAGCAGGGTCATGGCGACACGCCTCGCACCCGACGAGCTGGAGCTCGTCGGTCCCAGGGCCTCACGGCTTCACCCGCTGCACAGCGTACACCGTGTCGATGGTACCCGGCGGGATGACCAGTTCGAGGCGGCCGTCGCGGCGGCTCTGCTGCGTCCAGGTCCGACCGGCGGACCCGTCGCGGATCGACAGCGGCGTGACGCTGTAGCTGGCGTCCTTGGCGAAGCCGGCCAGGGCGGCGGTGACCGGCGCGATCGGCACCGGGCGCTTGCGGCCCTGGGCCACCGCCGCGTACCAGGTGTCGTGGACGTGCACCGGCCAGATCAGCGCCTGCGACGCGCTGCTCCAGCCGAGGATGCGCATGGCGCCGCCGCGATTGGGGGTGAGCGGGGCGAGATCCTTGTCGTGCCAATCGATGCGGGCGCTGATCGTCGCCAGCGGTCCGTAGATACCCCACAGCTGGCGCTTATCGATGTAGACGTCCCACCACCAGTTCATGCCACTGCCGCAGCCGCCCAGCATCAGGCCGGCCCAGGTCAGCTGGCGCAGCAGCAGGCCGTCGCCGTCAAGCTGGTTGCCGCGGTTGTCCTCGTTGCTGCCCTGGTAGCCGACCTCGGCGAGGAGGAACGGTTTACCCAGGCGCTGGGCCTGGGAGAAAGGCTCCAGCCACATGCCGATGGCGTCGCGGGTGGCCTCCTGCAGCTTCCAGTCGGCGCCGGTCCATTCGAAAACGTAGCCGCGCACCTGCGCCACGTCGATGCCGGGCAGGGCCATGGCGCGTGGCCAGTCCTCGCCCGCCCAGCTGGCGGTGACTAGGCGGTGGTCGATGTCCTCACGCCGCAGCCAGGTCACCGCCGCCGCCAGCCAGGGCAGGGCGCGCTCGCGCACCGGCTGCAGCATGTCGATCTCGTTGAGCGGCTCCCACATGACGATGGCGTCGTCGGCGCCCCAGCGGGCGAGGACGTAGCGCAGCCGCGCCTCCCAGGCTGGCAACGGACCCTGGTCGACGAACTTGGTCACGCGCTCTTCGGCGGTGGCGCCCCATGGCGCACCCTTGCCGGTCAGCAGGTCGTGGAAGTTGTCGAGCACCAGGGTGACCGATAGGCCGTTGGCGCGCGCCGCCGCCAGCTGGCGATCGGTCAGCCAGGCATGGTCGAGGCGCAGCCCGTCCTTGTCCCACGGCTTGCCCGACCACGAGGCCAGCCACACCCGCACGTGGTTGCAGCCCTGGGCCTTGAGCAGGGCGCAGTAGCGTGCGAAATCGGCGGCGCGGTCCGGGGTGTTGGCCCAGCCCAGGTTGGGGCCGATGGCGATGAACGGCGTACCGTCGCCCCAGGCGAGCAGACGGGGGTTCTCGGTCGAGACGCGCAGCGGGCCGGGCGGATGCTCGCTGGCACGCAGGGTGACCTCGGTGCTGGCCACCGCCGTGCCTGCCGGATCCCACAGCGTCGCCTTGTGTACCCCGCTCTCGCGCGCGACGTGGCGCACCGAGAGGAACGGCTCGCCGACCGGGGTGAACTCCGGGCCGCCGGCCTCGCCCGGCTGCCAGGCGCGATCGAGATAGCACGGCCTGGTCCAGATGCGCCCGTCCGGACCGGTGATGGTCAGGCGCGGAGTGCGCGCCACGTCCTCGACCAGCCAGGCGGCCGGCGCGTTGGCGACCTGCCAGGCGAGCAGATCGCCGACCCGCGCCTCGCCCGCGAACTGCGGTACGAGAGCGATCTCGGCGGCACTCAGGCAGGTGACGAGCGCGATCAGGAGGGCGGGGCGCATCCGGCGATGTGGTGGTAGAGGGCGAGGTAGCGGGCGGGCAGCTTCGGTCCCGCCAGCGCCAGCGCCAGCGGATGCGGCCGCGGCCTGGGGGCGGCCAGGACGGCGGCGCAGGCGGCAGCCAGGGCCTGCGGGGTGCGGTCGGCTGGCTGGATCAGCCCCCAGCGGGCGGCGTCAACCAGACCGCCGACCGTCGGGGCGACCACCGGCACACCGGCCCCGGCCGCCTCGATCGCTGACAGCGGCAGCCCCTCGTTGCGGCTGGTCATCAGCAGCAGGTCGGCGCAGCCCAGGGCCTCGGCCGCCGGCACGAAGCCGGTCCAGGTCGCGGTCACGCCCAGCCGGGCGGCCTGCGCCTGCGCCTGGGCGCGCAGGGCACCGTCACCGCACAGCACGGCATGCACCGGACGGATGGCGTTGAGCGCTGCCACTGTCTCCAGCCACAGACCCGGATCCTTGACCGGGGCGAGCCGCCCCAGCCACAGCACGCGCGGCCGGTCGCCGGACAGGTCGGCGTGCCAGGCCGCCGGGCGCGGCGCCACCAGCGCCACCGGCGGCGGCAGCCAGCGCCAACGTGCCCGTCGACCGATGCCGTGCCGGTCGCGCAGCTCGACCAGTTGGCTGGGAGTCAGGGCCTGATGCCAGGCGTTGCCGGCGCACCGCCGTTCGGCCCAGGCGAAGGCGGCGTGCACCGGCCGCGCCCAGTAGCCGTGCAGGACATGGCCGTGGTAGGTGTGCAGGCAGGGAAGGCCGAGCGAGCGGCAGAGCAGCCGGCCGAGCGCCCCGGCCTTGGCGGTGTGGGTATGGACGACGTCGGGGGCGAGCTCGCGCAGGCGCGCCCGCAGGGCGAGCAGCGCGCGTAGGTCGGCAAGCGGGGCGACGCTGCGGCCGAGGCCGGCAACGGATTCGACCAGACCGGGCAGCACGGCCTCGCCGATATCACGCTCGTCTGTTCCGCAGGCCCCGGCCAGGACGCGCACCTCGTGGCCGGCGGCGCGGTGGGCGGCGGCGAGGGCGGCGATGACCCGGGCCGGGCCGCCGTCGTTCAGCCGGGCGACGAGATGGACGATCTTCACGCCGCGAGCGTGGCGACGAACAAGCCGGCCAACTCGTCGGCGGCCCGCGCCGGGTCGGCGTCGTGGCGGAAGGCGCGCTGCCAGGCGAAGCCGTCGACCAGGGCGGTGAACAGGCGCGGCACCGCCACCTCGCCGGGCAGCTTGCGGAAGACGCCGCGGGCGACGCCGCTGCGATGGACGAAGGCGACCACGCCCTCCCAGGCGGCGTAGAGTTCGCGCAGGCGCGAACGCGCCTCGGCAAGCTGCTCGGGCCGCTCGGCCAAGGCCTGCTGCAGATCGGTGAACAGACGCTGCTGGGCGCCGTCGCCACCGGCGGCGGCGAGCAGGGCCTCAGCGACGACGCGGCGCAGCGCGGTCGCCGGATCGACCTCGGCGGCGCCACCGCCGGCCGCCGTCTCGACCCGCTGCTGGGCCAGCCGCAGGTGGGTCAGGCAGCAATCGAGCAGCAGGTCCTCTTTCGCCGTCCAATGCTGGTAGACCGTGCCCTTACCGACCTGGGCTGCAGTGGCGATGTCGCCGATGGTGGTGGCGGCGAAGCCGGCGCTGGCGAAGCGCTCGGCCGCCGCGGCGAGGATCGCCACTTTGGCCTGGCCGCGCGCACGGCGGGCGAGATGCGGGGCCCAGCGGCCGGTGTCATTGCCCCCGTTCGCGGTTCGCTGTTCGTGGTTCGCGGTCAGGCCGTCCGAGTTCATGGCGCCCCCTGGGATTCCGTCCAGCACAACCGCGAACCGCGAACCGCGAACCGCGAACCATGGGCCAGGCTCATCGGCATAGCCTCGCGTACTCGTCGAGGGCGAAGCGGTCGGTCATGCCGGCGAGGTAGTCGGCGACTGCGCGCGGCAGGCCGACGCTGTCGCTGCGCGCGGCGTGTTCGGGCGGCAGAGCGTCGGGATGCGCGTTCCAGAAGGCGAACAGCTCGGCGAGCACGCGGCGGGCGCGGTGGAAGGCGGCGTTGACCATGTGGTGGCGGTAGAGGTTCTCGAACAGGAAGCGCTCCAGCTCGCGCTTGCCGGCGAGGAAGCTGGGCGAGTGCACGACCAGCGGCCGACCTGCGGCGCGCACCCCGGCCAGATCGGTGACACCATCCTCGGCCAGCCGGGCGATGGTGGCGGCGCAGGCGTCGTCGGTCATCGCGTCCATCAGGTTGCGCAGGGCGCGGTCAAGGATGAGCTTGCTTGGCGCGGCGCGCGGGCTGGCCTCGACGGCTTCGCGCCACACCGCGTCCCACAGCGGAATGGTCGCCAGCTGCTCCAGCGTGATGTAGCCGCCACGCAGACCGTCGTCGATGTCGTGACAGTCGTAGGTCACCGAGTCGATGGCGTCGGTGAGCTGCGCCTCCAGCAGCGGGCGCTGGTGCGGGGCAAAGCGCTCTTCGACTTGCTCGGGGGCGTACTTCGAGCCGTGCTTGACGATGCTTTCGCGCACCTCGTAGGTCAGATCGAGACCGAGATGCTCGGGGTAGCGCACCTCCAGCTCTTCGACCACGCGCAGGCCCTGGCGGTTGTGCTCGAAGCCGCCGTGCGGCTGCATCAGGCTGGCGAGCATGTCCTCGCCGCGATGGCCGAAAGGCGGATGGCCGAGGTCGTGGACCAGGGCGACGCACTCGACCAGGTCCTCGTTGAGGCCAAGCCGGCGGGCGACGGTGCGCGCCACCTGCGCCACCTCGACGGTGTGGGTCAGGCGGTTGCGGAAATGATCACCTTCGCCATCGATGAACACTTGCGTCTTGCCGGACAGGCGGCGGAAGGCGCGGCTGTGCACGATGCGGTCACGGTCACGCTGGAAGCCGGTACGGAATGCATCCGGTTTGGTGTCGTGCGCCCGCCCGCGCGAGGCGCTGCTGGGCATCGCCACCGGCGCCAGCCAGGCCTGCTCGCGCGACTCGACCGCGGCGCGGTCGATCACGCCGAAATCCCTTCAGCCCAGCGCAGGAAGCCTGCCGGATCGGGATCGTTGAAGAAGGCGTTGCCACAGACCAGCCGGTCGGCGCCGTCGGCGACGATCTGCGGGATGCTCTCGCGGTTGATCCCGCCATCGACTTGGATGGGCAGCGTGGGGAAGCGCGCCCGGGTGGCGCGCACGAAGTCGCGTACCTCGGGGATGAAGGCCTGGCCGCCGAAGCCGGGGTAGACGGTCATGAACATGACCTGGTCGACGCGGTCGAACCAGTGGAACCACAGGCGCGGGTCGGTGTCCGGGTTGAACGCCAGGCCGACCCGGCAGCCGAGGGCGCGCAGGCCAGCGATCGCCGCTTCCATGCGCCGCTGGCCGACCGCCTCGACGTGGATGGTGATGGCGTCAGAGCCGGCCTTGCGGAAGTCCTCGGCGTAGCGCATCGGGTCGCTCATCATCAGGTGCACATCCAGGTGCAGCCCGGTGGCCTTGCGCAGGCTGCTGATGATCGGCGGGCCGAGCGTCAGGTTGGGGACGAAATGCGCGTCCATGACGTCGACATGCACCGCCGTCGCACCGCAGGCGGCACAGCGCGCCAGCTCATCGGCGAGCCGGGCGAAATCGGCGGACAGGAGGCTGGGCAGGACCTGCGGCATGGCTGGAGACTAGCCGGAGGCCGACGCAGGCCAGTCCCCGCACCAGGGCGGACTGAAGTCCGCCCACCGGGCCGGCTGAAGCCGGCGCTACGGCTAGAAAAATCCGGCCTTTTTGATTTTGTCGCGGTCGTCGTTCTTCGGGACTTTGCTCATCGGATCGGGGGGCTTGACCGCGCCGATCTTCTCCAGCAGGGCCTCGATGGTCCGCTTATCCAGCTGGAACTGCTCCATCAGGTAGTGGCGGACGTACTCAAGGTCGAGCCGCTGCTTGACGAAAGCACGCGCCAGGCGCTCGACATCCTTGCCCCACTGCTGTGGCATATCAGGTGGAAGCGGCCTTCACGCCCTGGTCGATGGTGTCGTGAATCGTGAAGATCGAGCCGAGGCCGAGGATGGAGAAGATCTCGCGCACCGAGGCCGACGGGTTGACCAACTGGACGGTGCCGCCCTTGGACTTGGCCTGGTGCTGGCTGTTGATGAAGACACCAACACCGGCACTGGCGATGTAGGACAGGGCGGACAGCTCGATGACGATGCGGGTCTTGCCGGCTTTGAGCAGGCTGTCGACCTTGCGCTCCAGCTCGACGAAGGTGTGGCCGTCCAGGTAGCCCTGGAGGTGGAGCACATGTACCGCGCCGCTGTCGGTCTCGGTGATCTTGAGGCCCTGCTTCATCGGAATTCCATGGTGTCTGAATCAGCACCATAAGAGCCGCGAGCGTCAGGGGCAAGCCCCAGGACGTTGAACCGGCCTGATCTGGCATCTACAGTGGTACCATGGCCAAGCAGACGAGCATCGAGGACCACTTCCACGCCATCGAGGAGGCGGTCGCCGCCCTGGAAGGCGGGGAACTCCCCCTGGAGGAGGCGTTGAAGCGCTATGAGACCGGCCTCAAGGCGGTGCGCGCGGCCAAGACCCAGCTCGACGGCTTCCAGGCCCGGCTGGAGGAGCTGAAGGGCGGGCCGGAGACCTGATGGCGGAACGGCTCGACGCCTTCCTCGCCCACCAGGGTGTGGGCACGCGCAGCGAGGTGCGGGCACTGGTCCGTTCCGGGCTGGTCGCCCTCGATGGCGTGGTGTGCCGCAACCATGCCGAGCACCTGCGCGACCGCGCCGTGACGGTGCGCGGCCGGCCGGTCGAACCCGGCCCGGACGCCGCCACCCTGCTGGTACACAAGCCGCTTGGCCTGGCCTGCAGCCACGACCCGCGCGAAGCCCCCCTGCTGGAGTCGCTGTATCCGTCGACCCTCGCCCAGCTGCCGATCGAACCGGCCGGCCGCCTCGACCGCGACACCAGCGGGCTGCTGGTATGCAGCACCGACGGCCAGCTGATCCATCGGCTGACCAATCCCAAACAGGTGGTGTGGAAGCGGTACCGGGTCGGCTATGCCGGCACGCTCAGCGCCCACGCCGTCGAGCGCTGCACCGCCGGACTGCGCCTGCCCGACGACGAGCGGACGACGCTGCCCGCACGGCTGGCGCTGCACGACGACGGCGCAGCGACGCTGGAGCTGTGCGAAGGCCGCTACCATCAGGTGCGACGGATGTTCGCCACGCTCGGCGGCGAGGTGCTACGCCTGCATCGCGACCGCATCGGCGGACTCGACCTGCCGACAGATCTCCCGGCCGGCTCGTGCCGCGAGATGCACGCGGAGGAGATCGCGGCGTTGTTCGGCGGCTGACCCCCCCAACCCTCCCAGGGACGAGCATCTTGGCTCGGCGATCCCCGCGCTACCGTGCCGAGATGCCCGCCACCATCCCGCCCCTCGTCGTCGGTCCGTACACCTTCAAGAGCCGCCTGCTGGTCGGCACCGGCAAGTATCCCGACAACGAGTCGATGAAGGCCTCGCTGATCGAGAGTGGCGCTGACGTCATCACCGTGGCGGTGCGTCGGGCCAAGCTCGACGAGCGCGGCACCGGCGGCAGCCTGCTCGACCACATCGGCCCGCAGTACCAGCTGCTGCCCAACACCGCCGGCTGCTTCACCGCCGACGAGGCCATCCGCACCGCCCATCTCGGCCGTGAACTCGGCCTGTCCGACATGGTCAAGCTGGAGGTGCTCGCCGACCAGCAGACTCTGCTGCCGCATCCGGTGCAGACGCTGGAGGCCTGCCGCCGCCTGGTCGCCGATGGCTTCACCGTGCTGGTCTACACCAACGACGATCCGGTCCTGGCCAAAGAGCTGGAAGCGGCCGGCGCCGCCGCGGTGATGCCGGACGGCGCGCCGATCGGCAGCGGCCTGGGCGTGCTCAACCGCAACAGCATGGAGATCATTCTCGAGCGTGCGACCGTGCCGATCATCATCGACGCCGGCGTTGGCACCGCCTCGGACGTGACCCTGGCGATGGAATTGGGCGCTGCTGGTGTGCTACTGAACACCGGCATCGCCGGCGCCAAGGACCCGGTGCGCATGGCCCGCGCCATGCGCCACGCCCTGGAAGCCGGCTGGTGGGCCGCCGGCGCCGGCCGCATCCCGCGCAAGCGCTACGCCACCGCCAGCAGCCCCCTCGGCGGCCTGATCGCCAGCGCCGCCGCCCACGGCATCCCCGGCGAATAGGCGGCGCCTCGTCGCTCGTCGCTCGGCGCTCGTCGCTCGTCGCTCGTCGCTCGTCGCTCGTCGTTCGTCGTTCGTCGCTCGTCGTTCGTCGCTCGTCGTTCGTCGTTCGTCGTTCGTCGTTCGTCGTTCGTCGTTCCGCAGGGATACCCGCGCAGCAATGGAACGGGCGCCGAGGGGCATGTACCCGAAGGGGCCCCGTCGCGCAGCGATGGGGCGGGCGCCGAGGGGCGGTGGGCGGACACAATGGGCGAAGCCCATCCGCCCACGGTTTCGGAGCCGAGCGACGAAACCGAGCCCCGACAAAGCCCGGGGGTAGGCCGCAAGGCCGTAGGGGCGAAGCCCCTGAACAAATTGAGCAATATTGCGGAGTTCTCCCCACACGCCAGCATTCCGCCGCAATGCACTCTCCGGACGATACCCTGCGCGGACGACGCGCTGTTAGCTTCGGCATCGCCGGGCTGGCCACCGGATACGCCGCGCTGGCCGCGATCGGACTGGGCTTCGCACTGCTCTCTACGGGCGTGTCGCCGTACTGGCCGGCCGCAGGCCTGGCGCTGGCCGCACTATGGCGATGGGGCTGGCGGCTGTGGCCCGGCGTCTTCATCGGCTCGCTGGCGGCGAGCCTGTTCATCTCGCACTCGCCGGTGCTGGTCGCCACAGCCGCCGCGATCGGTTCGACCCTCGCTGCGCTGGCCGGTGCCGGTCTGCTCCGACGCCTCGGGGCCGACCCGGATCTGCCGCGTCCGAGTGACCCGATCCTCCTGCTGGTGGTCGCAGCCGCATCGACACTGATCGCCGCCCTGATCGGTTCCAGCACGGTCATCGCCGTCGGATTGGCCGACGACACCCCCTGGCATCAGGTGTTGTGGACCTGGTGGACCGGGGATTACACCGGCGTCGCCAGCACGACCGCCGTTTTCACCACCGTGCTTCTCCCACCGGGCAGACGTCGCGAACTGCTCGCCGCTCTCGCCGCCATCGCCGCGGCGACGGCGCTGTCCGACTGGCTGTCTCCCGTCTCGCAGACCGGCCTGTCACCCTGGGCCTTCCTCCTCTTCCCGCCCATCCTGTGGGCGGCCGTGCGGCTCGGCTCCGGTGGTGCCGCGCTGTGCGTCGCCTACACCGCCCTGGGCACCGCCGCGCTGACGGTCAGCGGCCACGGACCCTTCGCCGACTTCTCGGACGGCAACCGCACCCACCTGCCATTCCAGATCTTCACCATCGCCACGGCCGCCACCGCCCTGGTCATCGCCGCCTATGCCCGCGCCCAACTGACCACCAGCGCCGCGCTGCGCGCCAGCGAGGAACGCTACCGCCTGGTCGCCAACAACTCCAGCGACCTGGTCTGCCTGCATACCCTCGATGGCCGCTACCAGTGGGTCTCGCCCTCGGCCACCGGTCTGATCGGCTGGTCCCCTGAACAGCTGGTCGGCATCGACCCGTACTCCCTGTTCCACCCCGATGACATCGAGCGCATCCGCAGCGAGTCGCATGCCATGCTGCTCGACAGCCACAAGCCGACCACGATCAGCTACCGCCTGCGCCGGGCCGACGGTTCGTACATATGGCTGGAGACGGTGAACCGCCTGGCATCTGACGCGACCGGCCGGCCGATCGCCATTCAGACCTCCTCGCGTGACATCAGCCAGCGCAAGCTCGACGAGCAGCACCTGGCTGAGCTCCAGCGCGCCGCCGCCATGGCCGAACGCATGGCATCAATCGGCACCCTGGCCGGTGGCGTCGCCCACGAGTTCAACAACCTCAATGCCGTGGTCATGGGCAATGTCGAGATGGCCCTGCGCCGCCCCGACCTGCCGGCCGACGCCCGCCGGCGCCTCGACCACGTGCGCGACGCGGTCGACCGCGAAAAGGGCATCGTCGAGGCCCTGCTCGCCTTCTCGCGCTCGGAACGCGGGCCGACCGAGGTGGTCGACGCCGGCCGCGTCGTCAGCACCACCCTGGCCCTGGCCCGACGCACCCTGCGGCAGCGCCAGGTCAGCATCGAGACGGATCTCCCGACCGAACCGGTATTCGCCACCATCCCGTCCGGATCGCTCGGACAGGTGCTGCTGAACCTGCTGCTCAACGCCTGCGATGCGACCGACCGGCGTGACGATCCACGCATCTGGGTCAGTCTGCGGCGCAAAGGCGGCCGCGGCATCATGACCGTGCGCGACAATGGCATCGGTATCGACCCGGCGCTGTCGACGCGCATCTTCGAGCCGTTCTTCTCGACCAAGGGCGAGCACGCCAGCGATGGGCAGGGCCAGCCCTGGCTGCGCGGCAGCGGCCTTGGCCTGTCGGTCTGCCAAACCCTGGTCGGGCAGATGCACGGTCACCTTGAGGTGCAGAGCGTGCCGGAGCAGGGTTCGACCTTCACCGTCTCCATCCCCCTGTCCGACGCCCCCCGGCCGATCGCGGTGGCGGAACTGGGCAATGATGCCCCCTGCGCCCGCGTCCTCGTCGTCGACGACGAACCAGAAATCCGCCGGCTGCTGTGCGAACACCTCATCGCCGCCGGCCACGTCGCGGTCGAGGCCAAGGATGGCCATCAGGCCCTCAACCACCTCGGTCACGAGGAGATCGACCTGGTGCTGCTGAACTGGAACATGCCCGGCCTCGACGGCCAGGGCGTGCTTGAACACATGGAACTGCACCCAGAACGCCGTTGGCCGCCAGTGGTGGTGGTCAGCGGCTGGACCGGCGGCGGCAGCGGCATCGACCGCTGGCGTCACGAGATCGCCGGCCAGCTGCGCAAGCCGTTCAGCCTCGAACAGGTCCGCTCCTCGGTCGAACGCGCCCTGTTGGGCCAACGCGACCTGCAGCGCGATGACGAAAGCAGTGCTGGATAGTCTTGTCGCCTGCCTGGCGGAAAGGGATATGCCCTAGCCTCGCCTAGGCATGGTGAACGACACCGCCGGCCGGCATTATCCAGGCCATGCTCGACACCCTCTCGCTCGATGGCTCCTGGGACCTCCGCTGGACCGACGCCCAGCGTGGCCCGCGCCCCGCCAACCTCGACCCCGCCTTCGCCCTGGTGGCGACGGTACCTGGCGAGGTCCACCTCGACCTCGAACGACTCGGCATCCTGCCCGACCGCCACGTCGGCCTCGGCCACCTCGCCGGCCGCTGGGTCGAACAGTGCCGTTGGCGCTACGACCGGGTCTTCACCGCGCCTGCCGGGGCAGTCGGCGCCAAGGCCTGGCTGATGCTCGATGGCCTCGACCACCACGCCGTGGTCCGGCTCAACGGCGAGGAGGTGGCGCGTCACGCCAACAGCTTCCGCCCCTGCCGGGTCGAGATCGGTGCGAAGCTGAAGGCCGGAGAGAACCGCCTCCAGGTCCTGATTGAGAGCGGCCTGCACGGCACCGCCGACCTGGTCAGCAAGGGCTACGTCAAAGAGGACCATCGTGACAGCAAGCGCCACTGGCTGCGCAAGCCGCAGAGCGAGGCCGGCTGGGACTGGGCCCCGCGCCTGCTCAACGTCGGCATCCAGGGCGGCGTGCGCCTGGAATGGACCGCCGATCCGGTGCGCCTCGACCAGGTCATGCCGCTCGCCACCGTCGACGCCGACCTCGCCACCGGCCGTCTGCGCCTGCGCGCCGCGGTCGAGGGCCTGCGCGACACCGCCGTGCCAGTGCGCCTGCGCGTGCGCTGCGCCGGCGTCGAGGCGGTCTGCGAGACCGAGATCAAGCCCGGCCTGCACATCGTCGAGGCGCAGCTGGCGGTGCCGCGTCCGAAGCTGTGGTGGCCAGTCGGCCAGGGCGCCCAGGACCGCTACGAGGTCGAGACCGAGGTGCTGTGCGGCGACGTTGTCGTCGCCCGCCACCGCCAGCGCATCGGCTTCCGCCGCATCGAGGTCGACCAGTCGGCCTGCCCGGCCGGCGGCAAGTGGTTCTACCTGACGATCAACAACCGGCGCATCTTCTGCACCGGCGGCAACTACGTTCCCGCTGACACGGTGATCGCCGCGATCACCCCGGAGAAGTCCCGCCGTCTGGTCGAGCTGGCGGTCGAGCAGCACTTCAACCTGCTGCGCGTGTGGGGCGGCGGCCGCTACGAGGACGAGGCCTTCTACGACGCCTGCGACGAACTGGGCGTGCTGGTGTGGCAGGAGTTCATCTTCGCCTGCGCCCGCTACCCCGGCCACGACGCGGGATTCTACCACGAGATCGAGGCCGAGGCGACGTACCAGCTGCGCCGCCTCGCCGGCCGGCCCTCGCTGATCGCCTGGTGCGGCAACAACGAGATGGAATGGGGCTGCTGGGATTGGGGTTTCGACAAGGACGTCAGCCTGCCCGACTACCAGCTCTTCCACCACCTGCTGCCGCGCCTGTTCCAGCGCGAGGACGGCACCCGCCACTGGCAACCCAGCTCACCGTACTCGCCCGACGGCAAGCATCCCAATGACGATACGGCCGGCGACCAACATCCCTGGTCTCTCGGCTTCGGCGACACCGACTACCGCAAGTACCGGCAGATGGCGTGCCGCTTCCCCAACGAGGGCGGCGTGCTCGGCCCCAACAGCCTGCCGACGGTGCGCGAGTGCCTGCTCAAGGGCGAGGACAAGCCGTGGTCCTTCGCCTGGATCCAGCACGACAACTCGATCGCGCATTGGACTGACGGCGTCTGCGCCACCGACCACCAGCTGACGCAATGGCTGGGCAAGGACCTGCGCAGCCTGGACATCGCCTCGTTCGTCTACTGGGGCGGCCTGGTCCACGGCGAGGGCCTGATGGAATACATCAGCAACTTCCGCCGTCGGCGTTCCTCGACCACCGCCTCGGCAATCTTCTGGATGTACAACGACGTGTGGCCCTGCGTGCGCAGCTGGACGACGGTCGACCACCGGCTGCGCCGCACCCCGGCCTTCCATCCGGTGCGTCGCGCCTTCCAGCCGGTCGCGGTGGTCGTGCACGAGGACGGCGAACGCATCGTCGTCACCGGCGTCAACGACACGCCGGCCGAGGTGTGCGGTGAACTGCGCCACGGCCTCTTCGCCATCGCCGGCGGTCATCCGCTGGAACAGCACGGCGCCGTCGTCCTGGCGGCCAACGCCGCCACCGAGCTGGCCTCCTTCCCGCGCGCGGCGTGGACCGACGCAAAGACTCAACTCGCCTTCGCCGAGTTGTCGGTGGGCGGAACCATCGCCGCCCGGCACCGCCTGATGCTGCCGCTGCCGATCGAGCTGACCTGGCAACCGGCCCAGGTCACCGTGCGCGTCGCCGACGGCCGCGCCGTGTTCACCAGCCCGACCTTCGCCTGGGGCGTCTGCCTCGATCTCGACGGGGAACGCGACCTGGCCGACAACTACTTCGACCTGTTCCCGGGTACGCCCTACAGCATCCCCTGGTCGGCGGCGGAACCGCCGCGTATCATTGGGGTTGGGAATCTGTGAGGGGCATTGCCCCGGTTCGCGGTTCGCGAACCGTGATTCAACCGCGCAGATCCGCCGCCATGCGCGCCAGTTCCTCGGCGCTAGCCCGGGTGCGGGTCGCCGCGGCGCTGGCGTCGCGGGCAGCGACGGCGACCTCCTGGATCGATGAGGCGATCTCGCTGACGCCCTTGGCCGCCTCGCTGACGTTGCCGGTGATCTCGCGGGTGGTCGCGGCCTGCTGCTCGACCGCTCCGGCGATGGTGGTCTGGTGCGCGCCGACGTCCTGGATGCGCGTCGCCACGGTGCGGATGGCCGCGATGGCAGCGGCAATGTCGCGCTGGATCTCGCCAACCCGCGCCTGGATGTCCCCGATCGATCCGGCGGTCTGACGCGCGAGGTCCTTGACCTCGCCGGCGACCACGGCGAAGCCGCGGCCGGCCTCACCGGCCCGCGCCGCCTCAATGGTCGCGTTCAGCGCCAGCAGGTTGGTCTGCGCGGCGATGCGCATGATCACTTCGACCACCTCGCCGATGCGCTTGCTGCCGGCCCCCAGCTGATCGACCAGGCGGCTAGCATCGGCGCTGCCCTGCACCGCGGCCTCGGCAGCCACGGCCGCCTCGCCGGCGGTGCGCGCGATTTCGGCAATGGCTGCACTCATCTCCTCGGCCCCCGCTGACACCGTCTGCACGCTGCGCGACACCTCCTCGGCAGCGGCACCGACGGTGGAGGCGCGGCTGGCGGCAGACTCGGCCGAGGTGGCAAGCTGCGCCCCGGTCTCGCCCAGTTCGCTGCTCGCCCGGGCCAGACGCTCGACCAGCTCGTGGCGGGACTGGGTCTGCCGGCCGATCGCCGCCCAGTCGACGCGTGCCGATCCCAGGGCGGTGCGCATGCCGGCCAGGGCGCAGGCCAGAGCGCCGTTCATGCGCTCCAGTTCTGCGCCGCCGCCGCGCCGCGGCTGCTGCGACAGGTCGCCCTCGGCTACCGCTTCTAGCACCATCGCGGTGCGCCGGACCGGCCGGGCGATGCCCGAGGCGACCAGCCACACCAGCACAAAGGCGACCAGCGACACCACCCCCGAGGTGATGAGGATGCGGTCACGCACCTCGATGGCCGGGGCTGCGATCTCGTCGAGATCGGCCGTGCTGTCGACCAGCCAGGGACTGCCCTCGACGGCCCGCACCGCCGCAATCCATCGCGAACCATCGGCCTGGAAGCGGGCCATGCCGCCAACGCCATCCCGCAGGGCGGAACCCCAGGGTAGCTGAGCCAGCCCGCTGTCCGCTGCCAGGATGCGATCCGCCTGCGGATGCGCCATGCAGGCACCGGTGCCGTCGTAGAGCTCGGCATGGCCGCGCTGGCCGAAGCGGACCGTCGAGACCATCTGCTGGGCGAAGGAGCCCAGGTCGACCACGGCGTAGAGCACCGCGACGACCGGCCCGTCCTTGCCGGCGCGCACCGGCTGGGTCAGTCCGCACACCGCCTTGCCGGTCCGTCGCGAGATGAGCGCATCGGACAGGCCGGGGTCGCCAGCGAAGGCCTGTTTGACAAAGGGGCGATCCCCGACCTGCAGCTTGCCCACGGATGCGTCCGTTGACGAGGCGATGACCAGCCCATCGACCGCCACCAGGTGGATGGCATCATAGTCCGGATAGGTGCTGCACAGCAGCGTCAAGCGGTCGCTGGCCGCCTTGCGCGCCTGCTGGCCGATGAAGTCGTCCTTGGCCGACTTGATGAACACCGCCTCCTGGCCCCAGAAGGCCAGATCGACGCGCGCCTTGCCCAGCCAGCCAGACAGGCGCCGGGCAAGGGCATCTGCACCGATCCCCAGTTCATCCTCGGCATTGGCGACCAGCCGTGCCTCGACAGTGCGGCTGGTCAGCCAGGCCGACACCCCCATGCCCGCGATGAGCACCGCGAGCACAGGGACGACGATGCGCGCAAAGAGTCCCAGCCGCATCGGCTACTGCCCGATGGTCTCGCTGGAAAGCTCCAGCAGATCGAAGGGGATCTCCACGCCGATGCTTTTGGCACTGGCGAGGTTGAAGAGAATCAGGCCCTTCTTGGCGGTTTCGATCGGGATGTCGCCGGCCGACTTGCCGGCAAGGATCTCACGGGTCATGCGCCCACTTTCCATGCCGTGCTCCTTGGCCGACTCGGTGATGCCGAAGACGCAGCCGTCGCGCACCGCGAAATCGAAGACGGCGAAGAGCGGCTTCTTGGTGTTGGCGACGGTCCACGCCATCACCGTCTTGGGATCCGCCGGCTTGCCGTCCGCGTCCTTGAGGCTCTGGTAGTTGTGGATGAGGATGGCGTCCTTGTCCTGATGCTTGGTGATCAGGGCCTTCCACTCATCGACGGTGCTGGCCACGTCGTAGGCCACGATCGGCACCGGCTGGGGCTGGCTCTTGAAAAACGGGATCATCGCATCGGTGACCTCGCCCGGGTCGCTGACGAAGGCGACCTGCTTGGCGCCGGGGATGATCTTCTGCACGAACTCGAGGCTTTGGGTGACATGCGGGCGCTCCAGGAGGCCGGTGACGTTGACGGCGGGATAGCCGTACTTCGACGCCTCGGCGTTGACGCCGCTGAACACCACCGCCGGGGCGCCGGGCTTGCCGGCCAGTTCCTTGGCGAAGAAGGCCTGCGCGGCATCGTCGCTGGTGATCACCACCTTGGGTTTGAATTCGGCGACCTTGGCCATGGCAGCCTGGCCGGCCGCGGTGCGATCGGCAGCGGCGGTCTTGCGCTTGGCATCCATATACATGACCTCGACCTGCACATCGGCGCCCTTGAGCGACTCCTCGATGCCGGCCTGGATGCCGTCAGTCCAGCCGTAGCCGGCGTGGTAGGAGTGGACCACCAGAACGTGATCGGCAGCGGAGATGCTGGTCGCGGCCAGCAGAAGGGCAGCAAGAGCCGATAGGCGCATGGAGGATTCCTCGACTGGATAGTCTGAGAAACGAAGCGGCGCCAGCAAGGATTGTGTTGCACGAGTGTCCCATCGTCCTTGATCCGCTTCCCCGCCTGTCTCTCCGGTGACATCGGATCAAACAATGGCACCGTGATGACGCTGTGGTCCGACTGCACCAGGCGGGCGTGCCGCTGTTCAACCCAGACCGCTTCCCTGCGACCATCTTGATCGGGGATCTCCAGACCGGCCATTGGGCAACCGCTGGATACGCCGCCTGGCGGACTGGACGCGGTGACCGCCGATCCGCGCCTGGACAGCGTAGAGGCCCTGCCGCGAACCTTGTAACGGCAGTGGGATCACAGCCCGGCGCAGCCGGAACCAAGAGGTTCATTGTCGGCTTCACCGGGCTGTTCTGCTGTTGCTGCAGGGCTTCGTCCCGCGCCCCACGCACTCCTCGCCAAAAGCTCCGGACGAAATGGAGATGTAACAGCTTAGGGGCTCTGCCCATCCCGCGGGCTGGTAAGAGCTAAATCGTCGCCGCTGGCCTTCCTGGTAGGCATACCGGGAGGGGTGACCAGGGTGGCACTCGCTGACGGATAGCACGCCTTCGGGCAAGGGGCTCGACCCCGTACAAAGATCGTGCCTCCTGCGGTCGGGTTCAGTCCGAGTTGGTACCTTGGGGCACGACCC
>JBBREK010000033.1:0-25297 GCA_038203025.1 Planctomycetota bacterium
TGGAGTCGCCCTACCGCCGGTCATCCGCCTGCGCTGATCACACAACCACCCATCCTGGATTTCCTGGCACCACAGGGGCGGTGTCGCTATAAGCACTTGCCACTACTGAAGCGACGGAAGCCAGGTGTAGAAGATGAGTCAGGCCGCCGGCGAAGTCCTCGGCCTGGTCGCCTTCGCGCGCTGGGTCGGCCTGGCGGCGGCGGTGGCGGTCCTCGCCGTGGTGGCCAACACCATGCTCCTCGCCGTGCGCTCGCGGGTGCGCGAGATCGCCGTGCTCGGAGTGCTTGGTTACGGCCGTCGCGAACTCGCGGTGCTGGTGCTGGCCGAGGGCCTCATTCTCGGCCTCGCTGGCGGCCTGATCGGCATCCTGGCGGCGCTCGCCACCTTGTATCTAGGCGGCTTCAGCCTGACCAGCGAAGGGCTGAGCGTGGTCTTCGCCCTCGATGGCGGGTTGGTCGCCAAGGCCCTCGGCATCACCCTGCTGCTTGGCCTGCTGGCCGCGGTGGTGCCGGCCTGGCAGGCGGCCCGCCTGCCGATTCTCGACGCCCTGCGGACCGGCTGATGCGTCTACTTCCGCTCGACTACGCCGTGCGCAACCTCCTGCGCGATCCCGGCCGGATGCTCCAGCTGGCCGGCGGCACGGCGCTGGTCGTGCTGTTGTTGCTGGCCGCTGGCAGCTTCAGCACCGGCATGCGCGCGGCGATGCAGGCCAGCGGTGATCCCGCCAACGTCATCCTGCTGTCGGCCGGTTCGGAGGGGGGCATCGAACGCAGCAGCGTCGATCCTGGTGTGGCCGGCATCGTCGCCGCCAGCGTGGCGGGGCTGCGCCAGAGCGCTGGTCAGTCAGCGGTCTCGCCGGAGATCGTGCACATGACCCTGGTCGGTCCGCCTGATGGCCCGGCCCGCCAGGCGGTATTGCGCGGGGTCACGCCGATGGCCTTCGCCGTGCATCGCGGCACCCGCCTGGTGGTCGGCCACCCGCCGCAGGGTGACGAAGTGGTGGTCGGCCGGCTGGCCCATCGCCGGCTGGGACTGGCGGCCGACGACCTCCAGCCGGGGGCGCTGCTGCGGCTTGAGGGCCGGACCTTCACCGTCAGCGGCATCTTCGCCGCCCCCGGCACGGTCTACGAGGGCGAGATCTGGGCCGACCTTGGCGCGCTGATGGCCGCGACGCGGCGCAGCACCATCTCGACCGTGGTTGTCGCCTGTGGCAGCGCCAGCCCGGCCGACCTTGAGGCCTTCGCCGCCATGCGGCTCGACCTGGAGTTGAGCGCCATCGCCGAGAGCGACTACTACGCCGAGCGTGCCCGCTTCTTTGCGCCGATCCGCGCCATGGCCTGGCTGACCGCCGGCCTGATCGCCGCCGGTGCACTGTTCGGTGGACTCAACACCTTCCACGCCGCCTTCGCCACGCGCAGCCGCGAGGCGGCAACCATCCTCGCCATCGGCTTCCCCCGTCGCGCCGTCGCCATCAGCTTCTTCTGCGAGGCAACCCTGGTCGCGCTTGTCGGCAGCCTGGCTGCGCTGTTCGCGGCTATCGCCGGGCTCGATGGCCAGAGCATCGACGTCCCTGGTGGCACGTTCATGCTCACCCTGGAGGCCGGCACCCTGACTGCCAGTCTCGGCCTCGGCCTGATGCTCGGACCCTTGGGGGCCATGCTGCCGGCCTGGCGCTGCCTGTCCCCACCCCTGCCCAGCGCCCTGCGCTCGGCCTGACCCACCTGGAGTCGTCATGATCCGTCATCTCATCCTCGCCTTGTCCGTTGCTGCCCTGTTGTCCGCCGCCGAGCTGCCCACCGGTCTGTTTGTCGCCCAGGCCCCGCCCGACGCGGTGGATGTCATCGCGGCCCGTACCGCCCCCACCCCCGGCGCGACGGTCACCGTCCGCGGCATCATCGGTGGGAGGCAAAAGCCGTTCGTCGATGGCCGCGCCCTGTTCACCATCATGGATCGCTCGCTGGTGTGCGAGACCGCCTGCGGCACCGGCTGGAGCGGCTGCGGTCAGCCGCCAGAGGACCTGCGCGGGGCAGTCGCCAGTGTGCAGGTCGTGGATGCTGCCGGCAAGCCGCTGCTGACGACGCTGGCCGAGGCGGGCGGGCTAATTCCCGGCGCAGCGGTAATCGTACAGGGCACCGTGGCAGCAGGCTCCAATCCGGCGCTGCTGGTGATCACGGCACAGGCCATCCACCGCCTGCCCGAGGCTCCCTAAGGCGGGATCAGGCCGCCGGTGCCGCCGGTTTGGGCGGTGGCGCCTCGCCCTTGAACGACTCGACGTCCTTGGCGGTCATTGCTGGGCTGTAGTGCGGATCCAGGGTCAGACTCTTCTTGGTGCAGGCGTCGACACAGGCGCGGCACTGGATGCACTTCAGCCGGTCGATGCGCCAGACGCGGCCGCCGCGGTCGACCTCAATAGCGTCGGTCGGGCAGCGCTTGGCGCACAGGGTGCAGAAGTTGCACGCGCTGATCTGGATGACGACGTGGCCGCGGGTGGCGGCGAAGGGCTCGCGGGCGGCCAGGCGGGTGGCCGGCTTGGAGACGGCGGCCTTGGCGACCAGTCCGGCAAAGGAGAAGAATGGCATGGCTTACCTCTCCGTGCAGGAGATGCAGGGGTCAATGGTCAGGACGATGACCGGCACGTCGGCGAGCTGGCAGCCTTCCAGCATCTTCACCAGCGGGGCAACGTTGGCGAAGGTCGGGGTGCGCACGCGGAAGCGGTGCAGGTTGGGCGTGCCGTTGCCCTCGAAGTAGTAGACCACCTCGCCGCGCGGCTGTTCGAGGCGGGCGGCGTAGTGACCCTTGGGGTTGACGCCGGGCTTCAGCTTGAGATCGACGTCGCCGCCAGGGGTGTCGGCGATGGCTTGGCGGATCAGGTCGAAGCTCTGGTAGATCTCGCGCACGCGCACGGCCGAGCGGGCATGGCTGTCGCAGCCGGTCTCGACGATCGGCTCGAAGTTCAGCTTGTTGTAGCCGGCGTAGCCCAGGCGCCTGGCGTCCATGGCGATGCCGCTGGCGCGCGCTGTCGGCCCGACCGCGCCGAGTAGGTGCGCAGTCTCCTGCGGCAGCATGCCGACGCCGACCGTGCGCTTCCGCACTGTGCTGTCGTTGAGCAGCGGCTCAGTGATGACGCAGCACTCGCGCTCGATGCCGTCAAGCTTGTCGAGCATGCGCTTGAGCTGGTCGTCGTCGATGTCGCGGCGCATACCGCCGACCTTGCAGATGCCGAAGATGACGCGGCCGCCAGTCGCCTCCTCAAGCAGGTCGAGGATCAGCTCGCGCACCCGCCACGAGTGCATGAACAGGCTCTCGAAGCCGAAGGCGTCGGCCAGCAGGCCGGCCCACAGGATGTGGCTGTGGATGCGTGACAGCTCGCCAAGGATGACGCGCAGGCGGTTGGCACGCTTGGGGATGTCGAGCTGCAGCAGGGCCTCGATGCCGGTGCAGTAGCCCATGCCGTGGATGAAGCTGCAGATGCCGCAGATGCGCTCTGCGACATAGACCATCTCGTGGAAGTCCTTCTTCTGCGCCAGGCCTTCGAGGCCGCGGTGGACGTAACCGATCGAGGGGATGGCTTGAACGACCAGCTCATCCTCAAGCACGAGGTCGAGGTGGATGGGTTCGGGCAGGACGGGGTGCTGCGGGCCGAAGGGGACGATGGTGCGCTGGGCCATGACTTAGTTCCCTGCCGCCGGGGCTGGCGCTGCCGGCTCCGCCGGAGCGCAGGTGGGCGGGTTGAACGGCGCCTGATGGCGCTTGCGGTAGAACTGGCCCTTGAAGTCGAGGACCAGGCCGTCGACGCGCATGCCGAAGAGGTCCTGTAACTCGTTCTCGTAGGCGAAGGCGGCGAGGTAGACGCCGCTGATGCTGGGCACCACCGGGTCGCTCTTGGGCACCAGGACGCGATAGTTGACCAGCTTGTAGGCGCGGTCGAAGGCGTAGAGCAGTTCAAGCTGGTCGCCCTGGACGATGCAGGCGACGTGGACGATGCGCCAGCCTTCCTTGGCCAGCTGCGCCGCGCGGGCGGGCAACTCTTCGCGGGCGATGGCGATGATTTCCTGCTCTTCGATGAACTGTGCCATGTCAGGCGCTCCGTTTGTGTTGTTCAGGGGCTTCGCCCCTGCGGTCCTGCGGGCCTGTTCCCCGGGCTTTGTCGCGGCTCGTTTCCGTCGCTGCGCTCCGGAATCGTGGGCGGATGGGGCTTCGCCCCATTGTATCCTCCCACCGCCGCTCGGCGCCCGTTCTGTCGCTGCGCGACGGGTTGCGCAAGGCAAGAGAGGCGTTGCTCATGCCCGCTTCTTCTCCAGTTTGAGGGCGGCGGCCTTCTGTTCGAGCACGCCCAGGCCCTTGACCACGCCGTCGATGATCGCCTCGGGGCGGCAGGCGCAGCCGGGAATGTAGACATCGACCGGGATGGTCGAATCAACGCCGCCGTAGACGTTGTAGCACTCGCGGAAGATGCCGCCGCTGGTGGCACAGATGCCGATTGCGATCACCACCTTGGGGTCGGGCATCTGATCGTAGAGGTTCTTCACCACGTCGCGGTTCTGCTCGTTGACCGAACCGGTGATCAGCAGGATGTCGGCGTGCTTGGGGTTGCCGGTGTTGATGATGCCGAAGCGCTCGACGTCGTAGAGCGGCGTCAGGCAGGCCAGCACCTCGATGTCGCAGCCGTTGCAGCTAGTCGCGGCGTAGTGGAGGACCCACGGAGATTTGGCGAAGGCGCTCATGGCGTTCTTTCAGCGGATCGCGCGGATAAGGTAGGGCAGGACGACGACGTTGGCGGCGCCGAAGACCAGGGTGACGGTCCACGACGAGCGCAACATGCTGGTGACGGTCAACCGGGCGCTGCTGTTGTCGACCAGCACCTCGGCGAGGTAGGTGACAACGACTGCGGCGGCGGCGATCCACGGGTTCCAGGCGAAGAACACCCAGATCAGGCCGAGCATGAAGACGTTCTCGTACCAGTGCGCGACTTCGATCAGGGCCAGCGACGGGCCGGAGAACTCGGTGGTCAGGCCCTTGACCAGCTCTTGGTGGCCGTGGTGCGAGGTCGACAGGTCGAAGGGGCTCTTGCGCAGCTTGATGGTGAGGATGAAGAGCACGCCGACCAGCACGCCGGGCAACCACACCACCGACTTTGCGCCGGTCGACATCAGGTCGTAGACGTTGAAGCTGCCGGTGACGTAGAACAGACCAAGGGCGCCAAGCAGCAGCATCGGTTCGCAGGCCAGCATCTGCATCAGTTCGCGCTGGGCGCCGATGTGGCTGTACGGGCTGTTCGGTGCGTAGGCCCCGAGGACGAGGAAGATGCCGCCGACGGTGAAAGCGAAGATGGTCAGCAGGAGGTCGCCGCCGGCGAAGAAGATGCAACCCGAGGCGACGGTGAAGGCGAGGAAGCCGAGAACGTAGAAGTTCTGGTGCATGTTCACCGCGACATGCCGCTTCTGCAGCAGCTTGGCGACGTCCCAGAAGGACTGCAGCAGCGGCGGCCCGACGCGGCCCTGCATGCGCGCGGTGAGGATGCGGTCGGCGCCGGCGAGCAGGCCGCCGAGCAGCGGTGCGCCGATGATGAAGGCGAGGCAGGCGGCGACGATCTGCCAGACGGCGAAGTGGGTCGGCAGCAGCACCGGGGCGACCTCGGCGGCGGCCGCTGCGGTGGCGCTGGCGACGGCGCTGGCGGCTGAGGCGACCATCGGCACGAAGCCGGCGGTGACGGCGGCAAATGCCGCCAGCAGCACCCAGGCGAGGACGATCGACCAGTTCATCAGCCGCTGCTCGGGCAGCAGCTTGTGCAGGTAGTAATTGCCGTTGCTGATCGGCTGGTCGGCAAGCGAGCCGCGGAAACTGCGGTTGCCCGGCAGGTTGGCGCCGGCGAGGTAGGGCGCGACCAGGGTCTGGGTCTTGGGCAGGAGGAAGTAGAACAACGGCAGCGCCAACATCATGCCCAGCATGATGAACATGATCAGCAGGATGCTGCCCGGCATCGGGTTGACCGCGCCGTAGACGCCGGCGAGGTAGGTCTCGACGCCGTGCGTGGCGAAGATGGGGAAGCACAGGGTGGCGGCCAGGGTGAGGACGGCGAGCAGTCCGAGGACCAGGGACTCGTCGCGCGGCACCGCGCCCTCGCCGGGTCGGCCGGGCGAGACAGTGATGACCTTGCCCAGCCACTGGGTCCAGAACACCAGGGTCGGGGCCGAACCGAAGGCGAGCAGCACGGCGAGGAGGGGCGGGAAGTCGCCGACGTTGGCCAGCGCCTCCAGGCAGCTCCACTTCGAGATGAGCATGCCGAAGGGGGCGAGGAACATGCCGCAGATGCCGATGATCAGGCACAGGGCCAAGCCGCGACGCACGCCCAGTAGGCCGTCCATGTCCTCGATGTCACGCGAGCCGATGCGGTGCTCGATTGAGCCGACGGTGAGGAAGAGCAGGGCCTTGGCGACGGCGTGGAAGATCAGCAGCATGATGCCGGCCCACACGGCCTCGGGCGAGCCGACGCCGGCGCACATGACGATCAGGCCGAGGTTGGCGATGGTCGAGTAGGCGAGCACGCGCTTGGCGTTGCTCTGGGTCATCGCCACCAGCGAGGTGACCAGGAAGGTGACGCCGCCAAGGCACGCCAGCAGGTAGCCGGGCAGGGTGTGGTGGAAGACCGGGGCGAAGATCAGCAGGACGAAGACCCCAGCCTTGACCATGGTGCTGGAGTGCAGCAGGGCGGAGACCGGGGTGGGCGCGACCATGGCGCCGAGCAGCCAGCGCGAGAACGGCAGCTGTGCCGCCTTGGCCAGGCCGGCGACCGCGATCAGGCAGGCCGGGATCATCGCCGCCTGCCCCAGGGCCAGCAGCACGGTCAGGTCGAGGGTGCGCGAACTCTCCGGCGCCAGATGGGTCAGCCACAGCAAGGCGACGGCGAAGCCGGTACCGCCGAGGGTGTTGAGGCCGAGCGCGGTGAAGGCGTTGCCGGTCGCTTCCTGGCTGCGGCTGTGGCCGATCAGCAGGAACGAGGCCATCGTGGTGATCTCCCAGAACAGGAACATCCACGACAGCTGGTTGAGTAGGACGATGGCGAACATCGCCGAGAGGAAGAGGAACATCACCGAGAAGAACTCGCGGCGCCGATCGGGGTCGCCGTGATGGTGGTGCACCCAGTCGCGCATGTAGCCGACGCCGAAGACGGTGATCGCCGAGCCGATGATGCCGATGATCAGCACCATGATAATCGCCAGGTCGTTGACCCGCAGCTGCTGTGCCACCGGTGCCGCCTGGCCGCCAAACTCGACCACGGTGATGATCGCCAACTGGGCCAGGATCAGGGCCGGGATCCACCACTGCCTGGTCTTCCACACCACGCACATCACCACCATGGCCAGGGCGAGGACGGCCTCGCAGGTGAACAGTGTCAGGTCGACGGCATGGATCGGGACGCCGATGCTGGCCAGGTCGAAGCCGACCGCAGGCTTGCCCAGGAACACCGTCGCCGCCGCGATCGAGGCGGCAGCGATGACCAGGGCCGAGGCCCGGATGATCAGGCCACGCACCGCCTCGTTGCCGACGACGGCCAGCAGGGCCGCCGGGAGGAGGGGGAAAAGGATGAGGAACAGCAGGATGTGCACAGGAAGGGCCTCTGGACGGGGGACGGGGCTGCAGCCACCGGCTTCATGAATACCTACGTACCTTTTTATCCGGAAAATGCTGGAAAGACCCAGCTCTTTGATCGCATGATGCTGCGAGCGAACGGTGTCGGATGCAAGGTCCGCATTGAAGAGGCCTTTACGGTACGCGGCAAAGAGCGACGACGGCAGGCCTAGTTGTGAGTCATAAATATATGCTAATAAATACATTACATGACAGCCGGGTCACAGGGCTGGCTCAACGGACGTAATCCGATCATGCGGTAGGCACACGGGTTGGGTGCCAAACGGCGCATATAAGGAGAATAATTTCTCTATTAGATGGGACGGGCAGAATGCGGGTGTATAGAGAAAAACATACCGATACACTGTCATGTCAGAGCTCCCTCCCCATCCTTCCCTGACGCCAACCGACCCCACCGCGGTCGAGTCCTCAGGCTTGCGGTCCACGCTGCGGCATGCGATCCAGACAGCGCGCCATGTGGCGCCCCCTGGAGCCCCAGCCATGACCACGGCCATCCCCGTCCCGACCCTGCGACGTCTGCCCCTCTACCTGCGCCTACTTGACAAGTGGCGCGAGGAAGGGCGCACGACGGTCAGTTGCACCCATCTGGCTGAGGCGCTTGATTTCGATCCCACCCAGGTGCGCAAGGATCTGGCGGTCTGCGGTGTGCCGGGTCGGCCCAAGGTAGGCTACGATCTGCCCGAACTGGCGACTGGCGTGGCGCGCTTCCTCGGCTGGGAGAACACCGGCGAGGCCTTCCTCATCGGGGCTGGGCCGTTGGGCGCAGCGCTGATGGCCTATGAGGGATTCACCGAGCGCGGGCTCACCATCGTTGCCGCCTTCGATCCGGATCCGGCGGTGGTCGGCACCCTGGTGGCCGGCAAGCCGGTGATGCCGATGAGCAAGCTGCCCGAACTGGTCGGGCGCATGCACATCATGCTCGGCGTCCTCGCCCTGCCCTCGGCGACCGCCCAGGCCGGCCTGGAAGCCTGTGTCGAGGCCGGCCTCAAGGGCATCTGGAGCTTCGCCGCTCTGCGGCCCCTGGCCGCCGAAGGCGTAATCATCGAGCACGTCGACTTGGCGCAAAGCCTGGCCGTCCTGTCGCACCGTCTTGCCACCGAACCCCATCGGCGCATTCCGAGGACCACATGACCACGACCTGCACCATCCCGGCGGCTCCGGCCGCGACGGCGCCAGCACGCTTCGCCCGCGTCTGCGCCATCCTCGATCACCATGGCCGCGACCCGGCCCGGTTGATCCCGATCCTCCAGGAGGTGCAGGAGGAGTACCGATTTCTGCCGCGCGAGGTGATGGCCTACGTTGCCACCGCGCTCGGCCTGTCGCCCGCCAAGGTCTACGGCGTGGCCAGCTTCTACGCCCACTTCGCGCTGGTGCCCAAAGGTCGGCACATCATCAAGCTGTGCGACGGTACGGCCTGTCACGTCAAGGATTCCATTCCCATCCTCGACGCCATTCGCGCCCGGGTCGGCCTTAAAGCCGGCCAGGTGACCAGCGACGACATGCTCTTCACCGTCGAGACGGTGAGTTGCCTCGGCGCCTGCGGCCTCGCCCCGGTCGTGGTCTGCGACGATGAGGTCCATGGTGGCATGAACCCGGACAAGGGCGCCGCCCTGGTCGATGCCATCCGCGCCAAGGAGGTGAAGCCGTGAAGACCATCGACATCGACGCCGTCGGCGCCGCCTACGGTACGGCCTACGACGCGGCTACGCGCCGGGTTGTCATCTGCGCCGGCACCGGTTGCATCAGCGCCGGGGCGCTGGCCATCCGCGACGCCTTCGTCCGCCAGTTGGAGGCGACCGGCCTGCCCGTGCTGGTCGAACTGAAGGCCGACGACGCGAAGCCGGGGACGGCGATCGCCACCAGCGGCTGCCAGGGCTTCTGCCAGCAGGGTCCGCTGGTGACCATCGCGCCGGAAGGCCTGCTCTACTGCAAGGTCACGCTCGCCGACGTCCCCGAGATCGTCGCCGAGACCCTGGTGGCCAACCGCCGGGTCGAACGTCTGCTCTATCGCGACGCCAACGGTTGCCGCTGCACCGGCCAGGCCGACATCCCGTTCTACACCAGGCAGGAGCGCCTGGTCCTCGCCGAATGCGGCGTCATCGATCCCGACGACCTGCGCGCCTACCTGCACCGCAGCGGCTACCAGATGGCGCGCAAGGCGTGGACGGCGATGGATCCGACGCAGGTCTGCGCCGAGATCCTCGCCAGCGGCCTGCGCGGACGCGGCGGCGGCGGCTTCCCCACCGGGAGGAAGTGGGACATCGCCCGCCAGCAACCCGGCGAGCTGAAATACATCGTGTGCAACGCTGATGAGGGCGACCCGGGCGCGTTCATGAACCGCTCGGTGATGGAGGGCAATCCGCATGCCGTCATCGAAGGCATGATGATCGCCGCGCGCGCCATCGGTGCGAGCACTGGCTACGTCTACGTCCGCGCCGAATACCCGCTGGCGGTCAAGCGCATCCGCAAGGCGGCTGCCGACGCCACTGCCGCCGGCATCCTCGGCGACGACGCCTTCGGCACCGGGCGCGGTCTGCGCATCGAGGTGATGGAAGGCGCTGGCGCCTGTGTCTGCGGCGAGGAGACGGCGCTGCTCGCCTCGATCGAGGGCCATCGCGGCATGCCGCGTCCCAAGCCACCCTTCCCGGCCCAGAGCGGGCTGTGGGGCAAGCCGACGGTGATCAACAACGTCGAGACGCTGGCGCTGTCGGTGCTGATCCTGCGCATGGGCGCGCAGACCTTCCGCCGACTCGGCACCAAGAGCAGCCCGGGTACCAAGACCTTCGCCCTCACCGGCCACGTCGCCAACACCGGCCTGATCGAGGTACCCTTCGGTACCACCCTGCGCCAGATCGTCTTCGAGATCGGCGGCGGCGTCACTGACGGCGACCGCATCTTCGGGGAAGAAGGTCTGAAGGCGGTGCAGATCGGCGGTCCCTCTGGCGGCTGCCTGACCCGCGAGCACCTCGACCTGCCGATCGACTACGACTCGCTGCGCGGCATCGGCGCCATGGTCGGCTCCGGCGGCATGGTGGTGATGAACAACCGCACCTGCATGGTCGATGTGGCCCGCTTCTTCATGGGCTTCACCCAGCACGAGTCCTGCGGCAAGTGCGTGCCCTGCCGCGAGGGCACCCGGCAGATGCTGGCCCTGCTCACGGACGTCACCGAGGGCCGGGCCACCGAGGACACCCTCGATCTGCTTGAGCAGGTGGCCAAGACCGTCGGCGTCGCCTCGCTGTGCGGCCTAGGCAAGACCGCGCCCAACCCGGTGCTGTCGACCCTGCGCTACTTCCGCGCCGAGTACGAGACCCATGTCTTGCACAAGCGCTGCCCGACCCGGCAGTGCAAGGCGCTCAGTCCGCCGGCAGTCATCGCTGCCAAGTGCAAGGGCTGCGGCCTGTGCCTGAAGGCCTGCCCGGTCGGTGCTATCTCCGGCGAGAAGAAGCAGCCGCACGTCATCGACGAATCCAAGTGCATCAACTGCGGTGCCTGCATCACCGCTTGCAAACTGAAGGCAATCGCATGACCACCGCGACCACCACCAAGACCATCACCGTCGACGGCCGCCCGGTCGCGATCGACGGCAGCGAACGCAACCTGCTGGAGGCGATCCGCGCCAGCGGCGTCGACCTGCCGACCTTCTGCTACCACAGCGAACTGTCGGTCTACGGCAGCTGCCGCCTGTGCCTAGTCGAGATCGAGGGCAAGGGCATCCACTCCTCCTGCTCAATCGTGCCGGAGGCCGGCATGGTGGTGAAGACCGCCACCCGCGAGATCCGGCAGATGCGCAAGCTGACCCTGGAGCTGCTGCTCGCCAACCACGAGGGCTCTTGCCCAACGTGCAGCAAGAACAACGACTGCCGCCTGCAGGAGCTGGCCGTCCGCGTCGGCGTCGATCAGGTGCGATTCAAGCGCACGGCCAAGCCGATGCCGCACGATCGCAGCAGCCCGGCCGTGCACCGCGAACCTGGCAAGTGCATCCTGTGCGGCGACTGCGTGCGCATGTGCAGCGAGGTGCAGGGCGTCGGCGCCATCGACTTCGCCAACCGTGGCGCCGGCACGGTGGTGCAGCCGGCCTTCGGTGTCGGCCTGGGCGATGGCGATTGCGTCCACTGTGGCCAGTGCAGCCGGGTCTGCCCGACCGGCGCGCTGACCCCGGCCAGCGACATCGAGGCGGCGTGGCAGGCGCTGGCGGATCCGCAGACCGTGGTGGTGGCGCAGATCGCCCCGGCGGTGCGCGTCGCCCTGGGCGAGGAATTCGGCCTACCCGCCGGTACGCAGAACTTCGGCCAGCTGGTCGCGGCGCTCAAGCGCCTCGGTTTCGATCAGGTCTATGACACCTCGTTCACCGCCGACCTGACCGTGGTCGAGGAGGCCAACGAGTTCGTCCATCGCCTGAAGAATGGCGGGCCGCTGCCGATGTTCACCAGCTGCTGCCCGGCCTGGGTCGCCTATGCCGAGAAGTTCAATGCCGACCTGCTGCCGCAGCTCTCCACCTGCCGTAGCCCACAGCAGATGTTTGGTTCACTCGCCCGGCGCATCCTGCCGGAGCGGCTCGGGGTGGACGGCAAGCGTTTGGTTGTGGTCTCGCTGATGCCGTGCACGGCCAAGAAGTTCGAGGCCGGCAGACCCGAGTTCAGCCAGGACGGCCAACGTGATGTCGATATCGTCCTGACCACGCAGGAGGTGGCCAAGTTGATCCGCGCTGGCGGCCTTGACATCCGCACCCTCGAACCGGAGGCGCCGGACATGCCCTTCGGCTACAAGACCGGCGCCGGCGTGCTGTTCGGCAACAGCGGCGGCGTCACCGAGGCGGTGCTGCGCTACGCTGACGCAGTGCTCGGCGACGGCCGCCTGCGTCATGCCGAGTTCTCCACCTTGCACGATGGCGACGGCAGGCGCGAGATGACCGCAAACATCGCCGGACGGCAGGTGCGCGTTGCGGTAGTCAGCGGTCTGGGCGAGGCCGGCCGGCTGCTCGCGGAGATCAAGGCGGGTACCGCAGCGTACGATCTGGTCGAGGTGATGGCCTGTCCGGGTGGCTGCATCGGCGGTGCCGGTCAGCCGGTCAGTCAGGACCACGCGGTGCGCGCCCACCGCGCCAAGGGCATCGTTGCCGCTGACCGCGCCGAGGTGCTGCGCAACGCCGCCGACAACGATCAGGTGCGGCAGCTCTACCGCGAGCATTTCGGTGAGATTGGCGGCCACCAGGCCCACGAGGAACTGCATACCGGCTATCATCCGCGCCGACGCATCGGCGACCTCGACCTGCTGCTGACCACTGACGATGGTCACACCGGCACCGGCCCGGCCCGGCTACTGGTCATGGCCTGCCTCGGCACCGCCTGTCACCTGCGCAAGTCGCAGAACCTGGTCAACACCCTGGTCACGACGGTGCAGAATCGGCAGCTTACTGAGCGGGTCGACATCCGCGCCACCTTCTGCCTCGAACGCTGCGGTGAGGGTCCAAACGTCCGCGTCGGCGAGCAGATCGTCACCGGCGCGACCATCGACAAGGTGATGGCGGTGATCGACGCGGAGCTGGCCCGGTGCATACGATAGAGATCTGTCTGGGATCGTCGTGCTATGCGCGGGGGGCGGCCGGCTACCCCGCGCTGGTCCAGGCCTGGCTGGTTGCCAGCGGCCGCCAGGCCGTGGTGCGCGGGCACCGCTGCGGCACCACCTGCGTACGCGGTCCGAATGTGCTGATCGACGGCGTCGAGCACCACGCGCCGGATCCTGGCACGCTCAAAGCCCTGCTTGAGCGTACGATCACCGCGTAGTGGCGGTGTGCCGATGCTGGCGCTGCATGCCGCGGCGGAAACCACACTCGACGATACCGCTGCAATAGGAAGGAAGGCAACATCCTGCCATGGACCGCCACTCGCCCATCTACACCGAGGAGGCCTCCTGCCAGGACTGCTACAAGTGCCTACGCGCCTGTCCGGTCAAGGCCATTGAGGTTGGCGGCGGCCACGCCCGGGTGCGGCCCGAGACGTGTATCGCCTGCGGCCGTTGCGTCGCGGCCTGCCCTGCCCAGGCCAAGCGCATACGCGACGATCTTGGCGAGGTCCGCAGGCTGTTCCAGGCCGGCCCGGTGATCGCCTCGGTCGCGCCGAGCTGGGTCGCCGAGTTCCCCGACCTGCAGCCTGGCCAGTTGATCGCGGGTTTGCGTCGCCTCGGCTTCGCCAGCGCCAGCGAGACGGCGCTGGGCGCGCGCGCGGTCAGCGCCGCCGTCGCCGCCCTGCAACGTGAGCAGCCGCAGCGTCTGCATCTGTCCAGCGCCTGCCCGGCGGCGGTCGACTTCATCCGCAAGCACCGGCCGGCACTGGCCCCGGCACTGACTCCGGTGGCCTCGCCGGCGCTGGCGCATGCCCGCATGCTGCACGCCGCCTATGGCGAGGGCACCAGTGTCGTGCTGATTTCGCCGTGCGTGGCCAAGAAGCGCGAATCCGACGACTTCCCCGAGCTGCTTGCCGCTGCCATCACCTTCGCCGACCTGCGCCGCTGGTTCGACGAGGCCGGCATCGCCCCGGCGACGCTGCAGCCCGAGCCCGGCGACGGCTTCGTCCTTGGCGTGGCGGCCGAGGGTGCCGCCTACCCTGTCGAAGGCGGCATGCTTGCTGCGATCCGCGCCCATGGCGGGGACGGCGCCCTGGCGGCGTGGTCGGGGATCACCGACCTCGACCTCGCCTTGGCCGGACTGGACCTGGACACGGCGGGTATGTTCATTGAGACGCTGGCCTGCGCCGGCGGCTGCGTCAACGGACCAGGCATGACGGCGCGGGACGGGCTGCTGCGCCGCCGGGCCCGCGTCCTCTCCGCCAGCGATACCGGCGACGCCGCACCGTATCCGCCGGTCGAGGCTGGCCTGGCCTGGCCGCCAATCAGCGTCGTGGAGCCGGCGGCGGATCTCCAGGCGCAGACCGCGGCCCTGGCTCGCATCGGTAAGCACGCTCCCGAGGACGAGCTGAACTGCGCCGGCTGCGGCTACGACTCGTGCCGCGACTTTGCCCAGGCGCTGTGCGCCGGCCGTTCCGAGCCCAGCCAGTGCGTCACGTGGATGCGCCAGCTTGCCCAGCGCAAGGCCAACGCTCTGCTAGCGGCGATGCCGGCCGGAGCGGTACTGGTCGACGAAGGCCTGGCCATTGTCGAGTGCAATCGCAACTTTGCCGTGCTGGTCGGGGCCGAGGCGCGCTTCGCCGACGGCGGGCTGAGCGGCGTACCGCTCGCCGAGGTCGCAGGCTTTGCCCGCCAGGTCCGCCACGTCCTGGACGGCAAGGGCGAGTTGCTGGAGCACGACTTTCACCTGGGCGGCCGCGTGCTGCATGGCTCGATCTTCACCATCGATCCGCGCCGGGTGGTCGGAGCGGTACTGGTCGACATCACGGCACCGGCGATGAGTCGGGCGCAGGTCGCCAGCCGCGCCCGCGAGGCGATCGCGAAGCACTTGGAGACGGTGCAGCGCATCGCCTACCTGCTTGGTGAGAACGCTGCCGAAACCGAGGGGCTGCTCGGCCAGATCGTCGAGGCGTACGGTGGTGACGGCGATGCTCCAGCCGGCTGAACTCTTCCTTGATGTCGACTGGATCGGCAACGCCAAGCACGGGAAGGGCGTGGCCGGCGACACCGTCGTGGTACGCCGTCTGCCCGAGGAGGGGCGCCTGGTCTGTGTGCTCGCCGACGGCCTGGGCAGCGGGGTCAAGGCGGCGGTGCTGTCGACCCTGACCGCCACCATCGCCGCCAGCCACATTGCCGCCGGCCGCGATATACGGCGCAGTGCTGAGCTGATCGCCCGCACCCTGCCGGTGTGCTCGGTGCGCCGCATCGGCTATTCGACATTCACCGTCATCGATGTCGCCGACGACGGCCGCGCCAGGGTGATCAACAACGGCAACCCCCGGACCGTGCTGGTGCGCGGCGGCGTGCCGGCGGCCTACGCCGCCGAGGAGATCGACCTTGGTGACGAGCGGAGCCTGCGCAGCGCCGAACTCGTGCTCGGCGAGGACGACCGTCTCATCGTCGTTTCTGATGGCGTGACCCAGGCCGGCATGGGCCGCGCTGACCTGCCCTTCGGCTGGGGTTCCGACGGATTGCTCGCCTGCGTCACCGGGGCGCTGGAAGGCGATCCGCAGCTGCCCGCCCGGGCCCTGGCCGGCCGCGTCGTCGCCGCCGCCCGTACCGTCGACGGCGGCCGCCCGCACGACGATATCACCTGCTGTGTCGTCCAACTGCGCCGGCCGCGACGCCTCACCCTGATCACGGGGCCGCCGTACGACCAGGCGAGCGACAGCGAGATCGCCGGGCTGGTCGCGACGCCGGCCGGCCGGGTGGCGATCTGCGGTGGCACCACCGCCGAGATCATCGGTCGCCGTCTCGGCCGGCCGGTCGAGATCGCTCTCGGTGAAGTCGATCCCGAAGTGCCGCCGATGGCGACCCTGGACGGCGTCGACCTCGTCACCGAGGGCATGATCACCCTCGCCAACTGCGTTCGGCTGCTGGTGGCCGGCCCGCCCTGGCCGGCCGGTCGCGACAATGGCGCCACCCGTCTCGCCGACCTGCTGCTCGACAGCGACGTCATCGAGTTGGTGGTCGGCACGCGGATCAACGAGGCGCACCAGGACCCCAGCCTGCCGATCGAGCTGGGCATCCGCCGCAACCTCCTGCGCGAGCTGGCCCGCGTCCTGCGCGAACGCTATGCCCGCGAGGTGCGGCTGCGCTTCGTTTAGGATAGCCCGGTACGGGCGAGTAATGTGGTGTCAGCGAGCAGTGCTGCAGTTGCGGCATCGGCGGCGAGGCGGCCGGCGTCAAGGATGATGGCGCGCGGACACAGCTCGCGCACCAGTGCCAGGTCGTGACTGGCCACTAGCAGCGTGCAGGGCAGAGCTGCGAGCAGGGCGATCAGCTCGCGCCGGGTGCGCGGGTCGAGGCTGGCGCTCGGCTCGTCGAGCACGAGCAGCGACGGGCGCATGGCGAGGACGGCGGCGATGGCGGCTCGTTTCTTCTGGCCGAGGCTGAGGTGGTGCGGGTGGCGCAGGGCTAGTTCGGTGATGCGCATGGCGGCCAGGGCCTCGCGGACCCGCTCCTCCACCGCTTCGGCGGGGAGGCCGGCCTGGCGCGGGCCGAAGGCGACGTCCTCGCGCACGTTGGCACAGAACAGCTGGTCGTCGGGATCCTGGAAGACCAGGCCGACGCGCTGGCGGATCTGGCGCAGGGTGCCAGAGGCCAGGGTGAGACCGTCGACGGCGATGTCGCCGTTGCCGCGCAGCAGTCCATTGAGCAGCTGCAGCAGGGTCGACTTGCCGGCGCCGTTGGCGCCGAGCACCGCGACGCGCTCGCCATCGCCCACGCGCAGCGAGATCCCGTCCAGGGCCATCGTCCCATTCGGATAGCGGAATCCGACGCCGTTCAGATCCAGCATAGCCGCCACGCCAGGGCCGCAGCGAGCACGGCGGTGGCCAGCAGCGCCTGGCTCGGGCGCAGCCGGGGTGTCTCGGGCAGCATCAGGTCACCGGTGAAGCCGCGCGCCAGCATCGCGGCGTGCACGCGTTCGGCGCGAGCGACGCTGCGTAGGAACAGGGCGCCGGCGAGGTCGCCGATGATGCGCGCCTGCAGCAGGTGGCGCGGGGCGAAGCCGCGTGCGGTTGCGGCGCGCCGTAGGCGGGTCGCCTCTTCGCCGAGGACATGCAGGTAGCGGGCGGTGAGCCCGAGCTGGAGGACGAGGAAGCGCGGGCAGCGCAGGGCGGCGAGCGCAGCGAGCAACTGTTCCAGCGGCGTGGTCGCGGCCAGCAGGACCAGGGCACTGCAGCCGAGCGCCGCTTTCGCCAGCAGGCCTGCGGCGACGTCCAGGCCGCCCTGGCGCAGCAGCGGGGCGGCGGCTGCAACGAGCACGAACGGCGCCAGCAGCAGCAGACGGCGGAGCAGGACGGCTAGTCGCACGCGTGCGGCGATGGCGGCGGTCAGCGGCAGTATGGCCAGGCCGGCGAGGAGATCGAGACGCTGCGGCGGGACGCTGACGACGATGAGGACGAAGCCGGCGCAGGAGACGAGGCGGAGCCGGGCGTCCATCAGACCGGGCGGCGGCGGATCAGTCGCGCCAGGCCCCAGCCGGCGGTCAGCACGACCAGCGTGCCGAGAATCCCGGCCAGGCCGGTGGCGAGACCTTCGCGTTTGATGCCGGGCAAGGCGTAGTCAGCGATGGGCGAGGCGCTCCAGGTGGGCGTCCCGGCGGCTTCGATGCCCTTGCCTTCCGCGACCTGTTCAAGGCCGTCGGGATACGGCGAGGCGAATGGCGAAACCAGTCCGGCGAGGAGTAGACAGACGGCGATGCCGCCGATGAGGAAGGTGCGGTTCACGATGTGGCCTCCACCTGGCGCAGGTCGGGCAGCAGTTCAGGGCGGGCCGCCAGCACGCTCGACACGACGGCGATGGTGATCAGCGCCTCGCCGATCCCGATCACTGCATGTACCCCGAGCATCGCCGTCAGCACCGGCCCGATGGGATGGCCGGAGAAGCCCAGCTCGAGGGCGCAAGCGGCCGACGCCGCCAGCACCGACAGCCAGGAGGCGACGCCGATGGACGTCAGTGTGGCGCCGCGCGAACGCGGCAGGACGGCGCGCAGCAGCGCCAGCACGACGGCCGGGACGGCGACGCCGATCACACCCATGTTGATGATGTTGGTGCCCAGGGCGGTGAGGCCGCCGTCGGCGAAGAGCAGGCATTGCACGATCAGCACCAGACTGAGGACCAGTCCTGCCGCCCAGGGTCCGAGCAGCACGAGGGCGAAGGTGGCGCCGAGGAAGTGGCCACTGGTGCCACCGGCGACTGGGAAGTTGAGCATCTGCGCAGCGAAGACGAAGGCCGCGGTCATGCCAAGGAGGGGGACCTGATGCTCGGCGAGCGAACCGCGGATACGGGCCAGGGCGACGCCGATGCCACCGATGGCAATAGCGGCACAGGCGAGGTTGATTGGCCCGCTGATAAATCCGTCAGGGACGTGCATGGGCCGCAACGGTGTTTGGTATTACGAAAAGTCAAAACGTAATATTTGGTATCCTGGGACCGCGCGCCAGCGGCGCGCGGTCCCAGGTTTAGCCGGCGCTGACCAGACTGATCGCCACCTGATCGACGCCCTTGAGCTGGCGGAACTGCTCGCTGAGGCGGTGGATCTCGCGGCTGTCGCCCTGCGTCAGCAGCACCTCCATGCAGGTGTCGTGATCGAGGTGGACATGGGTGGCGGCAAGGATGCGTACCGCGCTGTCGTGCTGGATCTGCACCAGTGTGCCAGACAGGTCGCGCTGGTGGTGGCGGTAGACCAGGGTGATGGTGCCGTGCATCGGCCCACCGGCGCTGAAGGCGCGGATGGCCAGGTGGGTGCGCAGCAGGTCCTGGAGGAAGCGCGAGCGGTTCCCCGCGCCCGTCGCCTCGGTGAGCCGTTCCAGCTGCTCGAATAACGGCTTCTCCAGGGTCATGCTGATGCGCACCAGATCGCTCATGGCGATAGCCTCGGAGAGTACTGGCGGCGATCCAGCGAACTCATTGCCCCGCGGCCGGCTGAAGCCGACCGCTCTACAACACCGGACGGGCGGCGTAATGCGTATGCAGCAGATGGTGCGACTTCTCCCCCAGCGGCTTGCCGAGGAATTCGCTGTAGAGCTGGGCGACGATCGGGCTTTCGTGCGACATGCGCATCTGCTTGCCCTCGTCTTCGGCGAAGATTGCCTGCATGCGCGCTTCGCGTACTTCGTTGTCGGTGAAGCGCGGCTGGCCGCCACCGCCGATGCAGCCGCCGGGGCAGGCCATCACCTCGATGAAGTGGTAGCTGGCCTCGCCGGCCTTGATCTTGCGGATCAGGCGGTCGGCGTTGGCCAGACCGTGCGCCACCGCCACCTTGACGGTCACGCCTTCGAGGAACTTCCAGTCCGGCACTGCGGTCGGGATGGTGAAGGAGACCTCTTTCACGCCTTCGAGGCCGGCGATCGGGGCGACGTGCATCTTCTCGAACGGGAAGGGCGTGCCGGTGACCACGCACCACACCGTGCGCAGGGCTGCCTCCATCACGCCGCCAGTGTTGGCGAAGATGTCGGCCGCGCCCGAGCTGATGCCCAGCGGCTGGTCCATCTGTTCGTCCGGCAGGGCCAGGAAGTCGATGCCGGCCTGGGTGATCATGCGGCCGAGTTCACGCGTGGTCAGCACCGCGTCGACGTCCTGGACGCCACTGCTGTTCATCTCGGGGCGCTGCGCCTCGAACTTCTTGGCTGTGCAGGGCATGACCGAGACGACGTAGAGGTCCTCGGGCTTCTTGCCGATCTTCGCGGCGTAATAGGTCTTGGCCAAAGCGCCGAACATCTGCTGCGGCGACTTGGCGGTCGACAGGTTGGGCAAGGTGTCGGGGTGGTAGTACTCGGCGAACTTGATCCAGCCCGGGCAGCAGCTGGTGTACTGCGGCAGGGCGACCGGCTGCTTGTCGACCAGGGCCTTCTTCAGGCGCATGAGCAGTTCGGTACCCTCTTCGAGGATGGTCAGGTCGGCGGTGACGTTGGTGTCGAAGACGCCGTTGAAACCGATGCGATGCAGGGCCGCTACCATCTTGCCGGTCACCAGGGTGCCGCCGGGCAGGCCGAAGCATTCGCCCAGGCCGGCGCGGATCGCGGGCGCGGTCTGCACGATGACGTGCTTGGTCGGGTCGGCGAGCGCGGCCCACACCGGAGTGATGTGGTCCTTCTCGGTGATCGCGGCGGTCGGACAGACGGCGGCGCACTGGCCGCACTGCACGCAGGCGACCTCGGCCAGGCTCTTGCCGAAGGCCGGGGCGGCGACTGATTGGAAGCCGCGATCCTGGGCCCACAGCGCCCGCGTCGCCTGCACCTCGTTGCATACCGTGATGCAGCGCCGGCACATGATGCACTTGGACGAGTCACGATCCAAGGCTGGGGTGCTGGTGTCGACCAGGCGGCAGTGGCGATCGCCTTCGTAGCGCACCTGGGTGATGCCGAGGTCGCGCGCCACGCTCTGCAGTTCGCAGTCGCCAGAGCGCACGCAGGTCTGGCAGTCGCCGCCGTGGTCGGAGAGCAGCAGTTCGACCACGGTCTTGCGCGCCTGCCGCACCTTGGCGGTGGTGGTACGCACCGTCATGCCGTCGGCGACCGGCATGGCGCACGAGGCGGCGAGGGTACGCGCACCCTCGACCTCGACCAGGCAGACGCGGCAGGCGCCGATCGTCTGCACGCCCTTGAGGTGGCACAGCGACGGGATCCGGATGCCGGCCTTGCGGGCGGCATCAAGGATCGAGGTGCCCTCAGGCACCTCGACGCTGGTGGAGTCGATGGTCAGCTTGGGCATCGGAACCTCTTATTTGAAGCAGGTCGTTTCACGGTAGTCGCAACGCAGGCAGCGGCCGCTTTCGGCCAAGGCCACCGATTCAGTCCACGGCTGTTCCACCTCGCGGAAGTTGCCGCAGCGGCGGTCGACCGCGAGTAGTTGCATCTTGGCGCGGGCCACGTGCGAGGGCTCGTCATCGGGATTGAAGGGCACGTTACAGGCGACGTCGGCACGCCAGAAGGCGTGCTCGGCCCCAGTGAGCTGGGCGTCGATCGCGACCGCAGCACGCTCGCCGGCCGCCACCGCCTCGACCACCGACGACGGGCCGCTGCTTGCGTCGCCGCCGCAGTACAGCCAGTCGACGCTGGTGCGCCCGGTGACCTTGTCGGCGATGATGAAGCCGTCCTTGCCGACCGCGACCGGCAGGGCGCCGAGCAGCGTCTTGCTGTCCAGGGTCTGGCCGATGGCGGTGATCACCTGATCGCAGGGCACCACGAAGGGCGCCTCGCTGGCGGCCTTGGGCCGACGGCGGCCGCTGCGGTCGAAGTCGCCCAGGGTCATCAGCTGGCAGCGTACGCCGCCGACCTTGCCGTCCTTGGCAACGATTTCGAGCGGGGCGGTCAGCACTTTGATGACCACGCCCTCGTGCTCGGACTCCTCGATCTCCTCGGCGTAGGCCGGCATCTCGTCGCGGGTGCGGCGGTAAAGCACGGTCACCGTCTTGGCACCCAGGCGGATGGCGGTGCGGGCGGTGTCGATCGCGGCGTTGCCGCCACCGACCACGACCACGTCTTTGCCGACCGGGGCCGAGCCGCGGATGTTGTACTCGCGCAGGAAGCGCATCGCGTCATCGACGCCGGGGGTTTCCTCGCCGGGCACGCCCAGACGGGTGCCGATCGGTGCGCCGACTCCAAGGAAGACCGCCTCGAAGCCGCGGTTACGCAGATCGTCGAGGCTGAAGTCGCGACCGAGACGCTGGTTGGTCTCGATGTTGACGCCCATGCGCTCGATCATGCGCACTTCCTGCGAGAGGATCTCGCGCGGCAGACGGTAGGCCGGGATGGTCTGCACCGGCATGCCGCCGGGGCGCGACTCGCCCTCAAGGATCTGCGGCTTGTAGCCGAGACGGGCCAGGAAGTAGGCGCAGGCCATGCCGGCCGGGCCGGCGCCGACGATGGCGACCTTGCGGCTTGCGTTGGTATCGTTGGGACGCACCTCGGGCAGCTGGGTGGTGACCTCTTCATCGGCCATGTAGCGCTTCACGCCGCGGATCGACACGGCGTCGTCGACCATGCTGCGCCGGCACTTGTCCTCGCAGGTGTGGAAGCACACCCGGGCGCACACCGCCGCGAAGGGGTTGCGCTCGCGGTGCAGGCGTAGGGCCTCGGCAATCTTCTTCTGACCGACCAGGGCGATGAAGCCGGGCACGTCGACGTTGGCCGGGCAGGCGCTTTGGCAGGGCGCGCGCACCAGGCCGGCGCAGACGCCGGCCGGACAGCGTTTCTCGCGGATGTGCGCCTCGTATTCCGAGCGGAAGTGGCGGATGGTCGACAGCACCGGGTTGGGCGCGGTCTGGCCGAGTCCGCACAGCGAGGTCTCGCGGATCTGCTTGCCAAGTTCTTCCAGGCGCTCGATATCGCCTTCGACACCCTTGCCTTCGCAGATGCGGGTGACGATCTCCAACATGCGCTTGGTGCCGATGCGGCAGGGCGGGCATTTTCCACACGACTCATCCTGGACGAAGTCGAGGAAGAATCGCGCCATGTCCACCATGCAGGTGTCCTCATCCATGACGATGAGGCCGCCGGAACCCATGATCGCGCCGAGTTCGGACAGCGACTCGTAGTCGACCGGCACATCCAGATGCTGGCGCGGGATGCAGCCGCCAGACGGACCGCCGAGCTGCGCCGCCTTGAAGCGCTTGCCGTTGGGTACGCCGCCGCCGAGCTCGTAGATGATGTCGCCCAGCGGCATGCCGATCGGCACTTCCACCAGGCCGGTGTTGCGGATCGAGCCGGCCAGGGCGAAGACCTTGGTGCCCTTCGACTTGGCGGTGCCATGGCTGGCGTACCACGCCGCACCCTTGTTCAGGATGGCGGGGATGTTGGCGTAGGTCTCGACGTTGTTGAGCAGGCTGGGCTTGCCCCACAGGCCGGAGTGGGCCGGGAAGGGTGGCCGCGGACGCGGCTCGCCGCGCTTGCCCTCGATCGAGGTCATCAGCGCGGTCTCTTCGCCGCAGACGAAGGCGCCCGAGCCCATGCGGATCTCGAGATCGAAGTTCAGGCCCTTGCCGAGGATGTTTGGGCCCAGGAAGCCCTGCTTGCGCGCCTGACCGATGGCGATGCCCAGACGTTCGACCGCGAGGGGATATTCGGCCCGCACGTAGAGGTAGCCCTGGCTGCCACCGATGGCGAAGCCGGCGATGATCATCGCCTCGATGATGCTGTGCGGGTCGCCTTCCAGCAGACTGCGATCCATGAACGCGCCCGGGTCCCCTTCGTCGCCATTGCACAGGACGAACTTGACGTCGCCCTTCGCCTTGCGGCAGAACTCCCACTTCAGACCGGTGGGGAAGCCTGCCCCGCCGCGCCCGCGCAGGCCGCTGTTCTTGACCTCGGCGATGACCGCGTCCGGGCCCATGCCCAGGGCCTTGTTCAGCGCCTCGTAGCCGCCGTGCGCGATGTAGTCGTCGATCGACAGCGGATCGACCACGCCACAGTTGCGCAGCGCGATCTTGACCTGGCGGTTGAAGAAGGGGTCGTCGGCGCACAGTGGGGTCGGGGCCTCGGTGCCGGCGCGTTTCCACGCCAGGCGCTCGACCACCTCGCCACGCATCACGGTCTTCTCGACCACTTCAGCGACGTCGGCGACCGCGAGTTTCTGGTAGAGGATGCCATCGGGCTGGCAGAGGACGACCGGACCGCCGACGCACGGACCGAGGCAGCCGGTCTCGACCACGCGCACGTTCAGCTTGCGGGTGGCGATGGCGTCCTTGAGCGCGGCGCTGACAGCCATCGAACCGGCCGAGACGCAGCCGGCGCCGGCACAGACGGAGATACTGGTGACTTTGGACATGGTCGTTTCCCGTTCAGGCGTAACGCGAGAGGATGGCGGGGATGCCGCTCGGCTTGATCGACTGATGGACGTCGTCGCCGATCAGGCAGGCCGGAGCCATCCCGCAGGCACCGAGGCAGCGCGCCACTTCGAGGGTGAACTGACGGTTGGGCGTGGTCTGACCGACGTCGATGCCGAGGTTTTGGCGGAAGGTCTCAAGCACCTTCTTTGCGCCGCGCACATAACAGGCGGTGCCAAGGCAGATGCGGATGGTGTGCTTGCCACGCGGCTGGGTGGAAAAGAACGAGTAAAAGCTGATCACCCCGGCGACCTCGCTGTACGACTTCTCCAGCCCGGCGCAGACCCGGCGGATGGCGACGTCAGGCAGATGGCCGTAGATGCCTTGGGCGATCTGCAGCACCGGGATGAGCGCCCCCGGAGTGCGCCGATTCTCACTGATGGCGGCATCGAGGCGGGCAAGCAGTTCGGTGTTGTCGGGCTGCTCGGTACAGGTGCAGGTGCTGCAAGGGGAGATCATGTGTGCTCCAGGGGACGCGAGGCGGGTGGACTGTAGGCCAGGCTGCGGATCTGGTCCTGGCTGAGGAGATTGTCGGTCTCCTCCTGGTGGACCTGCAGGTAGAAGGCGCAGGACGAGCAGTCGAGGATCTTCTCGTTAACCGTCTGAGGGGTGCCTTCGCAGAGGGTGCCGTCGAGGGCCCAGCAGGCTCGACCGCCATTGTTGCCGTAATGGATGCCGTTGGCGGCACGGCAGGTCGCGGCCGGGCAGGGCGGCTCGCCGGGGCTTCCCCCGGTGACTTCCTTGCCGCAACGCTTGTATTCCCAGCAGTTCATGGCGATCTCCGGATCCGGATGTCCTGAATTGGCCTGGTCGGAAAGAGCGTGTGCTGCAACGTTCGCAACATCTGCTACGTCTGGAACATCTGCATCACCTGCATCACCTGCATCACCTGCATCACCTGCAACATTTCAGGAAAACAGCATCGATGCATCGACGGATATGGACACTCCCGAGTACCATGCGGCTACGATAGGTCAAGGTTGCATTGGGTGTCATGTCGAGACTGGCCTGTGACACGGCTGGGAAGCGGTGGGGTTGCCTGTCGTCGGGGGTGCCTGACGGTGCCGGCATGCGTTGGCGGATCCGTGTATGTGGCCGGGTGCAAGGGGTCGGTTTCCGGCCTTTCGTGGTCCACTTGGCGGAAGAACTCGCGTTAAGCGGCCTGGTCGGCAACGACACCGCGGGCGTGTT
>JBBREK010000034.1:0-24484 GCA_038203025.1 Planctomycetota bacterium
CCATCCACCCACGGTTTCGGAGCCGTGCGACGTAACCGAGCCGCGACAAAGCTCGTGGGGGCAGGCCCGCAGGGCCGCGGGGGCGGAGCCCCTGAGATGCCACGTTTACAATTGGTCACTTTCTTGGTGGACACCATCAACACACACGACGGGTGTCGCTACAACCGCGAACCGCGAACCGCGAACCGCGAACTGCGATTTCCAGCATGAGCGCGGCCCGCCTGTTGCGCCGGCTCTCGGGGCGCGGCGACGATCTGCTTGACGACCTGCGTCGGCTGCTCGCCATCCGTCATGGCGAGACGCCGATCCGGCCGGAACTCGGCCTGCCGGTGCAACCACCTTGGCAGCCCGATGCCGAGGCCCGTCGCAGTCTGCAGTTGGCGATCGCCGCCAGCCTGCGCGCCGGTGAACCACGTTTGGCCGAGGTGGCAGTGCAGGACGGCGGAGACGGGACCGTGGCTTTCACCGTGCGCGCCCGTCGGGCTGACGGCGATGCCCTGGGTGCGACGATACGTCCGGCCGCTGCCGGCGGTCTGGCGGTGGCCCGATGATCGAACAGCTCTATCGCGATGAGCTGCGCTGGCTGCACGAGTCCGGGCGCAGCTTCGCCCGAAGCCATCCCGACGCGGCCCGTTGGCTGGGCGAACCAGGTACCGATCCCGATGTCGAACGCCTGCTCGAAGGGGTCGCCTTTCTCGCCGCGCGCCTGCGGCAGCGCGCCGGTGCGGTCGACGACGAGTTGGCCCAGGGGCTGTGCGCCGCCCTGCTGCCGACCGCTTTGCGTCCGCTGCCGGCTGTGGCCGTGTTGCGCTTCGCCGGCCAGCGGGAACTGCGCCAGACCGAGCGCCTCGCCGCCGGGGTCGCGGTCGACAGCGTGGCGGTTGATGGCGAGCCGTGTCGGTTCCGCCTCGCCTGGGATGTCGAGGTGCCGGCGGTCACGGTCAGCGCGATCGAGCTGCATCCGGGCGACCATCCGCGCCTGGAGGTGCATCTCGCGCTGCCCGACGGAGCGGTGCCAGAGGCGATTGGTCCGCAGTTGCGCCTGCACGCCTGCGGCGAGGCGCCGCTGGCCCGCGCCCTGGTTCATGCCCTGGCGGCACCGCGCAGCCTGCACGCGGTCACCGCCGCCGGTCGCATCGTGCCGCTTACCTCGGCCTGGCATGGCCCGGGGATCGCCTCGCCGGTATTGCCCGACGATCCCGGTCTGGCGCGCGGCCACGCCATCCTCGCCGAGGCGTTGGCCTGGCCCGAGTTGTCGCGCTTCGTCACCATCGCTGGCCCGCCTGGCTTCGGCGTACAGGCCGGCGAACGCGGTCTGCGCCTGGTCGCCGAGCTTGATCGGCTACCCACCGAGCTGCGCGGCGCCGGCGTCCAGGACCTGCACTTCGGCTGCGTGCCGGCGGTAAATCTATGGCCCGCCGAGGCCGAACCGCTGCTGGTCGACGGCACCTGGCGCGAACGCGAGTTGACCGTCGGTCGGCATCCTGGCGCCGAGGTCTGGGCGGTACGCGGGGTGCGCGGTTCTCGTCGCAGCCGCTCTGACCGCATCTGGCCGCAGGCTGCCGCCAGCACCGGTGGGCCGTGTTGGCAGGAGCTGCACGCGGCCCTCGGCGGCGTCCAACTGGCCATCGGTCCGCTGGATGCTGATGCCGAGGACGAGGTGCTGATGACCGAGGTGCTGGCGCATGACGGTGGACGCTGCGCGCGCCTGGGTGCCGGGGATGTGCGTGTGCCGACCATCCAGGTGCCGGGCTCGCTGAGCTTCCGCAATCTCGCCCCACCGACGCGCCTGGTGCCCGCTCCGCATGGTGTCGGGCGCGTCCAGGCCCTTGCCCGGCGACTGCGTCTGGCGACCGGCGGAATACGCACACTCGATGACCTGCGCCAGCTGCTCGATCTGCACGACCGGCGCGGTGAGCAGGAAGCGGCGGGTCGCAGCGGCCGGCTGCGCGTGACCTCGGCGGTGCTGGGGCTGGAGCAGCGCCATGCCGCCGTGCCGCTGGGAGCCACCGCCGCGCGTGCCTGGATCACCGAACTACGCCTCGACGAGCAGCGGCTTGGCGGCACGGCGGCTGCGTGGCTGCTGGGCAACGTGCTCGAACAGGCTCTCGCGGCTTTGGCTCCGCTCGGCACGGTGACCGCGCTGCGCGCCCATTGCAGTACCAGCGGCGAGGATCTCGACTGGCCGGCGCGCTGCGTCGGGGCCGAGGCATGAGCCTAAATGCCGTAGTGGGTTCGCGGTTCGCGGTTCGCGGTTCGTGGTTGGACCATCGATTACGGACCATTTTGGGTTTACACTTGGTCACCCGATTGGTGAACACTCTCAACACGCACAACGTGAGTCGCTGCAACCGCGAACTGCGAACTGCGAACCGCGAACTGCGATTTCTAGGATGAGCGTCGCCTGGTTGCAGCGTGCCGTGCTGTCTGGCCCGCGGCGCTTCCCTCTGCTGCGCGCCGTCGAGGCCCTGCCCGAGGCGCACCTGTGCGGTCCGCGTTCGCTGGCTGTGCAGTCGCACGAGGTGTTATCGGCAACCGTCGACGAGGTGCGTACGGCGGTGCTTGGCCTGGCCGGGCCCAGCTCGCCGCTGCCCGCAGCCATGGCCCAGGAGTTGGCCCAGCTGCCAGCGGACAGCGCCGCAGCCGGGGTGCACGCCGCGATCGAGGAACGCCTGCTAGGGCTGCTGGTCGCCATGGTCCGACGCCGGGCCGTCGATGTCCCCGAGGCGCACGCGGAGTCGCTTGATCGGCTTGCCGGACCCCTGCCGCTGCATCCAGCCGAGCGTGGTCTGGCCGGGCGCCTGTGCGATGGCCGCAGTGCCGATGCCCTGGCGCAGCGACTGGCCGCCGTCGCCGGCTGCCGGGTGCGCGTCGAGGCGGCCACCGGCGGCAGCCTGCCCAGCGGTCCTGGCACTGGGAATGTCCTCGGCCGGCATCGCTTGGGTTCGGGCCAGATGCTCGGTGAGGAGGTCTCGGCGGTGGAGTTCGGTTGCCGGATCACCCTTGGCCCGGTCGATGCGGCGCGTGCCGCCCGACTGCGTCCGGATGGCTCCGACCATGCCCGGCTGCGGGAGTCTCTGGACCGCGGTCTGCCGCCCTGTCTGCGCTGGCGTCTCTATCTGCTGGTCCATGGCAGTCCGGGGCTGCCACTTGGGGCGCAGGCCCTGGGTCGCGACCTGCGGCTGGACGGGACGCCGCCCGCCGTCGAACGCGAACTGCTCGCCTGCGGGTGACCTGGGACCGCGCGCCGCGGGCGCGCCGCGACGCCTGCAAGGCATCGCGCCAGCGGCGCGCGGTCCCAGGCCGCTGAAATAAAATGCACCCGGCGGGAACCCCGCCGGGTGCATGCGAATAGTCAGAATGCCGATCGGGATTATTCAGCAGCCGGCTGGCGGCCGCTCTTGAATTCCTTCCAGAACTCAGCGGGCATGTCGAGGGCGAACTTCAGGGCGCCGTTGGAACCAGCGAACTGCGGTTCTTCGACCGTGGTGACGTGGCCGCCACCGTACTCCTCAAGGGCCTTCTCAATAGCTAGGCCGAGGCCCTTGATCACCGAGCCACCGCCGCCGAGCAGGATGTTGTTGCGCATCTGCGCCTGGAATTCCGGGTCGTAGGTCGAGATCAGATCCTGCAGGGCCGCCACGGTTGGCTGCACCAGGGTGTAGCAGGCCTTGTAGATCAGCTCGGTGACGTCGAACTTCTGCGGCTTACCGGCCACCGGCATCTCGACGACTGCACGGTCCATGTTGGTCGAGACGCTGCTGTGCTTCTCCTTGAAGGAGCGGATCATGTTGATCGAGAACTGCGCCTCGGGGTACTTCTCCTTGACCAAGCTGGCCAACTCCTGGTCGATCGCGTCACCCGCGATCTCGTGGGTGCGCTGGTCCTCAGGCTTCGGCATGGTGCCGTGCAGGCGGCAGAGGTCGGTGGTGCCGGCACCGATGTCGATGACCAGGGTGTTGTCGATGTGGTCAAGGCCGTAGGCGACGGCGTACGGCTCGGAGCAGATGATCACCGAGTCGATGCAGTCCTTGGCAGCCTCAAGGATGGTGGCCTTGCCTTCGACGCTGGCTTCGGCGGGCGCGCCAATCATGCCGTAGACGGTGGCGCCCTTGGGGATCTTGGCAGCGCCGACGACGTGCTCGAGCAGGTCCTTGATCGCCTTCTTGCGCTTACCATCGTCCTGGGCGCCCTTGTGCTTGATCGACGATCCGGCCATCGGGCGGTAGAGGTCGAGGGCGAGGCGGCCTTCGAGGGCTTCCTTGCCGTAGATGATGTCACGGCCGCCGAACTTCTTCTTCGCGACGTGATCCTTGGGATAGCCGACGTAGGACCATACGGTCTCGCGGACGCCAGTGGAGGTCGTGATCGAGGTACGGCTGGTGCCGAGGTCGATGCCAAGATAGACGGTGTCGGACATGCTTGGTTCCTTCGGGTGATTGGTGTAGGTACGGGGAGCGGTCTGGGGGTCTGTCGGACGGCATGTCCGGCAACTGGTGAGTGATGCGGGTCAGGTCCCTGGGGCCTTGCCCGAGGAGCCATCCCAGGGCTGATCATCGGGATCGACCAGGACTTCCTCGGATTCGTCGGGCTGGTCGAGGATCTGCAAGGGTGGGGGCTCAGCTTGCTTGAAGTCGCGCAGGATCTTCACGCCGCGTTCATCCTCTTCTGCGGCCTTCGCCGGCGCACTAGGTGCGGACGGCTCCCACGGCTGGTCGTCTGGGTCGATCGTCGGGCCGACTTCGGTCGCGTCGGTCGCGTCCGGTTCAGCAGCCGGGGCTTCAGCTGCTTTGGACTCTGGTGTTGGCACTACGGCAATCGGTGCGCTGGTGGGGGTCGGAGCGTCGGTCGGTTCGTCTAGACCCAGGGCTTCGCACTTGGCCTGTTCGGCGTCCGCCTTGGCCTTCTTGGCCTCCTCGGCGACTTCACGGGCGACCTCGTCAGGATCGCGGGTCTTGATGCCCAGCTGCTTGCGCAGCTCGCGGTTCTGCTCGACCAGTTCGCGCATCAGCGCCAGCTTACGCTCGCGGTTCGGATCCTCGCCGTCGAGGCCGATCTTGTACTTGTTCTTCACCTCCGCCGCGGTGATGCCGTACTTCTCCATCGCTTCGGCGATCTGGCGGGCTTCGTCGCGCTCCTTCTCGGTCGAATCCAGGCTGTGGGCCAGGCGGGCGACCTTCTTCTCCAGCAGGGCGATCTTCTCGTTGTGCGCCGAGAGCTCCTTCTCCTTGAGCTTCTCGCGTTCGGTGTCGAGAATGTGCGCGATCATCTCGCGCAGCTTCAGCTCCAGCTCGGGTCCGGCCTCGCCGCGGCTGACGGCGCGCTGGATGATCGTCATCATGCGCACGTCGATCTCGGCCAGACCGGCTTCCGAGACGGTGAACTGATCGGCGGCGATCGAGCGCTTGCGCTCCTGCTCAAGCAGTTCCTTGGCGGCGTTGAGGTCTTTCTGCAGGACGCGCGCCTTCTCCTCGGCGTCCTTCTTGTCCAGCTCGAAGGCCTTGAGGCGCTCCTTGAAGCTGTCCTCGGCCTCCTCCATCAGGCGCTTGCGCTCGCTCTCGCCCAGGGCACGGGTGAGGTGCGTCGCCGCCTCCTCCACTGCCTCCTGGATGAGCAGCTTGATCGTCGCCATGTTGAGCACGCGCACGTTGTCGTGGCGGGCGGCGAGTTCGCTGGCGCGGACGGTCTTGGCCTTGGAGCGGATCGCCGCTCCAACGTCCATCCGTCCATCCTTATTGATCGTGCGAGCGCGACCGCTGGCGCTGCTTTCACCCGGCTTCGGGGCCTCCGGGCTGCCGGCCTTCACCGCACCGAGGATCGGCGACACCGGAGGCGCAGCTGACGGCTTGACCTCTTCGATGTGGCGTAGTTGCTCGAACTTGTCGGTCGAGGCGATGACCACCGGCGAGGCCTTGGAATCCTCGCCGGGCTGGGCCGCAGTTGGCTCGTGCTCCGCTTCCGCTTCTGCTTCAGCTTCAGCTTCAGTTTCAGCTTCCGGCGCTTCCTGCTCTGAAGCAGCCTTGCTGCCCGGCTTGATCACCCGGCGCGTCGCCTTGTGTTCCGGCGGCGCTGCTGGCATCTGCACTTCGGGCTGGGCCCCGAAGGGGGTGAAGGTCTCGCTCTTCGGCTTGATCACCCGCCTAGTGCCGTGCCCTTGGCCGGTCGAGGTGCGGGCGTAGGCGGCCAGCAGACCCTTGAGCTTCTGCTCCTCGCCCGGGTCGAGATGCATCCAGCGGATGCGTACACCGGTTTCCTCGCGGCCGATGACGTGGGCGAAGAACTTGCGCGGTGGCTGGCCCTTGAGCTGCAGGGTCAGGTCGAGGTAGGCGTTGGGCTCGAATTCGACAGCGGTGTCGACGACGGCCTGGGTAGGGCCGATTTCGACCAGGGGAGCGATTATGGGTTCGCCGGTCGGGTCAGCGATGCTGACCTGGGAGGCGCCATCGGCGGTCTGGAGTGCGAGAGGATCGGCCACAGGGTTTCGCGGTACTCGCTTGGCCCATCTCTGTAGGTTGGGGGCGTAGGGGGTCAAGAGCAGCGCTGGAAATCTGAGGGGATGGCGAATCACCAGTTGCTGCTTGCGTAGGGTCGGGAGACTTCAGGCCCATGCCCCAGGTCCAGGTCGTCCGTCTGCCGCATTTCAGCGGTCTGCCCCTTCCCGCCTACGCCACCGCCGGTTCGGCGGGGATCGACTTGCTGGCGGCCCTCGCCGAGCCGGTCGAGTTGGCCGTCGGTCGTCGGATCCTCGTCCCGACTGGCCTGAAGCTCGCCATTCCGGCCGGTTTCGAGGCCCAGATCCGCCCGCGTTCCGGTCTGGCTGCCAACCACGGCGTGACAGTGATGAACGCCCCCGGCACCATCGACAGCGACTATCGTGGCGAAATCAAGGTCGCCTTGGTCAACCTCGGCCAGGAACCGATGATCATCACCCGCGGCATGCGCATCGCGCAGTTGATCCTCGCCAAGGTCGAACGCCTCGAATGGCAGGCGGTCGAGAACCTCGACGGCACCACCCGCGGCGAGGGCGGATTCGGCAGCACCGGCAAGGCGTGATCCTCGCGGATTGCGGCAACACGGCAGTGAAGCTGGCCTGCGGCGCCGAGCGCGTGCGCCTGCAGCCCGAGACCGTCGCCGCCTGGCTTGAGCGGCATCCTGGTGGCGAACTGCTGGTGCTGCCGGGCTCTGCCGCCACCAGCGCCGTGGTGCGGGCAGCGTTCCGCGGGCCGGTGCGCGTCGTCGGTCCCGACCTGGCGCTGCCGGAGGTCGGCCAATACGCCACAATGGGTCTCGACCGCATCGTCGCCGGACTGGCGGCCGGGGCACGGACCATCGTCGTCGATGCTGGGACTGCGACCACCCTGACCGCATGGGATGACCAGGGCCGTTTCGCCGGTGGACTGATCCTGCCCGGTCCGCACGCCATGGTCGCCGGCCTGCTGGCTCGCGCGCCGGCTCTACCGCAGGTCGAGCCGTCGGACAGTGGCGCGCGGGCGGCCCAGTTCGACACCGCCAACGCCATTGCCGCCGGTATCGGCATCGGACACGCCGCCATGGTCGTGGCATGCTTGCGGCGGCTGCAGACGGAGACCGGCATTGATCGCGTCGTGGTCACCGGCGGCGGTGCTGCAGGTCTGCTGCCTGGCGCAGAGCACCGTCCTTGGCTGGTCCTTGAGGGTCTGGAATGCCTTGCAGGATCGCGGGCTTCAGCCCGGGATGGGACCATTCCTGAAGCGGGCGGTCCTGATTCAGCGCAGCCGGATGACGCCGGCCGACCCGTCCGTCGATAGGCTCCACAGTACCGCCGGTCGCGCCGCGATGCAGCCGGCTGCCAGCAGGCTGGCCGCGCCAAGATCTCCCCAGTTGTCGGCCGGGATGATCTCGTCCTGACGTCCCAGTCGGTGCGCCACTGTGCCCCAGGCCCGGGCCCGCCACGGCTCGCCGGTGAGGTCGACCCAGTCGCGACCGGTTGGATCCCGTCCGGCCGCCTGCAGCCATCGTTCAGCGTCGGCTAGAGCAGAGCGTTCGTCACCGTGCACGAAGCTGGCTTCGACCTGGGCCAGGGCGCCAGGATCGGCCGGCCCGAGCAGCCAACATGCCGCGGCCTCGCCCGGCGCGACGCCGTCCGGCGTTTCCGGGCCGCGCAGCCGCTCGTCCGATGCCAGCCAGGCCAGCGAGTCTGGATCGATCAGGCTGTCCACGGCGGCAACCAGTACGCGACGGCAACCGCGGCTGGTGATCAGTTCCTCGGCACGCACCAGTGCGGCGGCCGGGGCGGCGTGGCCGAGAGCGAAGACCTCGTCGGCGTCCAGCGTCGGCATGCCATCTGGGCCCCAGCGCAGCTCGTCGGGCAGCGGGCGGCACAGCAGTACGGCATCGGGCTGGCACGGACCGAGTTCGCTACGGGCCAGCTCCAGCAGACGCTGGCAGCGCTGCTGATGATCGCCATCCGGTAGAACCGCGTGGCCTACCGCCGGTGCAGCATCTGCACCGATGCCCAGCATCGGCGCATGATCGAGTTGCTCGGCCCGCGACAGTCCAGCCGCCATCGCCGTCGCTGCGACGTCGGCCGGACCAAGGGGACTGGCCAGGCCATGGGCGAGCAGACTGATCACCGGATCATCCCCAGCGCCTTGTTGGGCAGACAGATGATGGTGCGGATGGTGTCCGACAGCGTCTCCAGGGCGAGCTTGGCGACGGCACCCGGCGCTGGTCCTGGTTTGGCGCAGGCTTCCTGCCGGTAGCAGACCGCCAGCGCGACCATGAGCGGCTTCAGCAGGAAGGCGATGATCAGGTCGTAGACGTTCTTGCCTTCCCACGGCCCGGCGATCGACGCTGGGATCCCCACGGTCGCAGCGTCAAGGACCAGCCGGCGCGGCAGGGCGAACCGGCGCGCGTCCCGCGGCAGCAGCGGCAGCGCCAGCAGGTTGCGGCCGTGGTTGATGTTGTAGCCGGCGTGTAGCAGCGCGGCGCGGCAGAATTCGGCCTTGGCCGCATCGTCGTCGCAGGCCTCGTCGATGGCTGCGTGCAGCAGCCGTGGCGCGATCAGGTGATGCACGTCATGCCAGCAGGGGCTGCGGCGATTGTGGAAGGCGTCGGCGGACAGCGGGCCGTAGTCGGCGGAGAGACCGGCGCGCACCGCCTGGGCGGCCTGCCAGCGGTGGCAGCACGAGGTCTCCTCCCAGCCGGCGCGATGCGCCCATAGGCAGGCGCCGCCCTCGGTGTCGCCGCGCTTGACGCGATCGTCGTGGAGGCGGTCGAGTTCGCCGGCCGGCACATGCTTACCGGGTTGGCTCGGATCGGTGGTCTTGCCGCACACCAGACAGGCCGGTTCAGCCCTGCCCTTCAGCGCAATGAGCGGCGGCTGGAGGATCGGGAACGGCGGCGTGTTGCGATCGTTGTGCAGCCACAGATCGAAGGCCCGGACCACGCCCTTGCCCTCGACCTGGACGTCGCCGCTGGCGCTCACCGGGTGCGCCCGGCCGCGGAACTTCTGCGACACCACGCCGCCGCCGCTGCCCGGTTCGTCACCGGTCGAGGTCGACAGTTCGCTGCTCTTCAGGCACACCGGCTTGCCATCGGCCGTGGTCTTTTTTGCCGTCTTGGAGGCATCCGCGCTGCGCGCTACGTTCGGATAGGGCAAGGGAGCGCCGAGCGCCGAGGGCGTCTTGCACACGTCGGGGAAGGCAATGGTCACGCCCTTGGAACCGGCGTGCACCAGGGTGCGGGCGTTGGCGGCGACCGTGGCTGCCATCAGGAGATTTCCACCGCGTCGACCCAGGTGTGTTCACCGATCGGGCACCAGGCGCGCCAGGTTAGGCGGATGGTCAGGGCGTCGGCATCGAAGAGCACGGTGTCGAGCCTGGCGTCGGGCCGGAGGTCGCCCTGGCGTCGGCTGATGCGGACCAGGGGTGGTGGCAGGCCGGGCAGGTGGCCGGACATGGGCTGACGGCAACCGCTGACGGAGAAGGGCTCATCGCCACGCAGGCAGGGGGCGATCAGTTCGGGCGGGGCAACCTGCTGCAGGGCGGGTTCGTAGGGATCGAGATCGCGACGATGGGCCCAGGCCGGTGTGGTTGGGCCGAAGCCGACCGGCATCACCGCACGTCCCCAGCGGCGCAGGGGTTGTCCGTGACGTTCGAGGCACGGCATGGCTATGCCGTCGCGGAAGGGTTCGCGTCTGGTAACCAGACCGGTGCCGACCGGGTTTGCTGGTACCGGCCCGGCGGCATGCTCCCAGGTCAGCGGTACCGGTTCGAAGGCACCTTCGGATCCGGGGCGGATGCCATACCAGTGGCGCACCCATTGCCGCGGTCCACGTAGTTCGGCACTGGTTGCGACCGGCCCGCAGTGGAAGCGGATCTCGGACGAGCAGCCATGGCCACGCAGCAGGCAGTCAGTGCCGGACTTGGGATGAGTCGCACAGGGGGCTTCGCGCGGCGAGGTGGTCGCCGGTTCGCCGTCCCACGCACCATCCAGGCAAATCGCAGGCTGGCCGTCGCAGGGCTTACCGTCGATATGCAGGGTGGCTTCGACCACCACGCAGAGCGCCGGTTCTCCGCGCCGGTCGGAAACGCCGAGCGTAGTCGCCGACCATGCTGTGCGGTTGTCGATCATGCGAACTGCTCGGCAGCTGCGATGGCGCGTCGGCCGAGCTCGTCGTCGGGAGCGGCGCACACTGGCTCCAGACAGGCGGCGGGCAGGAGATCGGCGCCACTCAGTGGCTGGTCGAGGCCAGCCAGCGGATCGGCGCCGTGCTGACGGCAAGTGCGCAGGCCCGCGATGTGCCGGCGGATTCGCTCGCACAGCTCGTCATCCGGCTCCTCGTCATGCAGGGACCACAGCAGGGCAGCCTCACGGGCGTGCTCGCTGGCGAGCTGCTGGATGATCGCCTCCATCAGTTGATCTTGACCTGCGCCCCGGTGAGGCGCTGCAGGCGCTTGGCCCGCGAGCGGATGTCGGTGCCTTCGATGCGGATCCCGCCGTCGGCGGCGAGGCGGATGGCCGCGGCGCCACAGCGCAGCACCAGCTCGCGCGCCGCCTCCAGCACCAGCCGCTCGTCCGGGACGTTGGCCCGACCCTGGACCACCCCGACGACGATTGGCGGTTCGCCAATGACCAGTACCGGCAGGGCCTCACGCTGGGCCCGGCGCAGATCGGCCAGCAGCACGGTGGAGAGGACGCATACGGCGCGTCCATCGATGCGCACGGTGCCGTCGTCGTCGACGCTATCCAAACGGCAGGTTGTGGCGGCCTCGGTCAGCATGTTCAGTTCCCCGCCACCTTTGAGCCTTTGACCACTACCTTGCCCGAGCCGTCGATGGTGATGGCCCCGCCCTTGATTACCACATCACCGTTCTTCTTCAGCACGATCGAGGCCTTGCCGCAGGTGATGGAGAACTCCTCCTGCACCGCGATGCGCAGCTTCTTGGCCCGCATCTGACGTTTGCCGGTGGTCGTCTCCTGTTGGTCCTTAGCCACGGTCAGGTCGAGGTCACCGCCGACCGACTGCGTGCTGCTGCCTGCCACCACGCTGAGTTTGGCCGCGCCAATTTGCTCGGCCATCGCGCCGCCGACGGTGTGGTTGAGCGCCCCGCCGACCGAGACCTGCATCGCGCCACCAACCGTGATCGCCTTGGCTACGGTGACCGTCTCGCTGCTGGCCCGACCGACCACCGTGCTGCTGTCGCCCTGCACGGCCAACGTTTCCGACCCGGCCACGGTGGCGGTGCGGTTGCCGCGCACGGTGCTGTCGTCGTCGCCGCCGGTCTTGTTGCGCCGGTCGCGCTTGGCCACCGTCTCCCAGACCTCGCGTCCCACCGCGTCATCAAGGGTCAGCCGGTTGCCGCCGGCGCTGCGTAGTACGCACTGGCTGCGGTTACTGCTGGTGACGACGGAGGGATGCGTCGGGTTGGGTACGGCGGCTGCGATAACCGGCCGGTCGGGATCGCCATCGACGTGCGCGATCAGCACCTCGGTGCCGGCGTGCAGTGGCAGGTGCAGTCCATGGTCGTCACCGGCGTAGGGGGTCGCCAGTCGGACCATCATGCTGGCGCTGCCGTCAGCGTCGTAGAACGGTTTCACACGATAACAGCCGTCGTCGTCAGGATCGGCATAGACCGATCCGGGCGTGCCGTCGACGATGGCGTGGACCAGGCCGGCGACCTGCGGCACTGGCGTGGTACGGGCCGGGCGCCAGGGCCGGTCAGCGGGCCAGGCCGCGAAGCTGCAGACGTAGCTGTTGCCGCCGTCCTCGCCGGCCCCGGTCTCGATCGCCTGGCGTGCTTCATGGCGGACCCGGGTCAGCAACCACGAGCCCTCCGCTTCGGGTTCATCCGGGGCATCGATGCGTAGCACCCGTCCGGCTGACAGGGCGGGATGGTCGGCTTCGCCCTGCCACGATTCACGGGCGCAGCGCAGTTCCTCGGCGCGGATGCCGGCCAGGCGGTTGGCTTCGCCGCCGTCGCGGTGATGACTGCCGTCCTCGCGCGCTTCGCCGCGCACGCCGCCGGCGTCGGCCCGGCGCGTGATCGGCTCTTGCGGACTGCGCCAGTTCCAGTCGCGCACCGCCGCGTGTTCCGCCACGGCGCGCAGTTGGCGGCTCCAGGCGCGGACCGATGGCCGGCGTGCCGGATCGATCAGGGCGGAGCTGCCGGCGGCCGGGACGATGAAGGGCAACGGTTCCTCCAGACGGGGGAATCCGTCGGGGTGATCGGTGATCAGCGAGCCGAGGCCATCGCAGACCAGGGCGATGCCGCCATCCTCCAGCAGGCGTTGGCACCAGGCCAGATCGCTCTCGCGCCATTGGGTGAGCTGTTCGCGACGTGGCGGTGGTTGTCTCAGATCCTGGCGCAGCGGATGCTGCCGGTCGCCAAGCACGTCCTCCGCTACCGCGCCAGCGTGGCGGTCGCGCACCAGGCGGCTGCGCCGGTCGAGGCGGTGCAGGGCCAGTGGATGTTCGATGGTCAGACGCCAGCGTCGCCAACTGGTGCGCGCCGGTTCGCGGGTGCAGGCGGTGACCACGCCATCCCAGGATCTGCGGACGATGGTGGTGCGGGTGACGGACACGCTGGCGGGTGAGCCGATCAGCCGCTCGGGATCAAGGGCCGGTCCGTCAGCGCCCTGCACCGCTGTGATCTCGGCAGACCATGGTTGGCCGAGTTTCTCGTCGACGATGATGGAAACGATGCGCAGGCGTCGGTCAGGATCGCCATCGCAGTGGATGTGCAGCGGTTCGCGCAGAGGGTCGAGCACGGGCACAGCACTGTCAGACGGGGTTTAGGATTGCCACTTCGACTAGGGTCTACGCAGAAGACGTCGTGTTCTTGCGGTGGAAACCGGCCCCGGTAGACAGTAACACCTTCCATGTACCGACCCATCGTATTGGCCTGCCTCGTGCTGCTCTGCTCCTGTGCTTCGCACAGCGCCCGGGTCCGCGGCCTCACCCCGCTGAACCGCAACGCGGAAGGGGAATCGACGCCAGTCGACATCCGCTTCTTCCTGCTGCGCGACGACACGACGTTCGCCAGCGCCGGATTCTCGGCCCTGTGGACCGATCCGGTCGCCGTCCTCGGTCCGGCCCTGATCGGCAAACCGACCACCGCTACCGTGCTACCTGGCGGGCAGTCCGACCCTGCGACCTGCGTACGGGTGTCGGAAGGCCAGGCTGCCTGGGTTGGCGTCCAACTGCTGGTGCGCAAGGAGGGTGACCTGCCGCGCACCCTGCTGATCCCCATCGACCGGCTGGAACGCTGCGTCATTGAGGTGACCGGCTACGGTCTGCGGCTGGCGGAACGCTGATGAGCACGCTCGCCCCGTCCTGGCGTGAGGGTCTGCTGCTGGGACCGCAGCATCTCCAGCAGGCCGACCGCGCTAACGAGGCCCGTCTCGCTGCCGTGCTGCGCGCCGTCCTGCCGCTGGCCTGGGGCGTCGTCCGACTGGCCCATGATCCCGCCGCCCTGGCGGCCGGCAGTCTGCAGTTGACCGCCCTCGACGCGGTGATGCCTGACGGGTCGGCGGTGCGCGCCGATGGTCCGGACGATCTCCCACCCGCGCTGCCGTTGGCTGAACGCTGGAGCGACGGCGCCGCCGGCACGACCGTGCACCTGCTGCTGCCGCTGCCCTCGCCGGGCGGCATCGACGTCGCCGAGGACGGTGTGCACGAGGGCCGGCGCACCCGCTGGCGTCGCCGCTGTGTCGAACTGCCGGATGCCGCGGGTGGGCGGCCGCGGCCGATTGAACTGCTGGTGCCCAACCTGCGTCTGGCGCTTGATCACGAGGACTGCGATAGCTGTGCCGCCCTGCCGGTGGCGCGGATCGCCCGGCCGGCGGCCGACCGTTTTGAGCTGGATGCGGACATGGCGCCGCCCTGTCTGCGCATCGATGCCGCCGCCTGCATCATCGGCCGCCTGCGGCGCATCGAGGAGCTGATCGCCGCCCGCGCCAGCGAGCTGGCGGCGCATCGGCGCAGTCGCACGCGCGGCTTGGTCGAGTTCGCGGTCGCTGATGTTGGTGCGGTGCTGACCCAGCAGGCCCTCGGTGCCCACCTTGCCCTGCTGCGCGGTCGCATCGAGGCCGGTTGGTCGCACCCGGCGGAACTCCACGATCAGTTGGTGGCCCTTGGCGGCGAACTCGCTGCGCTCGATGGCGGCGAGGATGCCGGGGCATTTCCGACCTACGACCACTTGCGCCCGCACCGTTCGTTCTCGATCATGGAAGAGCGGCTCGGCGGACTGCTGCGCAGTGTCGTCCATACCCGCTATGTGCCCATGCCGGTGACGCGCGTGGGGGAACGTCTACTCGCTGGAACCATCCCCGAGGCGGTGACCGCCGGCGCCCAGATCTTCCTCGCCATCGTCTCGGAGGTGCCGGCCGAGCGGGTCATCCGCGATGTGCCGCTGCGCGCCCGGGTCGCCTCGCAGGGCCGGCTTGATGCGCTGATCGCCGCCTCGCTGCCCGGCATCCGCCTGGCCTATGTGCCGGTGCCGCCGCCTGAGATTCCGGTCCAGCCCGGCGGCGCCTACTTCCGCCTGGAGACCCAGGGCCCCGAGTGGGAGCAGGCCACCCGCACCCGCAGTATCGCCGTGTTCCTGCCGCCGGATCTCACCTCGGCACGGGTGGAGTTCCTGGCGCTCAAGGACGCGTGATGCATCTGGTCGATCACGCCATCGAGGCCCTGCGCATCGCCACCACGTTGCCCGGCGGCACCGCCGATCCGCAGGTCCTGCGCACACGCTGCGAGACCGCGCTGGCTGATTTCGCGGCCGCCGCCGCTGGCGCCGGGCACGAGGCTGAGGGCATCGAGGCGGCCCGCTTCGCCCTGGTCGCCCTGATCGATGAACGCGCCATGGCACCGGGCAGTCCGGTGCGCCAGGTGTGGCTCGACCAACCGCTGCAGCTGACCATGTTTGCCTGCGCCTCTGCCGGCGAGGAGTTCTATCGCCGGCTGGAACGCTGGCGCCGGCCGCGGCGGACGGCGGATGCCGATGCCTTGGAGGTCTTCCAGACCTGCCTGGCCCTCGGTTATCGTGGCATGATGACTGGCGAGGCGGCCGAGGCGGGGCGACGGCAGCTTGCCGAGCAGACCGCCGCCGAAGTGCTGTCAGCGCGGCAGCTGCCCGAGCACGGCCTGTCGCCACGCTGGCTGCCGGAGCGTCCATCCGGCCAGAGCAGCGCGACCAATCCGGCGCTCGTTCACCGACTCTGGTTGGTGCCGTCGGCCTCCGTCGCCGTTGTACTGCTGGTGTGGTGGGCGGCGTGGATGTGGATCTCGTCAGCCGCTGCGACCGTGCTTACGGAGCTGCGATGAGCGGCCTGCTGGTCCAAAGCTTGGCGGTGATCGGTGGATCCGCCGTCCTCGCCATCCTTGGCTGGCTGGCCTGGCGCTGGTGGTCGCAGCGTCGCCGCCTGGCCAATGGCGCCGCCGATACGGCCTGGGAGGAGCTGCGTGCCGCCTGCGAGGGTCGCCCATGCTGGCTGGTGCTCGGGGCCGGCTCCAGCGGCAAGAGCAGCATGCTGGCCGAATCCGGCCTGGCCTGGAACCTGCGCCCCGCGGCCGGTGCTGGATCCGGCTCGACGCATCCACAGGTCTGGCGGCATGACGGCGGCTGCCTCATCGAGCTGCCCGGCCAGTGGTGCGAATCGCCTGCGCCGCCGACCGCCTGGACGGAGTGGCTCGACCGGCTGCGGCGCGGTCGCCGTCGCCTGCCGATCGCCGGCGTGGTGGCCTGCGTGCCTCTGTCGGATCTGCTGCGCCGCGGGCCGACCTACATCGCCGCCACCGCTGGTATCCTGCGGGATCGCGGCGGCGAGCTGGCGCAGGCGCTCGGCCGGAATCCGCCGCTCTACGTTGTGTTGAGCAAATCCGACCACGTCGGCGGCTACAAGGACTTCTTCGCCGGTCTCGCCGCGGTCGAGCGTCAGCAGGTGCTCGGCACGACGCTGGCCTGGCCGCTGGCCGAACAACCCGCCGCGACCTGGTTGAAGGAGCACAGTGCCCTGGTGGCCGCCCTGCGCGACCGCCGTCCGCTCGGCCTGATGCGGGCCCGGGACGGTGAGGCGGCGCGCAAGATGTTCCAGTTTCCCGGCCAGCTCGATGGTCTGGCCCAGCCGGTGGGCGAACTGCTCGGGCAACTCGCCCGTCCTGGACGCGATGGTTGCCTGTTGCGCGGTGTCTATCTCGCCAGCTGTCATCGCTCTGTGCCGGCGGCGCCGCCGCCAACCATGCGCGGTGAGCGCACCGATCTCGAACGCAGCGTCTATCTCGGCCAGAGCCGGGCCGCGCCGTCGACCGGCGGCACTGGCCACTTCCTCCACGCCCTGCTGTCGCGGGTTCTGCCGGCGGATGCCGATCTGGCCCGGCCGACCCGGGATCGGCGTCGCCTGCATCTGCGGCTGCGTTTCGCGGCGTTGCGGGTCGTGCCAGCCGCAGCCATCCTCGTCTGCCTGTGGCTGCTGGTCGGCGCTTGGCGCTCGGCCGTCCAGCTCGCCGATCTACGCACCGCTGCGGCCGAGGTACTGGCGACCGAACGGCTGCATCCTGGCGATGCGCCGCGCAACCTCGATGTGCTCGACCGGCTGGGTGCGGCGACCGGCCGACTGGCGGCCCGCGATCCGCTTGGCACCAGACCGGCGCTGCAGGCCGCCGCCGCCGTCTATGCCCGACGCATCGGGCAGATCTGCGCTGACCGGGCGGTGCAGGAGATCGGGTCGACCATCGGGCAGCTACGGGCCGCCCAGCAGGTCGACACCGACCGGCTGTACGCCGCCTTCCGCGCCTACCAGATGCTTGCCGGTGCGGTGCTGCCGGATGCCGAGGTGCTTGACCAGGAACTGACTGCCGACCGCCGCTGGTTCCTCGCCCTGGAGCACGACGGGACGCGGCTCGACTGGCCCACCGAGGTGCTGGCCCGGCGTCAGATCGAACGGCTCGCCCGCGACCTGCTGCCACACGGCCTGGGCAGATTGATGGTCGACCGCCAGCTCGCCGAGGCGACCGCCCGCGACCTCGGCGAATCACTGTGGATCCGTCAGGGCTGGGACGAAATCCTGCGCGAGGCGCGGGGCCAGACGGCAGGTGGTGGAACTTCCGCCACCGTCGGCGTCATCATCCCCGGGCCGCAGCCGGACGGGGTGCTCACCCGCCGGGCCTGGGACGACGTGGTCTCGGGCTTGGTCGATGAGAAGGCGGTCGCCCTCGAACGCACGCTCGCTGGGTTGTCCATCCGACTGGAGCGCGGTGTGATCGCCCGGCGCCTGGGCGAGCGCTTCCGCACCGAACATCGCCGCGTCTGGCTGGCGGTGATTGCCGGCAGCAGCATCCTGCCGGCCGACGATCTGGTCGCCCTGCCGGCGCGCATCACCGAAGCCACCGGCCCAGCTTCGCCCTGGCCGATGCAGGTGCGCCGGGCCCTGGACGAACTGGATCCGCCATCGGCGCTGGCCGCGCTCAGCGGAGCGGCCCGGGCACCCTGGGCGCGTCCGTCGCTTGATCCGCTGCTGGAGCTACGTCGCGACGTCGAGGGGTTTCTCGCCGTCACCAGCGATGGACGCCGGGTCGCCGATCTCGACCGGGTGCAGGCTCTGGCCGCCCGCTTCGACGAGGCTTGTACCGCCGCCAGTACTCGTCTGGCCGAGGTGCAGCCTGACGACTTGCGCGACGCCCTGCGCACTGGTCTGGGCGGACTGGTGCGTGGCTTGTGGCAGCCGATCGACCGCTGCATTGTCGGCGAACTTGAACTGGGCTGGCGCGGCCAGGTGGTGCCGGCCTGGCGGCGCGATTGCGCCGGTCGCTTCCCCTTCGCGGACCAGACCGAAGAGGTGCCGCTGGTGCGCTTCGCTGCTTTTGCCAACCCGCATACCGGTGCCTTGTGGCAGGGCATGGCCCCGATCGAACGTTTGCGCGCCCAGTTGATTGCCGGGCGGCCGTCGCTGACCCTGGCGCACACCTATCTCGACATGGCCGAGCGCGCCGCCGCCATCCGCGACGGCTTCTTTGCCGGCGGCGGCGAGCAGGTAGTGGCGTCATGCCACGTCACCCTGGTCCAGCGCGAAGGCGTCACCGACCTGGCGCTCGGCGTCGGGTCGCAGACCGTCAAGCTCTACGACCGTCCCGATGCCCGCTTTGAACTGACCCTGCGCCAGGGCGAGCCGCGTGGAGCCAAGGTCGCCGTGCGCATCATCACAGGCGAGTGGAAGACCCTGGAGTTCGCCAACCGCGACTGGGGCTGGCTACGCCTGCTGCGCGCTGGCAGCCCGCGTGCCGCCAGCGACGGCGGCTGGACCCTGACCTGGCCGTTCGACGGCTCGGCAGCCGGTGGTACGGTGGTGTGGCGCGCCCAGGCTCAGTTGGAAGGCCGCGCCATGGGTGAGGCGGTGGCCGGCGACCTGTTCACCGGTTTCGCCGTGCCCGAGGCGATCGTCGCCGAGCAGCAGCCATGATTCTAAATGCCGCAGTGGGTTCACAGTTCGCGGTTCGCGGTTCGCTGTTGGACCGTCGATTACGAACCATATTGGGTATACACTCGGTCACCCGTTTGGTGAACACCATCAACACACATAACACGTGTCGCTACAACCGCGAACCGCGAACTGCGAACCGCGAACTGCGATTTCTAGGATGATCTGGAGTCTGCGCGTCACCCTTGAAGGCCAGCGCGGCCGAATGCGCGGCGAGGTGGGCGATTCCAAGCTTGGCGTGGTCATGGCGCTGTCGTACACCTCCGCCATTCGCAGCCTGCGTGACACCGCTGGCGGCAAGACTGGTGGACGGCCCGCGCATCAGCCGTTGACCCTGGCCAAGCACGTCGGCGCGGCGACGCCGCAACTCGCTCAGGCGGCCTGCACCGGCGAGGTGCTGCGTTCAGTGCTCTGCGAATTCCTCCACGTGGTCGATGGCGGTACCGAGGAGGTCGCCTTCTCCGTCCGATTACAGGACGTGACGGTCAGCGGCCATCGCCTGGTTCTGCCGGAGATGCCAGTGACCCGCGAACTGACCGAAGAGTTCGACCTGACCTACCGGCGGATCGAGTGGGAGCACCGGCCCTCCAAGACCATGGCTGCCGACCAGTGGGGATGAGGCGGCTGTAACAGCCCGTGGTGCGAAACGATTGCCGTCGACAGATTCCGCGCTCACCTGTAGCGCATGCGCGGAATGATTAGTTTCACTCTGGGTCTGCTGCTCACCGGATGTGGTCCACCAGCCCAGGGCAAGCCGCCGCAGCAGCAGCCGGTGCTGGTCGACGTCGTCCCGGCCACCGAACAGCCGGTCGACCGGGTGGTGCGCCTGCTCGGGCAGGCCTCGGCCGTCGATGGCATCGTTGTCGCCAGTAAAGCGGCCGGACTGGTCACCGAGATCCTGTTCCAGAACGGCTCTGAGGTCGAAGCCGGTCAGCTACTGTTGCGACTCGATAGTGCCAGGGAGTCAGCTGCTGCCCGCGAGGCACGCGCCGAATTCGACAAGGCCCGGCGCGAGCTTGAGAACCGCAAACCGCTGCTCGACCGCAACCTGGTCAGTCAGGACGAAATCGATCGGCTGGCCTCCGAGGCGGCGGCCAAGCAGGGGGCGATGGAGCTGGCCGAGGCTTCCCTCGCCGACCGCACGGTGGTGGCGCCGTTCGCCGGCTCGATAGGCATTCGCCGGGTCGGTGTTGGCAGTCTGGTCGCGCCCGGGACGCCAATCGTGCAGTTGGCGCGGTTGGACCCGATGCAGGTGGCCTTCGCCGTGCCCGAGGTCTATCTGGCGGCGTTGAAGCCGGGCCTGGCGGTCCGGACCAGCTCCCCGGCTTGGCCGGGCCGTGTCTTCACCGGCACGGTCACCGCCCTGGATCCGGGCGCTGACGAAAGCTCGCGGGCGGTTGGTGCCGTGGCGCTGCTGCCCAACCACGATCACGCCCTGCGTCCGGGCATGGCCCTGACTGTCGAACTGGTGACCAAGCGCTTCGAGCATGCCGTCACCGTGCCCGAGGAGGCGGTGGTGATGCAAGGGGATGAGGCCTTCGTCTGGCGAATCACCGATGGCAAGTCCATGCGTACTCCGGTGACGACCGGGGTGCGGATGCCTGGTCGCGTCCAGATCGTGGACGGCATCCAGCCTGGCGATGAGGTCGTGGTGCAGGGTTTGCAGATGGTGCGTGACGGGCAGCCAGTGCGTGTGCGCGAGACCGCCGTGCCGGCCGCGGAACGGAAGCCGTAGCTCGTGCATCTCTCTGATCTCGCGCTGCGGCGTCCGGTCCTCGCCTGGGTGCTTAACATCGGGTTGGTCGTCGTCGGCCTGTGGGCGATCAGCCGCCTGCCGGTGCGCCAGTATCCCGACATTGATCCTCCGTTGGTCAGCATCCAGACGGCCTACACCGGCGCCTCGTCGGCAGTGATCGAAAGCGAGGTGACCAAACGTATTGAGGAGGTCCTCGCTGGCATCGAGGGCGTGAAGAACATCACTTCGACCTCGACCGACGGCAACAGCCGCATCGATGTCGAATTCCGCCTCGGACGTGACATTGAGTTCGCCGCCGCCGATGTCCGCGACCAGCTTGGACGGGTTCGACGCTCACTGCCCGAGGACGCTGATGATCCGGTGGTCTCGAAGGCTAGTTCCTCGGCCAGTCCGGTGATGTGGGTGGCGATGAGCAGTTCCAGGCGCGACGCTCTACAATTGACCGACTATGCGCGTCGCGAACTGGTCGATGCCCTGTCGGTCGTTCCCGGCGTGGCCAGTGTGCGCATCGGCGGCGAGCGTCGCTACGCCCTGCGCGTGTGGCTCGACCCGGACCGCATGGCCGCGCTCGGCGTCACCGCCACCGATGTCGAATCCCGGCTTAAGGCCGAGAACGTTGAACTGCCCGGCGGCCGCTTGGAGAGCAGCACTCGCGAGCTGACCGTGCGCGCCGACGCCCGGTTGAACCGTCCGGAGGACTTTGCCGCCCTGGTCCTGCGCCTGGACGGCGGTGGCGAGGTACGTTTGGGCGAGATCGCCCGCATCGAACTCGGTGCGGCCAGCTACCGCAATTCCTTCCTCCTCGATGGCCATCCCATCATCGGTCTTGGTGTGGTGCGGCAATCGACCGCCAACACCCTGGAAGTTGCCGACGGTGTGCGCGCCGCCATCGCGCAATTTCAGGCTGGCCTGCCGCCGGACCTCACGCTGACCGTCGCCTACGACGAGTCGCAGTTCATCCGCGCCTCAATCTCGGCCGTGGTCGCCACGCTGGTTGAGGCGATCATTCTGGTGGCGTTGGTCATCCTGGTCTTCCTTCGTGCCTGGGGCGCGACCCTCATCCCCATGCTGGCAGTGCCGGTGTCGCTGGCCGCCGCCCTGCCGGTGATGGCGGGGCTGGGCTTCTCGATCAACGTGCTGACCCTGCTGGCCTTCGTGCTCGCCATCGGTCTGGTCGTCGACGACGCCATCGTCGTGCTGGAGAACGCCTATAGGCGACTGGAGGGTGGCGAGCCGGCAGCCCTGGCTTCGGCCCGTGGCACCCGTCAGGTCGCCTTCGCGGTCATCTCGACCACCATCGTGCTGGTGGCCGTGTTCGTGCCGATCAGCTTCATGACCGGGCGTGTGGGCCGTCTATTCCAGGAATTCGGCATCACCATGGCGGCGGCTGTGCTCGGTTCGTCCTTTGTCGCGCTGACCCTGACGCCGGTGCTGTGCCGGCGGCTGCTGCATCGTCACGACCACGACGGTCTGGTCGCCCGTGGGCTCGGCCGCGCCTTGGCCGGCATGGAGCGACTGTACGGCGTGGGTCTCGACTGGGCGCTACGCCACCGTCTGACGGTGATCGCCGTGTTCGTCGCCTTCTGCGCCAGCGCCATCTTGCTGTTCGGCCAGGTGCGTAGCGAACTGTCGCCAGTTGAAGATCAGGGGCGCACCTTCGTCATCCTCGAACTGCCCCAGGGGGCGACCCTTGCGGAGACCCAGGCGGTGATCGGGCAGATCAACGGCTTCGCCAGCCGCTTCATCGGACCCGATGGCCCGGTCGACAGCGTATTGGCGATCATTCCCGGGTTCTCCAATCCGGGTGCGGTGAATGCAGGCTTTGTCATTCTGCGTTTAAAACCCTGGACGGAACGAAGCACCCGCCAGACCGCGGTGACGGCGGCGATGAGCGAGCAGCTACGCGAGATCAACGGAGCCTTCGCCTTCGCCCGTGATCCGGACAGCTTTGGTATCCGCGATTTCGGCCAAAGCCTGCAGGTCGTGGTCGGGGCCGAGGACCATCCCAGGGTGCGGCAGCTGTCGGCCACCCTGGCCGACGCCCTACGCAAGGATGGACGCTTCGGCCGGGTGCGTGAGGACGTCGAGCTGACCAAGCCGCAGCTATCGGTCGACATCGACCGCGACCGCATGGCTGCGCTTGGTCTGACTGCCGGCGACGTGGGCGACGCCCTGTCGATCGCCTTCGGTGAGCGCAAGGCCACCACCATCGAGGATCGCGGCCAGCAGTATGACGTCATCCTGCAGGTCGAAAGCGACCAGCGTCAGGTTCCAGCCGATCTCGACCGCCTGCACTTGCGCAGCCGCACGACCGGCGAGTTGGTCCCGCTCTCAGCGGTGGTGCGGGCTCGTGAGGAGGGGGTGCCCAAGGACCTGCGCCGGGTCGACCGCCGGGCCGCCGTCACCGTCAGCGCCTCGCTGCCGCCGGGCCTGGCGATCGGTGACGGTGTCGAAGCGGTGCAGCGTATTGCCGCGACGGTGCTGCCGCAAAGCACCGCGCTGAGCTGGGCCGGCCAGGCCAAGGAGTACGTCGACACCTCCGGCGGGCAGTTCATCATGTTCGGTGCTGCCTTGCTGATCGTCTTCCTCGCATTGGCGGGTCAGTTCGAAAGCTGGATCCACCCGGCGATCATCATGATCACCGTGCCGCTGGCGACGACCGGCGCACTGGCCGCGCTGTGGGCCACCGGCCAGAGCAACAACATCTACAGCCAGATCGGTGCCGTCATGCTCATCGGCTTGGTCGCCAAGAATGGCATCCTGCTGGTCGAGTTCGCCAATCAGTTGCGCTCGGCCGGTCGCGACGTCCTCACCGCTGCGCGCGAGGCCGCGGCGGTACGCCTGCGCCCGATCGTCATGACCTCGATCGCGATGATCGCCGGCGCCGTCCCGCTGGCGCTGCATGCCGGGGCCGGATCGGAGGCCCGCCAGGCCATCGGCACGGTGATCATCGGCGGCCTGGCCTTGTCGACCATGCTGACCCTGTTCGTGGTGCCGGTGCTCTACGTGCTGGTGGCCCGCTTCGCCCGCCCGGCCAACGCCATGGCAGTCGAACTCGATCGCATGGAAGGTGAAACGCCGGACCGGGGGTGAGACGAAGGGATGTGGGGGGTAGGCTTCGCGCTACGGCCGGCCCCGGGCCGGCGCTGCGGTGCGCCAAGCGCGCGCTGCAAGGTAGCGGGCCGTAGCGCGAGTGAAACGAGCCGTAGCGATTTAGGGCCGGATCTCGACGTTCCGCACATTGCCAATCGGGTAGATGTCGATGCGGCCCTGCCAGAACACCTGCAGGACCTCGTCGCTGAAGCGGTAGCGCAGCACATCACCAACATCGCGCACCTGATAGCTGCCGCTGGCACGTCCGTCGGGACCGATCACCTGGATGCTGGTCGCCTGTTTGGGCACCAGCCGCCAGGCCAACAGGATGCCGATCAGGCCGACAGCAAGAATGCCGTAGATGATCAGCGGCGTATAGGGCTTGAAGCGCAGGAGCATGGGGATCAGAGCCGGATCTCGATCGAGCGGGCGTGCGCCTCTAGGCCCTCGGACCGGGCCATGACCACCCCGGCCCCGGCCATGGCGCGGAAGGCCGCCTGGTCGAGATTGATGATCGAACTGCGCTTCATGAAGGTGTCGGTGCCGATGCCGCTCCAGCGCCGGGCGCCGCCGCCGGTGGGCAGGGTATGGCTGGGCCCGGCGAGGTAGTCGCCGATCGGCTCTGGTGACCATGGGCCGACGAAGACGGCGCCGGCGTTGCGGATCAGCGGCAGCGCCGCC
>JBBREK010000035.1:0-24451 GCA_038203025.1 Planctomycetota bacterium
CGCCCACGCGCTGTACGCGATGGACCGGCACAAGTGGATCGAGAGCGAGCACGCCACCCACGATCTCGGACGCGGAGCGGTGATCGACTGGGTCGACCGCTACTGGAAGGGCTGGACCCGGGCCAAGCTGATCGAGCACCTCTACGGCTGGCGCTGCTGGGGCGCCTTCAACGAGGAGAGCTTCGGCCTGCTGTCGCGGCACACCGTGGAATTCCACGTGCCGCGCGAAGTGCTGCGCCAAGCGGCAACCATGCTGGCTGACGGGGCGGAGAACCTCGACATCATCAATTGGGCGATCGCTGCCGGCCAGGATCTCGACCCGATCCTCTGGCTGCTCGACCGCATCGACATCAACGCCAAGCGCCAGCGCCTGCTCACTGACCACATCCGCCTGTTCACGGAGACCGTGCCATGACTGCCGATCAGCTCGCCCAGCTGCCCCTCAAGGACCTGCGCGCCCTCGCCGCCGGTCGCGGCGTCGCCGGCTCCGCCAAACTGCGCAAGGACCAGCTGATAGCTGCCCTCAGCGGGATCATGGCAACCGAGCGCCGCGAGCCGCCAGCCCCCAGCGCGGCACCAGCCGGCAGCTCTGCTCCGCCCCAACCGGTCCAGGCCTGGCAGCCGGCGCCGGCCGAGCACGGTCTATCGGTGCCCGACGGTTACGGCCGAGACCGCCTCGTCCTGCTGGTGCAGGACCCGTCGCACGTGTTCGCCTACTGGGAGGTCGCCCCTGGCACGCTCGACCGCGTCCGCGCCGAAGCCGGTGGGCACTGCACCGCCGTCCTCGTCCTGCACGGGCCGGGCGGAGCAGAGCAGCGCGAGGTCGACCTGAACGGCGGCAACTACTACCTGGCGGTGGCACCAGGCACGGAGTACGAGGCCGAGCTATGCCTGCGCGCCAGCGATGGCCGCCTGATCCGCATCGCAACGAGCAACCACATCACCACGTCGGCGGCCGGTACGAGCTGGCGCACCGACGAGGCGTGGATGGAGGTCGATGAAAGCTTCCAGGATCTGCTCGCCCTCGCCGGCGTGCCTGGGTCGCTGGGCAGCAGCCTGGGATCTGGTTCGGGCCAGCGCTTCCGCAACGCCCGCCAGATCCGCGCCCGGCCGCTGGGCATGGAGGGCGAGGGCGGTTCCATCGCCGCCCCCGCCGCCGCCGGCCTCGGCCAGCCAAGCAGCCTGGCCGTTGCCCGCACCGGCGTCGAGACGTGGTCCTCGGCCTCGCTCTCCAGCGCCGCCCTGGCGCGCGGCGTCACCATCGGCAGCGGCTCGGGCAGCGGCCTCGGCCTGGGCGTCGGGGTCAGCAGCGGCCAACTGCTCTCCAGCGGCGCGCTGTCCTCCCGCGCCCTCTCCAGCCGTTCGCTGTCCAGCCGCAGCGTCGGCAGTGGCACGGTCATCGAAGGCGCCGCCGAGGCGCAGTACCCGGTCGAAGGCGTGTTCCATGCCCCGCCCACCGGCCTGCCCAAGGCGGTCGAAGGCATCGCCAGCACGCCCCCGCCCGCCTCCCACGGCGCAACTCCGCAGCACGCCGACCAGTCGGCGCACCCCGTCGGCGCTCCCATCGCACCAAACGCCGCCGCCCCCGCCCCGCCCCACGACCCTCTCGCCTTCATCGGTGCGCCCAAGCCAGCCGCCCTGCGCAAGCCCAAGCCTGCGCGCGCCTGACGGCGGGCGGGGTAGCGGGTTTCGGGTTTCGGGAGTCCGAACCCGAATGACCTAGCACCGTGAGCGATCGCCTCGAATCCAGAATTCCGAAAACAGAAACCCGAAACGCGAAACCCGCCAACAATGCCCGACGGCCATTTCATGCTCGTGCTGCACGCCCACCTGCCGTGGGTGCGCCATGCCGAGGACCCCTACTTCATAGAGGAGAACTGGCTGGTCGAGGCGATCTCCGAGAGCTACATCCCGATCCTCTCGCGCCTCGAACGCCTGGCCCACGAGGGTGTGCGCGCCCGCGTGACCATGACCTGGACCCCGCCGCTGTGCGAAATGCTCGCTGATCCGATGCTGCAGGAACGCTACCGCGCCCGCGTCGGCCGACTGCTTGAACTGGTCGAACTGGAATGCGCAGCCAAGGAGCACACGCCCTTCGCCGCCGCGGCGCACATGTACCGTGACCACTACCGCTTCTGCCTCTCGGTGATGGAGCGCTTCGGTGGCAACCTGCTCGGCTACGTCCGGCTGCTGCGCGACATGGGCGTGGTCGAACCGATCACCTGCACGGCGACGCATGGTTTCCTGCCGCTGATGTACACCCACGAGTCGCGCCGCGCCCAGGTGCGGGTGGCCTGCGCCAACTACCAGAAGCACTTCGGTGAGCAGCCGCGCGGCATCTGGCTGGCCGAATGCGGCTATGTGCCCGGAGTCGAGGAGATCCTCAAGGACGCCGGCATCCGCTTCTTCTTCGTCGATACCCACGGCCTCTACTTTGGCGAACCGCGTCCGCGCTACGGCGTCTACGCCCCGGCCTACACCCCCTGCGGCGTGGCGGCGTTCGCGCGCGACCCGGACAGTTCACGCTCGGTGTGGAGCAGCGAAAGCGGCTACCCCGGCGACCCGCTCTACCGTGAGTTCTATCGCGACCTCGGCTACGATGGCGAATACAATTGGATCAAGGCCTACCTGCATCCGGATGGGGTGCGCCGCAACCTAGGCCTGAAGTACCACCGCATCACCGGCCGCGTGCAGTTGCACGAGAAGCAGGCCTACGAACCAGCCCCGGCCCACGCCCGGGCCATGGATCACGCCGGCCACTTCCACTACCACCGTGTCGAGCAGGCCAAATGGCTGGCCGGCATCATCGAGAAGCCGCCGCTGCTGGTCAGCCCCTACGACTGCGAGCTGTTCGGGCACTGGTGGTACGAGGGGCCGCAGTTCCTCGAAAGCATCTTCCGCAACTGCCACAACCACGACTACCGCCTGATGCCGGTTACCGCCAGCGAGTACCTCAACGAATTCCCCGTCCACCAGGTGGTACAGCCGTCGGCCAGCAGCTGGGGCGACGCCGGCTACAACGGCGTCTGGGTCAACCCGACCAACGACTGGATCTACCGCCATCTCCACGTCGCCGAGGAGCGTATGGTCGAGTTGGCCCGCCGCTTCCCCGAGGCCGACGGCGATCTGCGACAGGCCCTCGACCAGATGGCCCGCGAACTGCTGCTGGCGCAGTCCTCCGACTGGGCGTTCATCATGACCACCGGCACCACCGTGCCCTACGCGGTGCGACGGACCAAGGACCACATCAACCGCTTCACCGGCCTGTACGAACAGATCGTGCAGGGCCGCCTGGATCCATCGTCGGTTCACGCTATTCGCTGGCGTGACCCGATTTTCGACGAGATCAACTACCGGGAATGGGCCTAATCCTGGCATCCTTGCCCCTTCAGGCTTGAGGACGCCGGCCCAAGGTCCATCCTGACGGGTCATGCCTGCCTATACGCTGGCCGATCTCGACCAGCGCCCCGATCTGGCGCCGAACATTCTCGCCCTGTTCGCTTCCAGCGCGCAGGGCGCTGGCCATGTTGTGTGCGGCATTCCGGCCCGGATGGGCCTAGAGCCCGTCACTGGCGACCTCAAGGGCACGCTCGGCATCCTCCTGGCCATGAGCGGCCGTCGGCTTGCCGGCGTGCTCGGCATCTGTCCGTACAGCGAGGACCAGATCACGCTGTGGGGGCCGATCATCCCAGACCCGCCCGAGCAGCCGCGCGTCATGCCCGTGCTCATGCAGGAACTGCGCCGAGCCCTGCGCGACGGCGGCTTCGCCTCGATGCGCGCCCAGGTCGACCTGCGCAATCGCACCCTGCGCGCCTGGATGATGGCCGAAGGATTCGTGCCGTGGAAGGACATGCACTGCTACGAGCGCAACCTCGCCACCTTCCGCGAGACCGACATCCGCGACGTGCATGCCGCCGCGCGTGGCGACCTTGAGGATGCGTCGCGCATTCTCGCTGAATGCTTCCCCGACAGCGACCATCACCGGCCCAACCTGGTGCAGCGCGAGAATGAGGGCTACCGCCACTATCTGCTGCGTCGTGACGGCAAGGCGGTCGGCGCAGCGGCGGTGCAGGGCGGCGGCCGGCGTAGCTGGCTCAAGTTGATCGGCGTCTCGAAGGCCGAACGCGGCCGACACCAGGCCCGTCTGCTGCTCGAAGGCGTCCTGGCCAGCGAGGCCCGCCTCAACCACAGCGCCATCGGCCTGGAGGTGCTGGAAGGCAACCGTCCAGCCATCGCTCTGTACGAGAAGTCCGGCTTCCTACGCCGCTGGTCAGCATCGCTGCTAATCGCGCCGGTCTGAGGCATTGCCCAGCCGATCCCTGAGGATCCGATTGCCGCATGCTCCAACTTCCCGACGGTCCCGCCGTCCAGCTCGCCCTCGACTTCGTCAATCTTGAACCCGCCCTGCGTGCCGCCCACGAGGCGATGCCGGCCGGGATCACCCTGGTCGAGGCCGGCACCCCGCTGATCAAGGCGGTCGGCCTGGAGGTCGTCCGCCAGCTGCGCGCCGCCTTCCCCAACGCGTTGATCGTCGCCGACATGAAGGTGATGGACGCCGGCCGGACTGAGGTCGAATACGCCCGCAAGGCCGGAGCCGACCTGGTCATGGTGCTGGGCCAAAGTACCGACGCCACGATCGAGGAGTGCGTGCGCACCGGCCGCCACCTCGGTGTCGCCATCGGCTGCGACCTCGTCGCCTGTCCCGACCCGGTGGCCCGCGCCAAACAGGCCGAGGCCCTCGGCGTCGATCTGGTCAGCGTGCATGTGCCGATCGACCAGCAGATGCAGGGCGTCGAACCCTTCGCCGTGCTTGAGCAGGTCGCCGCCGCCGTCTCCGTCCCGGTGTCCTGCGCCGGCGGACTCACCGCCGCCACCGCCGCCCGGGCGGTCGCCGCCGGAGCGCGCATCTGCATCGTCGGCGGTGCGATCACCAAGGCCCCCGACGCCCGCGCTGCCGCCGCCGCGGTGATCGAGGCGATGCGCACCGGAGCCGCCGGCAGCACCAGCATGCGCAAGCGCGTCGGGCTCGCCCGCATCCGCGAGGTGCTCGATCGCGTCTCGACACCGAACCTGTCCGACGCCCAGCACCGCGGCGGCGCCCTGCGCGGCCTCGAAAACCGGAACCTAGCCGTGCGCCTGTGCGGCCCGGCGCGCACCGTCATCGCCGCGCCCGGCGACTGGAGCAAACCGGTGCAGGCCATCGACCGTTGCCAGCCCGGCGACGTCCTGGTCATCGACGCGGCCGACAGCTATCCCGCCTTGTGGGGCGGCCTGGCCAGTCTGACGGCGGTCAAGCGCGGCCTCGGCGGCGTAATTATCAGCGGCGCCTGCCGCGACCTCACTGACATCCATCGCAGCGGCCTGGCCCTGTGGAGCACCAAATGCTGCCCCGATGCCGGCGAACCGCGCGGCATCGGCGCCTTCGACCTGCCGGTGACGGTGGGCGGCCAGCATATCCTGCCCGGCGACTGGCTGGTCGGCGACGAAGATGGCCTGGTGCGCATCCCCGCCGCCCAGGTGGTCGAAGTCGGCAACCGCGGCGCCGACACCGCCGAACGCGAAGAGCGCCTCGCCGCCGAGATCACCCGCGGCCGCACCCTCGCCGAGATCGCCGATCTCAAGACCTGGGAACAGCACTGACCCTGGGACCGACAAGGTCCAGCTCGTCGGTGGTGGTCAGGTTAGAAATCGCAGTTCGTCGTTCGTCGTTGCTGCCACGCTGGTTGCGCCCAGGGACACCCATCACCATCCAGATGGCACTGATGTAGTCCGTTTTCTCGTCGTGTGTCTATGGGGAACGACGAACGATGAACGATATCGCGTTGCCGAGGTTCACTCGTGCCTCACCGATCAGGACCGGCCGGAGCGCGCATCCGTATCACCCGCGCCGGCACCCCCACCGCCACCGACCAGGGCGGGAGATCCTTGGTCACCACCGAGCCGGCGCCGATGACGCAGCCGGTGCCGATGCGCACGCCGGCGGTGATCATCACCTTGCCGGCCACCCACACGTCGTCCTCGATGGTGATCGGCTCGGAGGTGCAGCCCTGGCCGTGGATCGGGAGGTCGGTGCGGGCGAAGTTGTGGTTGGCGGCGATCATCATGACCTGCGGCGCGATGCGCACGCCATTGCCGATGGAGATGTGCCCGCCCTTGCCACCGACTATGATGGTCTGGGCCTGCACCGAGCTATCGTCGCCGATAGTCACATGGCCCTGGATGATCGCGCCGGGTGCAACGGTGCTGCGGGCGCCAATCGACAACTCGCAGCCACGCGGATTGATCCGCGCTTCAGGGTGGACCCGGCAATCCGGCGCCAGAGTCACGCCGCGGTGGCGGGTGGCGAGATAGCGGCCCCAACGCAGCCAAAGGCGCTGCCGCCAGGTCGCGCTGCTCGGCATGCTGATGCCGCCGTCGATCCAGATGGAGAAGCTCATAGCCGGACCTCGCAGACCACGGCGTCGTCGCCGGGCAGGGTGTTGATGAGGAAGCGCCGGCCGTCGCGGTCCCAGGTGGGATGGTGGCAGACGCGGAAGGGGTTGCGGCCAGGCGGCGCTGGTTTGATCGAACGCGGCGGCCGGGCCTCGGCCACAACCGTGTCGGTGCGCGTGTCGATGAGCAGGACGCGGCCGAGCGGCGAGCCGCTCTCGTCGGTGGCGACGAGGTGCGGATCGGCTGGCGACACCGATGGGTGACCACCGCTGCCGTGGCTGCTGACCTTGCGGTAGCCCGTACCGTCGGCCTCGACCATCGCCAGGCAGAGCTTGCCGCCGTCCGGATCCGGACCGTAGCCGAGCAGGCCCTGTCCGTCGGGACGCCAACTCCAATGCACGCCACGCCGGCCTTCGGTCAGATCGAGGACCATCTGCGGCTCGCTGCCATCAGCCTTGGCCGTGAACAGCCAGAGCAGGCGCGGCTCACCACGGCTCGCGTCGACACAGTGGTTACCGACGTGGAAGAGCATGCGCGAGCCATCCGGACTCCAGCGCACACAATAGGCCATCAGGGTGAGGCCATCGCCAGTGCGCGCACGTTGCGCGGCATCCAGTGCTGCGATGCGATCGCGTAGCGCCGGATGTCCGGCCAGTTGCGCTACGCTGAGCAGAAGTCGGTTGCCAGAGACGAAATCCAGCTGGAACAGGCCGTGCCGATCGCGGTTGGCGAAGGGAACCGGACTCTGCTCGGCATGAAGGGAGCCGTCACCGTAGCCGGCAGCGTAGAGCATCCCCATCAGGCCGGAGACAATCGGCCCTTCATGTGGCGGGGCACCTTCCATGTCCCCGTCGATCACCTGCTCGGCGGTACTGGCTAGCACCCGGCGATGGACCCGGGGCATGGCCAAGGATCCACCCTGCCACGAAACCACCGCGTCCTGCCGTCCCCAGGTCTGCCAACGGCCAGTGTGCCAGAATCCGCCATTGGGTGCGTCCTCGCCAAACCGTTCAACAACCTGGCCATCGCCATCCTGAATCAGCACCGCACTGGATCCGGCCGCGCGGTCGGCCCCGGCCAGCAGCAGCCGGCCGTCGGCAGCCCAGGGGCACAGGATGTAGTAGGCGTGGACACACCACAGACCAGGGACGGGTCTGGGGATCAGGGTCAGCGGGCAGGGGATGGACATGGGTCTTGCGCTCCGCTCTTTTTATATAGGATGTACATATGTACATCAAGGATGAATTTAACTATGGCGGGTAGCGACACCGTCCAATCTGTCGAACGCGCCCTCGACCTCCTGCAGGCCCTGGCCGGCAGTGATGGCGGGCTGCGCCTCAGCGACCTCGCCGCGCGCCTGGACCTCAACACCTCGACCGCCCACAACCTCGTACGCACCCTGGCGGGTCGCGGTTTCGTGGTGAAGGGTGCCGGCCAGCGTCTGCGGCTGGGGCCAGCGATGGCCGAGATGGTCGCCCAGGAGCAGGACCGCAGCCTGCTGCACGCCGCGGCGACGGCCGGTATTGCACTGCAGCGCACGTTTCCGAGCGCCACCGTCAACGTCGCCGAGGTCGTGGGCGAAGACGTGCGCGTACGCCTGCGCATCAGTCGCGACCGGCCCGGCCTGGTACAGCGGCCGGGCAACCAGATCACCATGTATGGCAGCGCCGTCGGCCTCTGCGTGCTCGCTTTCGTCGATCAGGCGACCGCCCAGGCCCTCCGCGAGGGTCATCCCTTCCATGAACATGCCGCCAACCTGTGGGCCTCGCCGGACGCGCTCCACGAGCATCTCACCAAGGCGCGGAAAGTCGGCCATGTCCTGACCCCCTTCGCCGGCCAGGAGTTGTGGCGCATCGCCGCGCCGATGATCGGTGCCGACGGGCACTTCTCCGCCGCCTTCGGTATCGCCCTGCCCATCGGCGAGGCCACCGCTGCGACCCAGGAGGCCGCGACCGCCGCCGTCCTGTCGGCCATCGCCGGCATCACCGGATCACGCACGGAGAGCGCATGAACAGTCTGAGCATCGCCCGCAACGCCTTCGACACCCACGTCGCCCGGCACAAGTTGCTGCATTACATGGGCATTCTCAGCCTGCAGGCGTTGGAACGCCTGGCCTTCCTGCACCGCGATCCGGCCGATCTCGACCGGTTGCGCCGGGCGCTGGCCCCCTTCCTCGCCGGCGAGGGCCGTTTCGGCTGCAACTTCCCCAACTACTGCGTCGGTGGCAACGGCGCGGCCGCCGCCCTGTTCCACGGCCTGCTGCCCGACGCGCGCGAACCGGTGACGGCGGAAGCCGACGCCTTCCTGGCCGCGCCGCGCGACCGCGGTGGCCTGGTGTGCATGCCCAAGGATCCCACCGCCGAGAAGGTGTGGATCGACGCCGCGTGGGCGGTCGCCCCGTTCGCCCTGCACGCCGGTCTCGCCCGTGGACGGACGGATCTGGTCGACGAGGCCTGCCACCAGGCCCTGGGCATGTACCACCTGTTCCGTGATTCCGCCAATGGCCTGCTGCATCAGAGCCGCGGTTTTGTCGGCCCCGGCGCGTTCAGCACCGACCACTGGAGCCGCGGCAACGGCTGGGGCCTGATGGCCCTGGCCGCCCTCGCCGAGGACCTGCCAGCGACGCATCCGCGCTATGCCGAGGCCCGCGCCGCCTTCGCCGACCTAGTCGCCGCCTGCCTGCGCGTGCAGGGGCCATCAGGCCTATGGCACCAGGAACTGCCGCGCCACGACAGCTTCGTCGAGACCAGCGGCAGCGGCCTCATCCTCTACGCCGTCGGGGTGGCGATCGCCCTCGGGCTGGCGCCTGCCGACGCCCGGGCCGCGCTGGAACGCGGACTGAAGGCCTACCTCGGCTACATCGCCCTCGACGGCTCGGTGTTCCACACCTGCATCGGCTGCCTGTCCCCCAAGGACGGCACACCCGAGGCTTACATGGCGCACCGCCACGTCAAAGACGACCCGCACGCCTTCGGCCCAATCATTCTCGCCTTCGCCCAGGCTGCTGCCGTGGGCCTCACCGATATCGGAGTCCAGGCATGAGCACGCTCACCAACCACGTCGCCTTCATAACCGGGGGCGCCTCCGGCATCGGCAAGGCCATCGCGCTGAAGCTGGCCACCGCCGGCGCCAAGGTCTTCATCGTCGGCCGCGATGCCGCCAAGCTGGCCGCGGTTCCTGGCGTCGTCAGCGCGGTCTGCGATGTCGCCGACGAGGCGGCGGTAAACGCCGCCTTCGCCGCCTGCCGCGCCAAACTCGGCCCGGTGACCATCCTGGTCAACAACGCCGGCCTGGGCATCCCCACCCCGGACCTGGCCACCACCGAGGTCGATGCCTTGCAGCGCATGCTCGACACCAACATCCGCGGCTCGTTCCTCTGTGCCAAGGCCGCTCTGGCCGACATGAAGCCGGCCGGCAAGGGTCACATCCTCAACGTCGTCTCGGTGGTCGGCAAAAAGACCAACCCCGGCGCCCCGCTGTATTGCGCCAGCAAGTTCGGCCAGCGCGGGCTGTCCTCGGGCCTGGCCGACCAGGTCCTGCCGCTGGGCATCAAGGTCACCGACCTCAACCCAGGTGCCACCGACACCGGCTACTGGGGCGACCGCAAAGTCCCGCGCGAGAAGTTCCTGACCCCCGACGACGTCGCCGAGGCGGCGCTATTTGTCCTGTCGCAGCCAGCGCATGTGCTGATCCGCGAACTCGACCTCGAATCCATGCACATGCTGAGGAAGGCATGATTCCAGTTCCCGACATACGCGCGAGGTTCCTCAAGCTGTTCACCGCTGCGGTCAATGACGTGATGCGTTTCGAGCACAAGCGCCAGTGCTCGCTGCCGTCGGACTACCTGCCGCTGCGCGGCACCGACCGCATGTGCGGCCGTGCCTTCACCATCAAGGGCGGACCCGACCTGACCACCGACGGCGAGTTCGAGAACCGGGCCCAGATGCTCGAAGACCTGCCCGAGGACAGCCTGGTGGTGTGGGACTGCACCGGCGACACCGTCACCGCCCAGTGGGGCGAGATGATGACCATGGCGGCGGCGCAGCGCGGCTGCCGCGGTGCCATCGTCAACGGCGTGCGCGATGTCGACCGCGTGCTGCCGCAGGACTTCCCGGTCTTCCACCGCTACACCTGTTCGACCGGCATGCTCGGCCGCTTCCGCATGTTCCACTACCAGAAGCCGGTGCTGATGGGTGAGGTGGTGGTCGAACCGGGCGACTGGATCTTCGCCGACGGCGACGGCATCGTCGCCATCCCGGCTGCCATCGCAGAAGCGGTACTCATCTCTGCCGAGAAGATCCTCAGCAAAGAGAAGGACATCAAGGAGATGGTCCAAAGCGGCATGCGGCCGACCGAGATCGTGCGCAACGGAGGATACTTCTGATGAGCCTCTTCCTCACCGAGACTGAGCACGCCGCCGTCCGCTCCTGCAACCTGCCGGCCATGGCCGAGCTGCGCTGGGCGCTGAACGTGCGCTGCGCCCGCCGTGCCGCCAATCCGGGCCTGCTCGCCCACGACACCACCGTCGAGTGGTGGCACTGCGCCCATGAGTTCACCAGCGATGCAGCGATGTGCTGGGCCCTGGGACGGGACGCCACCGTCGGCACCTGGCTACGTGGCGTCACCCTGGACCTGGCCCGGCGCAGTGCCGACGACTGGGGCGGGCCGTGGTTCCGCTCCCACGACGCCAAGGCTCCGTGTGGCCATCTCGAAACTGCGCACCTGTCGTGGGCAGTCTCGACGGCGCTAGATCTGGCCGCAGAGGTGTTCACGCCGGCCGAACAAGACGAACTGCGCACCGTGCTGCGCGACCGCGCCATGCCGATGTGCCGGCGCTGGCTTGACACCACGCATCATCTCGCCAATTGGCGCTGCATCCTTGGCGCCGGCTTCACCGTGCCGGCGGCTGTGCTCGGCGACGAGACGGCACTCGACCACGCCGAACAGATGTTCCGCCTGGCCATCGAAGGCTTCCAGCCGGACGGCTCGTACGGCGAGTCACTGCAATACAGCCACTATGCCATGTACGGCCTGATGCTGGCCTACGAATCGCTGGTGCGGCGCCGCCCGCAACTCGCCACCAGCCTGCCGATGGCGCGCTACGCCGCCGGCATGCGTTGGCACGCCGCCAGCATGCTCTACCGCAAGCCGCTATCCGGCTGGGGCCAGCAACCGATGCCGCGCTCCGCCAACTTCAACGACAGCGGGGCGCTGTTCGCCTGCTCGGCCGACGTCGCCCTGCACGTCGCCAGCCGCGGCACCGGCACCGACGCTGGCCTGGCGCGCTGGCTGTTCGACACGTACGGCCAGCCCAATCCAGGCTGCGGCACCGAGGACCGTTCATCCTTCGGCTTCCTGCCGCGCTTCGGGTTCCTTGCTCTGCCGCTGCTGCCGCAGGCCTGCGCCGCAATTACACCTGTGGTAGCAGGCCTCGGCCCAGTCGAAGCGTTCAGCAACGGCGACGTCCTGGTGCGCGACCGCTGGGACGGCTCCACCATCCTGGCGGTGCATGGCGGCGGCGATCCGCTGCACGGTCCCGGGCACCTGCATGGCGACCTCAACAGCTGCATCCTCGCCCATGGTCAGGAGCGCCTGCTGGTCGATCCTGGCCATTCCAGCTACCGCAACCTGGTGCACACCATCGAGGTGCAAAGCCAGTGCCACAACACCCTGACCTTCCATGCCGAATCCGTCAGCGGCACGCAGGAGGACGTCGGCAAAACCGTCCTGCTGCAGCAGAACAGCGCCATCGGCCATCGACTTTTCCACGATTGGACCCCCGAGCAGCCGGTCGACCGTGGAGCCAGGCGGCTGATCGCAGCGCATGACCGCGGCGTCTCCGTGATCGGCAGCGACTGCGCCGCCGCCTACGGCGCCCCGCTCACCACGGTGACGCGATTCTGGATCCTCTGCGGTGCCAACGCTCTGTTCATCGTTGACCGCATCCAGGCCGAGCGGCCAGTGCAGCCGTGCTGGAACTGGGTGCTGAACAACCGCGATGGCGGGCTTGACCTCAAGATGCTGCCCGACCGACTGGTCGCCCGGCGCGGCGCGGTTGGCATGAAGCTGTTCCAGGGCGGCGCCATCCGCGGCCCGCAGCTGGCGCACGGCTGGGTACATGACGCCTACCACCCCCTGCCGGCCCAGCTCGGCGAAGGGGCCTCGGGCAGTGGTCAGATCGTCCGCTGGCACGCCCAGGACCGGCGCACGGAATGGCTCGCCGTCCACGCCATCGCCATGGACAGCTTCGGCGCCATCGCCGGGTGGCACCTGAAGGAGCAGGCTGGTAAGGACGCGGTGCTGGAGGCGCCGGGTGGCCGCGAGCGCTGGGCGCTCGGTGTTGATCCGACTTCGAAAGCCGTGCAACTGGACGAGCAAGTCGGCGGCCGGACCTGGCGACTCGTAACTAACGGCACCTGCACTCTGCAATCGACATGATCAGCAGGCATCAGTATGCAGACGGGAGAGCCCTGCGGTGGAGTGTCTCTACCGCAGGTGCCGTCATGCTGATATCCGTCCTGCTCCTGTTGCCGGTCACAGCCTGCACTGCCGAGGATCTGCTGATGAACGTACAACGATGCCCCCTGAACCCGATCATCACGCCGGCTAGCGGCGCCATCGGTGACAACATCAATGGTCCATCGGTCATTCGCGTACCGGCCTGGGTGCAAACTCCGCTGGGGCGCTACTATCTGTACTTCGCCCATCACCAGGGCGACAGCATCAGACTGGCCTACGCCGATATGCCCGAAGGTCCCTGGCGGGTCCACGATGGCCGCCCACTGCGCCTCACCGACGTGCAGCCGCTGGGCTATACCGGGCATATCGCCTCGCCGGATCTGTTGATCGACAACGACCATCAGCGCATCCTCATGTTCTTCCACGGACCGAACGCCGACTGGAAGCTGGCGGACACCCCCGGACTACGCACGCATTTCTCCCAGGCCACCGGCCTGGCCCAGTCGAAGGACGGGCTGCACTTCACCCCGGTGTCCGGCCCGGTGCTGGGCTCTCCCTACTTCCGCGTCTTCATGCATGGCGGTCGCGCCTACGCCCTGTCAGCACGTGGACTGCTCTTCCGCTGTCCGACGCCAGGCGTTCCCGATGGCAGCACCTCATGGGTGGAACGGCGCGAACCACTCGGGCGCTGGCGCCATTGCACAACGCAGGTCACGAGCGACCAGTTGGTCGTGGCCTACACCACCACCGGCGATCAGCCCGAGCGCATCCTCTGTGCCATGGCCTCGCTCGCCGGTCCATGGGAATCGTGGCGACTTGACGACCCCCATGAGGTGCTGCGTCCAGAACTGCCCTGGGAAGGCGCCGGATTGCCGCTGATTCCCTCCCGTACCGGGTCAGTCAAAGGGCGCGAAAACGCCCTGCGCGATCCGTTCCTGTTCCGCGACGCAGACTCGACCTGGTTGTACTACAGCATCGCTGGGGAATCCGGAATCGCCGTCGCCCGCTTCACCATGCCCCAGCCAGCCGAAGGATCGCCGTGATGGTCGGTTTCGATCACCCCGCCATCGCCACCCCAGCCCTGCCCGCGATCCCCGACCGCTGCGTCGACATCCGCACGCACGGCGCTATTCCGGGCGGCGACACGCTCAACACCGCCGCCATCGCCGCCGCCATCGCCGCGTGCGCTGAGGCCGGCGGCGGACGCGTGCTGGTGCCGGCCGGCGTCTGGCTGACCGGCCCGATCCACTGGCGCAGCCGCATCGAGCTGCATCTGACTGCGGGCGCCGAGCTACGCTTCAGCCAGCACCACGAGGACTACCTCCCGGTGGTGCGCCAGCAGCGCGGTGGCATCGGCTGTCTGACCTACTCGCCCTTCCTCTACGCTGTTGGCTGCGAGGACATCGCCCTGACCGGACCCGGCATCTGTAACGGCCAGGGCGCCGCCTGGTGGCCCTGGAAGCGGGCCCAGCCGGGCATGGTCGAATTGATGCGCATGTGCGCCGAGCGGTTGCCAGTCGAGCAACGCATCTTCGGTACCGTCGCAGCTGGCGTGCGCACCGACCTCTGCCAATTCCTGGAATGCACGCGCGTCCTGATCGACGGCCCGACCTTCATTGATAGCCCGGCCTGGACCCTCCATCCGGTGCGCTGCGACGACCTGGTCATCCGCAACGCCAGCGTGCGCAATCCTACACCTGCCCACAACACCGACGGCATCGATCCTGACGGCTGCCGGCGGGTACTGATCGAGCACTGCCACGTCGACACTGGCGACGACGGCATTTGCCTGAAGTCTGGCTGGAACGAGGACGGCTTCGCCTACGGCCGCGCCTGCGAGGATGTCCTCATCCGCCACTGCACGGTGCTGGCCGCGCACGGCGGCTTGGTTATCGGCAGCGAGGTCTCCGGCGGCATCCGCAAGGTCCACGTCCACGACTGCGTCTTCGACGGCACCGACGTCGGCGTGCGCATCAAGAGCAAGCCCGGCCGTGGTGGATTCATCCGCGGTATTCGCGCCGAACGCCTGACCATGCGCGGCATCCGCCGTGAGGCGATCCTCATTACCCAGCGCTACAACGGCAACCCGCACGACCGCTCGCCGATCGATCCAGCCCTGCCGGTGACCGCGATCGACGACATCCGCATCAGCGACATCGACTGCGACGGCGCCGCCACGGCGGTCCGCCTGTACGGTCTGCCCGGCCACGAACTGGCTGGCATCACCCTGGATAACCTGCGCATCAGCGCCAGCGAGGGACTGGATCTCCAGGAGGTCGCCAGTCTGCGCGGCGGCGGTTGGCAGTTGGACCCAACGGGGAACCCATGATGTACGACATCCATGCCCACGGTGCCCGCGGCGACGGCGTCAGCCTCGACACACCGGCCATCCAGGCCGCCATCGATGCCTGCCACGCCGCTGGCGGCGGCACGGTGCTGGTTCCAGCCGGGCGCTATGTGACTGGCACCCTGCAGGTGCGTAGCCGCGTCGAGCTGCATCTTGCGGCCGGGGCGGTGCTCCTCGCGAGCCTCGATCTCACGCACTTCCCCAGCCTGCCCTCGCGCCTGCCGTCCTACTGGGGCGAACTGGAGACGCATAAGGCGCTGATCCTGGCCGACGAGGCTGAGGACATCGCCATCACCGGCCACGGGACGATCGACGGGCGCTGCAACGAACTGGAGATCCCCTTCGGATACCCCAGCTTCTCGCTGCGCCCGCGCCTGATCCACCTGCGCGGCTGCCGCCGGGTGCGGGTGCGCGACATCCGCCTACGCGACGCTGCTACCTGGGTGCAGCACTATCTGCTCTGCGAGGATCTGGTGATCGACGGCGTCAGCGTCGACAGCCGCGAGAACATGGACATCGAAGCTCCGCGCTTCGCCACCCGCAAGGGCTTGAACCAGGACGGACTCGACATCGACAGCTGCCGCGAGGTCTACGTCAGCAACTGCCGGATCGACAGCGGCGACGACGCCATCTGCCTGAAGAGCCGGCCCGGCAAGCCCTGCACTGACGTCGTGGTCAGCAACTGCACGGTGTCGAGCAACGCCTCGGGCATCAAGCTTGGCACCGAATCGAACGGCGACTTCCGCCGCATCGTCATCAGCAACTGCACCGTGCGCGACACCCGCTGCGATGGCCTGAGCGTCATCATGGTCGATGGTGGGATCTGCGAGCAGGTGTCGATCAGTGGCATCGTCATGGACAACATCAAGGGAGCGGCGCTGTTCATCCGCCTGGGCGACCGTGCCCGCCCCCTGCGCAAGGAGGACCCGCGCCCGCCAACGGGCGCCATGCGCGACCTCGCCATCAGCAACATCCTCGCCACCCGGGTCGGCGGCATCTGCGGCGACAACGGCGAGGTGCGCCGACTCGGATCCTCGATCACCGGACTGCCCGGACACCCAGTGCGCCAAGTCAGCCTCGACCGCATCAGCATCCGCACCATCGGCGGTGGAGCACTGCGTAACGACGCGGTGCCAGAACTGCCCGAGGCCTATCCCAACGGCCGCATGTTCGGCGAACTGCCTGCCTGGGGGCTCTACTGCCGCCACGTCGAGGGACTGCGGATCTCCGGCCTGGATCTGGCCGCGGATGCGACCGATGCCCGGCCGCCGATCTGGCTCGAAGACGTGCAGAACGCCCGCCTCGTCGATCTTGAGGCCATGACCTGGCCGGAAACCCCGGCCCTGATCGCCGGGCCGGCCGCCAACACGGTACGGCAGCGCGACTGCCGCGCCTGCCATCCCCAGACGCCAATCTTCGCCGATACCCCACGCTGAACAACGCGACGCAGACCATAGCCGCAGGAGCCCAAATCCATGTCCCAGCACAATTCCCCCCAAGCTCCGATGACCGAGGAGGCTTTGACGTCGGATCGAGTCTCTGCTCTGTTTCCCCGCATCGAGGTGCCTGGCACCGGGCGCGTGGCCTATCAGCTCACCTCAGGCCCTGACTTCTGCCAAGCGCTCTACTATTTCATCCCATCCCTTTCCCCGGACGGCCACTGGCTGGTGTATCAGCGCTACCAGGTCAAGGAGGACATTGTTCAGGAGGTGCGCTGGGAAGCGCTCGACATGCAGACGGGTAAACGGCGCGAACTGGCGCGAGTCGCCACGACGCCGGACTTCCGTACGCCAGGCGAGCCCACGGTCTTCAACACCGCGCGTCAGGAGTTCATCTACAGCACCGGTACCGCGTACCGCGCTGTGCGGATCGACACCGGAGAGGATCGCCTGCTGTTCGACATTCCCGCGGGCCGGCTGATCAAGAGCCAGAACTGCGCCTCGCCCTGCGGACGGTACTTCTTCTATATTTCCAAGGATGCGGCACAGGTGGAGCGGATTGAGTCACATGACCGGGGTGCCCGTCGCGACATAACGGACACGCAGTTGGTCAGGTACGATCTTGACACGAGTGAGCACCATCTCGTGGTGCGCATCAATGCCTTCACCAAGCACGTCATCCCGTATGGCGAACGGCACCTGGCTTTTTCCTACGACCATCTGCCGGTCGAGCACATGCTGCTGCTGACGGATTATGAAGGCGGCTGGTACACAGCCCTACGCACTCCGAACCAGCCGGGCGTCAGCACCTGCCACTACGGAACCACACGGCGAGGCATCCAATATGAAGCTGGTGGCAAAGGCAAAGCCTATGGCGGCGTGACCTGCCCGCGGACCCACCGCCGGGTTGAATTCCCCGCACCCTCTCTCAAAGGCAGGCATGTCGTCGCCGTGCCTGCCGGCGATCGCTGGATGACCGACGGCTTGACCGACGGCGGTCGGGTCCTCTACACCTTGCGCGAACTGTCGGATTGCGGTGAACCGTCCTGGCAACTGCTGAGCGGGCCGTGGCCGACCTATGGCACGGGACAGAAATCCCATGCCCATCCGTACGTAACGCCGTGCGGGAGGTGGGTCCTGCTCTTGGCCGGCGACCCGGCCACGCAATCCAATCACTTGTATCTGATGGATATCCGCGACGTGCCAGCCTCCCGGGGCTTGCCCGATTATGCGGCGGAGGCCGGAGGGCCCTTTCCCGTGTGAACGCGGAAAGCCCCGATCCAAACCCATGGAGTATCGATGAAGCCGAACATCCTGTTAAACTGCACGATCGCCGACCCGAGATACCCATGATCACCGGTCTCGACCACCCTGCCATCGCCGTCGCCGACGTCGATGCCTACGCCGACTGGTGCTGCGCCACCCTCGGATTCCGCAAGGTGTTCCGCCATGCCAAGCCGGTGTGGATCCTCGGCTTGCCCGACGGCACGCTGCTGGAGGTGATGCCGCAGGACGCGACACCGCGCCCATCGCGCACCACCTGGACGCCGGGCTGGTCCCACCTGGCCCTGCGTGTGCGCTCTCTGGCCGAGGCCGAATCGGCGCTGGCCGTACCCTGGAGCGGTGCCGCCTTCGACGCCGTCGGCGGCGGGCGCATCCGCAACTTCAGCGATCCCGAAGGCAACCTCTGGCAAGTCGTCGAAAGGCCCCAGTCATGACCACCTCCGCCACCTACACCGGCGACCATTCCTTCACCCTGGCCGAGGCCACCGACCCTGCCCCGGCGACCGGCCAGGTCCGCATCCGCGTCGCCTTCTGCGGCATCTGCGGCACCGACATGCACATCTTCCACGGCAAGATGGACGCGCGCGTCAAGCCGCCGCGCATCATCGGCCACGAGATGAGCGGCACGATCGAAGCCCTGGGCGAGGGTGTCGTCGACTGGGCCATCGGCGACCGGGTAACGGTGCGGCCGCTCGATTCCTGCGGCACCTGCGCGGCCTGCGCAGCCGGCCATAGCCATGTGTGCATGAACCTGAAATTCATTGGCATCGACAGCCCCGGAGCCTTCCAGGGTTCCTGGTGTGTGCCGGCCAAGCTGCTGCACCGTCTGCCGGCTGAGCTACCCCTCGACCAGGCCGCCCTGGTCGAACCGATCTCGGTCGCCTGCCACGACGTGCGGCGCGCCCGCTTGAGCGCAGGCGAGAAGGCTGTGGTCCTGGGTGGCGGTCCGATCGGCGTGCTGGTCGCGCTGGTGGCCAAGGCCATCGGTGCTGAGGTGATGATCAGCGAGATCGACGCCAGCCGACGTGCCTTCGCCGAATCGCTGGGCCTGCAGGTCATCGCCGCCGACCCCGTCGCCGCCGTCGAGGCCTGGACCGCAGGCGCTGGGGCCGACGTGGTCTTCGAATGCACCGCCGCGCCGCCCTGCGCCGAACTGATGACCAAGCTGCCCCGCGTGCGCGGCCGCATCGTCATCGTCGGCATCTTCAGCCAGCCGGTGCCGGTCGATCTGTTCCGCTTCTTCTGGCGCGAACTCGAACTTGTCGGCGCCCGGGTCTACGAGGCAGTCGACTTCGACCAGGCCATCAGCTTGGCGCCGAAGCTGCCACTCGACCGCCTGATAACGGGACGATTCCCGATCCGCGACATTGCCGGCGCCTTCGCCGCTGCGCCCAAGGGCATGAAGACTGTGGTGACGTGCTCCTGACCGCTGCCGACCTGCCGCCGATCCTGGTCGGGGCCGGTGAGCACCCGGGGGTGCACCGTGCGGCAGCCGACCTAGCCACCGACCTGGAACGCATCCTCGGACGCCGACCGGTGGTCGGCAGCTGGGACGGGACGGCCACGCGCGGCCTGATCGTCGCTACCGATCCCGAGCTCGGCGGCTGGCAGGCCAGCTCCGTGCGCGTCAAGGGCGACGGCGTCCGTTTCACCGGTTCCGACCGCTGTGGCACGATGTGGGCGGTGTATCGCGCCTGCGAGGATCTGCTCGGCGTCGATCCGCTGTGGCTGTGGACCGACCATCCGCCGGAACAGCGCGACCACGTCCGCCCGCACGATCTGCCCATCGAAGCGCCTGTGGTGCGCCACCGCGGCTGGTTCCTCAACGATGAGGACCTGATCTCCGAATGGCTGCCCGGCGGCGGCGAGCGGCGCATCGACTATCCCTATTACCGGCAGGTGACAGCGCCGCAGGCCCTCGACCGGGTGCTGGAGGCGGCACTGCGCTTGCGTCTGGACACCATCATCCCGGCTTCCTTCGTCGATCTCGCCAATCCTGCCGAAGCGGCCCTGGTCGAGGCGGCAGTGGCGCGCGGCCTCTTCGTCACCCAGCACCACATCGAGCCGATGGGCGTCAGTCACTTCACCTTGGAAAAATGGGCGACGGCGCGCGGCGAGACGGTGCCGAGCTACGTCTCGCAACCCGAGCGCCTGCGCGCCTGCTGGCGCGAATACGCCGAGCGCTGGGCGCGCTTCGGCGAGCAGGTCCTGTGGACCATCGGCCTGCGCGGCCGCGGCGACCGCGCGGTCTGGGAGAACGACCCGCAGGTCGACGCCAGCCCGGCCGGTCGCGGCCGACTGATCAGCGCCGCGATGGCCGACCAGAGCGCGATCGTGCGCGAGGTCACCGGCCGCGCCGATGCCACCCGCCTGACCGTGATGTGGGCCGAGATGGCCGGCCTGAACGCTGGTGGGCATCTCGCCATTCCCGCCGGCACCATCCGCGTGCTCTGCGACCACGGTTCGACGCAGGTGTGGTGCAACGATTTCGCCAGCACGCCGCGTCACGACGACACCGGCATCTACATCCACGCCGCCTATTGGGGTTGTGGCCCGCATCTGGTGCAGGGCGTGCGGCCCGCCCGCAGCGCGGCGATGATCGCTGCGGCGCTGACGCGCGGCGACACGGCCCTGGCGCTGCTCAACATCGCCAACCTGCGCGAGACCAGTCTGGCGGCCTGGCACTGCGCCGAAGCCTGGTGGCGCGGCCGCGCCGCCGACGAAGACGATGCGCTGGCCCGCTGGTGCGCATGGAGGCTCGGCGATGCCGGAGCCGCCGAGCTCTATCGCGGCCTCTTCGACGCCTACGCCGATCAGGGCAGCCGGCATGGCGCGGCCGCCCTCGCCGCCGCCCTGGACATCACCGCACCGGATCCCCGCCTCGTCGAACAGCACGGGGCCCCGTTGCTCGACGGCGCCACGCGAGGCAAGGGACACGAGGCCCTGGGCGCGATCGAGGCGCTGCTCGACGGTCGGCCACCCGGCCGCATCCACTGGCTGCCAGCAGCAGAAGGTGCCGCCTGGATCGCATCCCTGACCGCCCCGGCAGCCGAACGCTTCACCACCGTGGCCCGGCAGATCGAGCACCAGCTGCCGCGGCTGCCCGCTGGACGCCAGACCTTCGCCCACGCCCACCTCCTGATCCAGGCCAGGACCATGGCCGCCATCTCGGCCTGGACGGCAGCCGCCTGCGGCGCCGTCTGCGATCTGCTGCACGGCGACCGCCCGGCCTGCGCCGCGGCCCTCGCCCGGGGCGCCGAACACCTCGCCGCCGTCATGCCCGAACGCGACACCGTCGCCACCGGCATCTGGGAGGGCTGGTGGCGCGGCGACCGCAAGATGGACCTTCCCGGCATGCTCAGCCGCAGCCGCCGCCTTCTCACCCGAATCCAGGACCAACCATGAATCCGATCTTCTCTCTCGCCAACACCACCGCCCTGGTCACCGGCTGCAATCGCGGCATCGGTCTGGCCATGGCTGTCGGCCTCGCCGAGGCCGGGGCTGACATCGTCGGCCTGTCCGCGACCCTGCCCGACGACGGCGGCGCCTGCGGCGCGGCCGTGCGCAAAGTTGGCCGTTCTTTCCGCGCCTACCGCTGCGATCTGTCCCAGCGGGCAGAAACCAAGGCCGTGCTGACCCGCATCCTCGCCGAGGTACCGCGCCTCGACATCCTGGTCGCCAACGCCGGCACCATCCGCCGCAAGCCGGCCGCCGAGCATCCCGAAGCCTGGTGGGACGAGGTGCTGGAAGTGAACCTCAGCAGCCAGTTCCTCTGCGCCCAGGCGGTCGGCGCCCGCATGCTGGAGCAGGGCCGCGGCAAAATCATTTTCACCGCTTCGCTGCTGTCCTTCCAGGGCGGCATCACCGTGCCGGGGTACGCTGCCAGCAAGGGTGGTGTAGCGCAGCTGACCAAGGCCCTGGCCAACGAATGGGCGGCCAAGGGCGTCAACGTCAACGCCATCGCCCCCGGCTACATTGCCACCGACAACACCCAGGCGCTGCGCGCCGACGCCGCGCGCTCCACCGCCATCCTCGGCCGCATCCCGGCCGGCCGCTGGGGCGAGCCTGGTGATCTCGCCGGTGCCACCGTCTTCCTCGCCAGTCGGGCGAGCGATTACGTGCACGGCACCATCCTGCCGGTCGATGGCGGCTGGTTGGGACGCTGATGGCGGCGGCACATCACCAGGCGATCGACCCGCCGGCCCATCCAGCGCCAGAGGGGATGCGTCTGCCTGCGGGGACGACCGCCTTCCCCATCGGGCGTGACGGCGTTCGTCTACAATTTCCGCCGGTCCGGGACGCAACCCACCTGCGCTTCACCTGCGCACTGGATACGCGCGATGAGCGTGTCATCGCCGTCGACGATGCCGACGGACTCCCACTCGGCACCATCACCGTCGCCTACGCCTGCCCATACGAGATCTTCACCCTGGCCTTGCCGCGCCCCATCAGCGGCCCGGTGCACCTGCGGCTGGCCGATGGGCAGATGCCGCTCTGGGTCATCGGCACGCAGCCAGGGCCCGGCGGGCAGCTGCTGGCACCGCATCTGCTCACCGGCATGGACGTTGATCGCTGGGCGGCCATGCGCGACCGGCTTGCCTCACCGGCCGGTCTGCATCCCTTCGGCTGGCTGTGGGGCTGCGTCGCCGCCGGGCTCGAGGACTTGCACCGCTCGACTGGCGCGGAGCGCTACCGCACCGCCCTGCATGACCAGGCCAGTCGTTTCTGGCGGGACGGCGCGGTTGATTACGAGAACCCGCACAGCCACCCGCAGCGTGGCTTCCAGAACATCGAGGCCACCTTGCCGGCAGCGATCATGGAGCGCGTCCTCGGACCCGGGCCGGGCGATGCTGCCATCGCCTTCTGGGAGCGGCACCTGCGCCCTGACGGCGTCGTCCAGGACGGCGGCACGATCTCCACCGAAGGTGCCTACACCATCGCCTGGCCGATGGCCGAGCTGGCCTCGGCGCGACACGATGCGCGGCTGCGCGGCATCGCCTGCGAACAGTTGCGCGCCCGCTTCCGTCTTCTGGCAGACGGCGGGCGCATCCATCAGCGCGGCGATGCAGCCAACCGGCATCTGCCGGACTGGGCGCGCGGCGTCGCCTGGCTGCTCCTGGGCACCGTCCGCACCCTGGCGACGATGCCGGTGGACCAGCGACCCGCTGACATCCTCGCCGGTCTGCACCGGCACAGCGTCCGGGTCGCAGCCCTGCAGCAGGACGATGGCCTGTGGGCGAACTTCCTCGGCAAGGCACATCCCGCCGATTGCAGTGGCTCGGCCGGCATCGCCGCCGCCTTCGCCCTGGGGGTACGAGCCGGGCTGCTCGACGACAGCCTGCTGCCCCACGCCCGGCGGGCGCACGACGGCCTCGGCAGCCGGCTGACGGCCGACGGCCTGCTCACCGGCTGCGCTCAGCTCAACCGCGGTGGTGAAGCGCTGCAGCGCAGCGACTACCGGGTGATCTCGCAGATGGGCATGGGGCTGGCCGCGCAGTTGGACGCCGCCCTGGCCTGACGACCCCGTCGGACGATGCTCTGGGGCATGCGCCTGCTCCTTTGCATCCTGCTTGGCGACCTGCTTGCTGCCGCGACCTGCTTCGCCGACCCAGTCCTGGGCAAGCCCGGCAACGACGGCAGCGCCGACGCGCCCTGGCCGGCGCTGGCAGAGATCGCCAGTAGCGGCCTGCTTAAGCAGTTGAAGCCCGAGGACACCCTGCTGCTGCGCGCAGGCGATCACGGCGAGATCACCATCGCCGGCGACAACGACGGCATGATCACCATCGCCGCCGACGCCGGCGCGCACCCGGTGCTCAACCGACTGTCGGTGGATGGCCGCAACTGGACCATCCGCGGCCTGACCATCACCGCGTCCGCCGCCAAAGCCCCCTACAAGGGCTTCATGGTCTCGCTGGGTGAGCGCCAGACGAGCAGCGACCTGGTGATCGAGGACTGCTTCATCTACAGCGTCCTCGACGTGGGATCGTGGACCGCGGCGGAGTGGATGGCGGCCAACAATGGCCTGCAGCTGGGACGGAACGGGCGTGGTCTGGTGGCGCGCAACAACTACGTGCTGAACGTGCGCTTCGGCCTCGGCGTCAATGCCGTCGACAGCTTGGCCGAAGGCAACGTGATCTCGGATTTCTCCGGCGATGGCATGCGCCTGACCCGCGATGGGATCACCGCCAAGTGGAATGTCATCCGCAACTGCCACGTCGGCAAGGCGGACGGCGACGACAACCACGACGACGGCATCCAATGTTTCCTCTTCGTAACTGCTCAGGCCGCTGCCTGTTGATTTGAGCGTTTATGCAGCGGTACCGCTGGCAGCCAGGGTTCGCCCGCGAGTACCATGGCGATGGCATCGCAGGGATCGATGCCGTTCTTGGCCGTGGTGCTGAGGTAGGATCTGATACGGCAGAACTCAACGGCGCCAGTCTCGGTTCGGAAGCCGCCGGAGACCTTCTGCTGAATCTTCATTGGTCGGATG
>JBBREK010000036.1:0-24177 GCA_038203025.1 Planctomycetota bacterium
CAGCCTTGCGGCAGGGCGTTGTGGACTGCCTAGCAGCCTGGCCTCCGATGCGGCGCTCAGCCCCAGCACCACCTGGGTTCCTCCTTCCGACCGGCTCGCTTTCCATCTTGACCACCGGCATCCCGCCGGCCAGACCTTGTCCGACGCGTGTAACTCCGACTCCACCAAATCGGGGCAGCATCACAACTGGCGGCGGAAGTGCATGCAGCGCTATTCACTGTCGCCATAGCGATACAGGCTGTAGAGGGACGCGGTGGTGTGTGGAGGACGGGGAGGGCAGTATTCTCTCCTGCCCGATTGTAGTCTTACTTGCGTCGGCGGAGGGCGTGCGAGCCACCGGTGCCGGTGCCGGGTTCGGTTGCCAGGGATGGCTGGTACGGCGTTGAGCTGCTGGCCAGGGTGCGTTCCGAGGTCGGCGGACCACCGGTGCGCTCGGCGGTCACCGGCGGGGGCGGAGCGACGTTGATGCCGAGGGCGGCTGCGGCCTTGAGCAGCCGGTCGATGGCCGGGGACCAGCCATTCATCGCCGCTTCTTGATCCTCGCTGGCGTGGTCGTCGCGATGGCGGTGCATCAGCGACAGCAGGTTCTCGAACCAGCGTCCGGCCTGCACCTCGTCGGCCGAGGCGATGGCGCGGGCCAGGTCATCGATGTGGTGTGCGGCGCCGGTGAAGCGTTCTCCCTGACGCAACATTGTCACGACGTCGGCGGTTACGCGCTCGGCCCAGGCCGAGGATCCGGTGAACTGGCCGATGGCGGTGCGTAGGTTCTCGCGCGAGCCGGCTAGGCGTAGCGCCGACCACTCGGTCATCTCACACAGGGTCTGCGGCAGCGTGCGCTTGCCCACGGCGGCAAGCTGGGCGGCGAGTTGCGGGCAGCCATGCAGGGTCCGGGTACGCGCCTCGACCGCCAGGTGTGCGGAGAGCTCATGTAGCAGCAGCAGGGCACGCACCTGCTGGGTTGGAGACCATGTGATGGAGGCCATGTCCTGGCTACTATGCAGCCTCTCGGCTGAATCGCCAGCACTCAGACGGAGGCGGGGGCAGGTGCGCGCGGTCGGGCCGGGGCCAGGCAGTGCGGACAGGCCAGACGGCTGGCGACGTGCATGCGACCGTCAGAGCCGCGTCGCAGCGGGCGATGCACCAAACGATGGCCGCAGGCGAGGAGGTAGTCCTTGAACCACGGCTTGCGCGGGTCGGGGGTCGACCAGCGTAGGACCGGACGGACGGGGAGGATGGTGGCGTTCATGCCGCCATCTTGCGGCACGGTGCCGTCCTGCGTGCACGCAGACGTGCACGTAGGAGTGGTCAGGTCCTAGGGCTTTGGCTCTGCCGGCTTGGCTTCGGGCTGCTCGGCGGGCTTGGCTTCGGGCGTCTTGGTCTCTGGCTGTACTTCGGCCGCCGGCTTGGCCTCCGGAGCGGCGGCAGTCTTGCCGACGACTTCCTTCAGAGTCACGTCGAAGACCAGGATCTGGTTGGCCCCGATCTTGGGCGGGCTGCCGGCCTCGCCGTAGCCGAGGGTCGGCGGGACGAAGAGTTTCCAGTGATCGCCGGGGCGCATCAGCTGCAGACCTTCGGTCCAGCCCTTGATCACGCCGGTGACAGCGAATTCCATGTTGTCGTTGGCGTCGAACTGCTCGCCGTCGATGAGGGTACCCTGGTAGGCGACCTTGACCCGGTCGGCGGTGGTCGGCTTGGGCCCGTCGGCGGCGCCACTGTCGAGGACCTGGTACTGCAGGCCGCTGGCGGTGGCGGTGATGCCGGGCAGCTTGGCGTTGTCAGCCAGCCACTCAGTCACCGTCTTGCCGCTGCTGCCCGCCATCGGCTCCTTGGGCTTGTCCTCCCACCAGGTGCTGATGTCCGGGTGCAGCTTCTTGAACGAGCTGTCGCCGATGACGTAGAAGAACTGCTGGAAGCGCTGCTGGGCGCGTTCGGCGCGCTGCTTGCCGCTCGACTTCTTCTTGTCGCCCTTGTCGCCCTTGTCGCCCTTGTCGTCATTCTTGTCCGCGTCCGCCTTGGCCTCCTCGTCGAGCGAGGCGTCGTAGGTCACGAACACGGCGACGTAACGGTTGGAGGCGGCCGGCGTCTTGCTCTCGCCGTCCTTCTTCTCCGGTTCCTTGACATCCTCTGGCTTGTCGTCGTCGTCGCCGATGGCGACCTTGCCGAACATGAACGAGTAGCGGAGGCCGTCCTTGGTGGTGACGTCAAGCCGCCCCTGGGTGCCGAACAGCGCGTAGGGCTTGTCCTGCAGCAGCACGGTCAGGGCGTTGGGCATCTGGAACAGATGCGGCTGATCGGAGACGTAGAAGCCATGCGTCTGCAGCCAGCGCAGATCGAACGGGCGGACGCCCTGCAGGCGCATGAAGGACAGCTCAGAAAGGACCTCATCAACCTTCGCCTTGGCGACGCGCTTGTCGGCGGGGACCTGCTGACTTTCCCAGTCCTTGTCCGTACCGGCACGGGAGGCCCTGGTCACTGCTCCAGGGCTGATCGTACCCTTGTCCGGATCGACCTGGTAGTCGACCATGGCGATACCGCGAACGTTGTCGCGCTGGATCTTGAACGGGTCGGTCTCGACGTAGTCGACGAACTTCGTCGACAGATCGCTATCGACCTTGGCGGTGTAGACCTCGATCTTTCCCACCTCACGGACATAGCTGACGCCATCGCCGCCGTCGACGCGGTTGCCGACGATGACGTCGAGGGAGGTCGCGCCGGTGCTGTCGGTCAGGGTCACGCGCTTGCCGAAGCCCTTCTTGGCCGAAGCTTCTGGTTCGAGCGGGTCAATCACGCCGAGGGCCTCGAACTCCGTCGGCTTGTCGGTGACCAGGCGCCCTTTGCGTACCCCAAGAATGCCAGCTGAGGTCCGGGTAACGCGGGTGTTGCCGTCCGCAGGGTAGCCGAAGTTGCTGGGGATGACCCAGCGGTCGCCGTCACGCTTGACCTCGAAGATGCGGGCCGCCGCCAGGGTCTCGTCCCAGGTGACGACACGCAGGCCGGTGATCGATTCGGCGCTGACGCCCTCGCGGCCGAGGACGCCACCTTCCTTGAGGGTCGCGACCGGTGCGTCGGAACGCATGGCCGGGATGATCCAGGCGGGAATTGCGGTAGCGACGGCGAGCAGGCCGAGCACCACCGGGAGGGTGGCGCGGTTGCCGGTCGACGTCTTGGGAGCGGTGTTCTGGTCCATGATGTGCTCCTTCAGACCTGGCGCCGGCGGGCGGCGGGGATGTGGCTTTTCTCGCGCACCACCCGGTTGGCGAACACGCCTAGGGCGATGGCGGCGAGCACGCCGGAGGGGATGGCGACGGCGAGGAACTTCACCCACCACTGGTAGCGTTCGACGGTGCGGGTCTGCTGAATTTCCAGCTTCCGCTCCTCCTGGTCGATCTTCAGCTTGAGGTCGTTGACCTCGCGCTGAATACGGCGCTGGCCGACGATCTCGGCGCGGCTCTTCTCCTGCGCCTTGGTGTCCTCGTCGATGTCGGTACGGGCGTCGATCTTGTCGAGCGAGGCGCGGAAGTCCTCGTTGACCTTGTCGATCTTGCCCTGCAGGTCGGTGGTGACTGCCTCGAGCTGGGCGCGGCGTGCCTCGCGGGCGTCGGTGGCGACCGTCTCAAGCTTGAGCAGCGGACGCGGCAGCGGTCGGCGGGTGCGCAGGGCGAGATAACTTTTGTCGTCGAACAGGGCATCGATGGCGTTGGCGACGAACTGCACGTTCTTGAGATTCATCAGCACGCGCAGCTCATCCTGCTTGCCGAGCTGGTTGCCCTGGTCGCGGTAGAAGCGGAAGAACTCGTTGTCGACCAGGTCGAGGTCGGCCACGACCACGACGTGCACCGGCTTGCCGGACAGCGCGCCGGTGGCTGGTTTCGGGGCGTCCTTGGCCGCTTCGCCATCCTTGACGGGCTCGGCCTTGGCGCCGGGCGCCAGGCGCGGATAGGCGCTGGGCATGCTGCCGGTGATCTCAACTGCGAAGGCGGGGCGCTTCGACTGGTCGGGATAGGGCCGGCGCTTGACCTCCTCGGGACGCTTGAGCTGCAGCTGGCCCTGATAGCTCGGCTGGCTGAGATCCATGATCGTGTTCATGCCCCAGGGGCTGCCGGAGGCAGGCAGCAGCAGGGGGGTGACAGAGATGCCAGCCGGCTTGTCGGCGGTGGCGGAGACCGTGCCCGGGTAGGGCAGCAGCAGGGCGTTGACCCCGGTGGTCACGTCAGAGCGGTCCGAGCTTTCGATGCAGCCCTGGGCGCTGGTCAGCCAGACGAAGTTGGCCGGGATCAGCTCGCGGAAGAAGTGCGAGGGGTTGAAGTCGCTCCAGTAGATCTCATCGGGTCGGAACTCGATGCCGAGCGCCTGCATCAGCGGCCGCAGCTGGCCCTTCTGGGGGCCGTCGCTGGGTGGTGGCATACCCATCATCTGCTGCTGCTGTTGCGGGTTACGCTTGGGCTGGCTGGGCACCAGGTCGCCACGGCCTTGCATGAGCTGGAAGAACGGCAGGGGGTCTTCCAGGAGCAGCGCCGGACGGCCGGCCCAGATATAGTCGTGCAGCTTTTCCATCTGCGGTTCCGTCAGGGTGCTCGGCTGCGGTACCATCAGCACCTCGACCTCGGGGGCGACGTCACTGTCGAGCGAGACGGTGCGTACCTCGTACTGGCGCTTCCATTCCTCGACGATCTCCCAGCCCGGGGTCATGCCCATGGTCTGGTAGTTGAAGCCGCCCATCACGTCCAGGTCGGTGGTGGCGATGCCGAGCACGCGCTTCTTGGCGTCGCTGACGCTGCGGATGGCGCGGACCAGTTCGTACTCGACCGACAGGCCGGGGTCGAAGTTCTCAATCAGCTGGGTGCGACCGGCGCTGGCGATGGCGGCGCTGAGGAACACGTCAGCCATGCGGCGGCCACCGGCGCTGTCGACCACCTGCTTGCGCGGCTTGAGATTGAATTCGGTCTGGGCCAGGGTGCCGTCGTCATCGAGCGCGTCGGCGGGATGGCGTAGGTCGAGTTTGACCATCGATGGGGAGGCGCGGGCCATGGCCTTCAGCTTATCGGTGACCTCCTTGCCCTTGAGCGCCAGTTCGGGCGGCAGGTCGCGGGAGATGAAGGCGGTGATGGTCACCGGCGCTTTCAGTTCCTTGAGTGCCACGACCGAGGCGGCGGAGACCGAGGACAGCCCCTCGGCGGTGGTGTCGGCGTCGATCCCGGCCCGGCCGGTGAGGCGGCTGAGGTTGGCGATCAGGACGATGGCGAAGAACAGGCTGGCGATCTGCGTGACCACGACGACGTGGCTGCCTGGACGCCAACGACGGCTGGACAGGACGAAGGTGGCGGCACCGAGGGCGGCTGCGGCGACCGCCAGGGCCACGGCGATGGCGCCGATGGAGATGACACCACGCGAGAACCCATCGTAGAAGTCCCAGTGGTGGAACGACCACTGCGCCGCGGCGCAGCCGATGGCACCGATGACGAAGGCGACTGCGGGCATGCTCACCAGGGTCGAGGCGAGTACGGCGATGGCGGCGAAGGCGATACCGGCGCACCACCAGCCGAGGTAGTTGGCGAAGACCAGGCCCCAGTCAGGGCTGCCCAGCCAGGCGATGACGAAGACGTGCGACAGGGTGCAGAGCAGGGCGATAGTGAAGAACACCACCACCGCCGACCACTTGCCGAGCAGCGCGTCGAGCGGCGACAGCGGCAGGGTGAGAAGGTGCTCCTCGGTGCCGTGGTCGCGCTCGGCGGCCCAGGCGCCCATGCCCAGGGCGGGCAGCAGGACGGCCAGCAGCCAGCCGAAGGCGTCCTCGCGCAGCCAGGGGCCGAGATCGGCGATGTTGCGCGAGAAATAGTTGCTGCTGCCCGTCTCGATCCAGAAGAGGACGGCGCCGGCGATCAGCACGAAGGCGAGGATGAAGACGTAGCCGAGGGGATTGCCGAGGAAGCTGGATAGCTGGCGGCGGGCGGTGGCATCAATGCCGGAACAGTGCAGGGCGCTCATGCCGCGACTCCCTTGGTCAGTTCACGGAAACGGGCCTCAAGCGTGCCGCCGGCGGCGAGTTCGGTCGGGGTGCCTGAGAAGCGCAGGCGGCCTTCACTGATCAGGATAACGTGGTCGGCGATGGCCTCGACCTCCTGCAGGATGTGGGTCGAGAGGAGCACGGTCTTGTCCTTGGCGAGGCTCTTGATGAGGTCGCGCACGAGTAGGATCTGGTTGGGGTCGAGGCCGGCGGTCGGCTCGTCGAGGATCAGCACCTTGGGATCGTGGAGGATCGCCTGGGCCAGCCCGACGCGCTGGCGGAAGCCCTTCGACAGCTTGCGGATCGGCTTGTGCCAGACCTCGTCGATGCGGCAGGACGAGGCGACCCGGTCGAGGGCGTCCTTGAGTCGGGCAGCCGACATGCCGTGGATGCGGCCGGCGTAGGCGAGCTGCTGGGCCGGGGTCATCTCCGGGTACAGCGGGCCGTTCTCGGGCAGGTAGCCGAGCTGCCGTGCCGCGGCGATGCGGTCGGTGTCGACGTCGATGCCGGCGATGCTGGCGGTGCCGGCGCTGGGCGCCAGGAAGCCGGTCAGCATCTTCATGGTCGTCGACTTGCCGGCGCCGTTGGGGCCGAGGAAGGCGGTGACCGAGCCTTGCGGCACGGCGAAGCTGACGTCCTGCACGGCGGTGAAAGCACCGTAGTATTTGCACAGGCCAGCCGCTTCGATGAGCGGGGGGGCGGAATCGGTCATCGGACCTCCATAACGCCGCAGGAGACGCGCAGAGGGTGCGCAGCTTACCGGCGGGGGCGGCGGATGGTGCGGGGACCTAGAGCGCCTGCAACTGGTCCTTGCGGTCCGAGCGGTGAGCTGTCATGTGCCAAACCAGGAGCCAGACCATGCAGTTCGACCTCAGCCGCGACTTCCTTGATGGGGTCGTCATGCAGCATCCGCAGGTGAAGAGCGGCCAGGAGGCCCAGATCCGTGCCGGAGGCCAGCTGCATTTCATGCCCAGCAGCGCTGACGGCACCATGCACACTGCGGTGGTCAGCTTCGCCCTGTTCATCGGCGAGGGTGACCAGCCCTTCGCCCGCGGCGGCTGGCGCTTTCTCTTCAACAGCGACGAGAAGGTCGACCCGCGCGAGCACCAGAACAACCCGTTCATGGCCCAGCTCCTGGTGGTTGGTGCTGGCAAGGTGATGGTCCAGCTGAACAACCTGCTGATGCACGCCGGCCTGCCGATGATCCCCTTCGATCCGACGCAGATGGCGGTGCGCGCCCAGGAAGGCCAGACCCCGCCCGGTGTCCCTGCTGGCGCCGTCCCAGCCCAGATCGTGGCCAAGCCCACGTAACGCATGCTTCGGCTGCGCGCTACGGCCGGCCCTGGCCGGCGCTGCGGTGCGCTAAGCGCACGAGCGAACGCCTCGCCGTAGCGCCCGCGGAGCGGGCCGAAGCGCGAGTGAAACGAGCCACAGCGATAGTTCCTCTTTCTTGGGGGCGGTGTCACACTACAGGTTGACCATGGCTCAGCGCGCAGGCATTGCGAGGACGGCCGGACGACCGGACGATCGGACGACCGGACGTTCTCCATGAGCCTGGCCCTGCGCTTCCACCAGGCGACCAAGTACGCCCCCGAGACCATCGGTGGACATCCGGGGCTCGACTGGGAACACCAACCGGTGCCCTACAAGGAGTACCACGGCGAGGGCGGCGTTGAGTTGGCCGGCCTGCTGCCACTCGACCCCAATCCGTTCACCGGTACCGCGCCCACTGTGTCGGTTGATGGCTGGCAGGGCCGGACCCTGGCGGCGTTGTCGCGCTGGATCTACTTCACCTACGGCGTCACCGCGATCATCCGTCATCCCGGTCGCGACCAACTGCTGCGCGCGTCGCCGTCGGCTGGCGGCTTGTTCCCGGCCGAACTCTACCTCGCCGTACGTGATTGGCCGGGCATCGCCCCCGGACTCTATGGCTACGATCCACAGCGGCATCGCCTGGTGCTGCTCGACGAGGGCTCCAGCGTGGTCGAGGCGCTTGGCCTAGCCGCCTATGGTAACGCGGCGGTCGAGGCCGCGCCGGTGGTGGCTGTGGTCACGGCAGTGTTCGAGCGCAGCCGCTGGCGCTACCAGGAGCGGGCTTACCGCCGGGTGCTGCTCGACAGCGGCCATCTCATCGGCAACGCCGGGTTGCTTGCCCAGGCCCTGGGACTCCGCGTACATGCCACTGCCGCGTTTTGCGATGCGCGGGTGGAGACGGCGCTGCGGCTCGACCCCGACAGCGAGGGGGTTCTGGCCCTGCTTGCGCTCAACCTGCCCGGCCAGCCCGAACGCCCGACCTGGACCGCCTTGCCGTCGCTGATCGGCCAGGGCGAGTCGACGCTGGTCGAACTGCACCGTGCCAGCCGCCTCGGCGAGCAGCGTCCGCGCCTGGTCGCCAAGGGCGATACCAACAACGACGCGCTGGAGACCACCCACGGCTGGACCAGTGGGGACCAGTTGCGCGGGGCGGGCTGCGCCGGCCCGGTGCCGTTGGCTGCCGATCTCCTCGGCACTGTGCTACGCCGCCGCAGTTGCCGGCGGTTCCGGCGCGGGGCGTTCAGCCGCGACGTGCTTGCCCGCATCCTCGCCGCCGCCTATCTGCCCGAGGTCGTGGCCTTGGGCGAGCAGCCGTCCTTCGAGCGCAGTCGGCTGTCCAGCTTCATTGCCGTGTCGCGCGTCGACGGCCTCGCCCCTGGGGTCTACTATCTGGCGCCGCACCAGCTGGAGCTGCGTCTGGTCCGCGCCGGCGATCCCTGCGAGGCGTCGCGATTCATCGCCCTCGGCCAGGACCTGGCTGGGGATGCCGCCGCCGTGGTGTTCCACGCCGCGGATCTCGCGGCCTGTGTCCGCGACCTCGGTGAACGCGCCTACCGCTACCTCCATCTCGACGCCGGCGTGGTCGGACAGCGCCTCAACCTCGCGGCTGTCGCCGAAGGGGTTGGCGTCAGCGGCATCGGCGGATTCTTCGACGACCACACCGCCGACATGCTCGGTATTCCGCGCGAACAGGCGGTGGTGTACATCACCGTGCTTGGAGTGCCGGCAGAGGAGGGGTGATCAGTCCCGCTCGTCGGCCGACATCGCCCATGGTGCCAGCACCTCGGCCGTGACCGGGATGCGGCCGGCGTGCTCAAAGACGAAGGTGACCGGGACCGTTGCCGGACCGGCGATCGGCGCGGCCAGGCCGATCAGCATGATGTGATAGCCGCCCGGCTTCAGCTCGACCGTGCCGTGCGCCGGGATGGCGACGCCGCCGTCGACGCGGCGCATGGTCAGGACCCCATCGGCGCCCTTGGCGTGCTCGTGGAGTTCCACGACCTTGGCGGCTGGGCTCTCCACGGCGATCAGCCGGTCGGTGGCCTCGCCGCCGGTGATCAGCGCGAAGATCGCCCCAGCCTCGGCTCCCGGGGTGCTCGCGCGTGCCCAGACCTTGGTGACGGTGAGATCGGCGCAGGCGGCGCTGGCTGCGAGCAACAGCAGCAGCAGCGGCGGCAGGATGGCTGGTTTCATTCGTTGCTCCCTGCCAGCGGCCGGATCAGGGCGGCAGCGGCCTCGGGGGTGAGGTCATGCGAGGCGAGGCGATGTACGATGCGGCCTTGGCGATCGACGACGAAGGTGGTCAAGGTGTGGTCGATGAGGTAGAAGCCGGGCTGGTCCGAAACTGGTGTCTGCTTGCGGTAGATGACGCCGAAGGCGTCGGCTGCCACCTTGGTCTGTTCCGGCGTGCCGCGCAGGGCGATCATGCGCGGATCGAAGACCGTGGCATAGGCGGCGAGCTTCTCTGCGGTATCGCGCTCGGGGTCGATGGTCACCAGCACCGGCTGCACCCGGGTGGCCAGCGGCCCGAGTTGGCGCAGCACCCGCGCCATCCAGCCCAGCTCGGTCGGACAGACGTCGGGGCAGGTGGTGAAGCCGAAGTAGACGAGGTGGACCCTGTTGCGCAGGTCGGCCTCGCGGAAGGTGGAGCCATCGCTGCGCTGGAGGGTGAATGGGGTGATCGCATCGGCCCCGGCCTCAGCCTCAGGGATCGGCGAATGGCCATCGTGCTGTACGCGATGACGCTGGCTTACCACCACCGCAGCGGCGATAGCGATGAGTACGGCGCACGCGGTAACGAGGATTGGCCAGCGCATCATGGCCCCTTCAGGATGGCGCGCAGATCGGCGGGCGACCACGGGGTGCTGTGCGAAGCGAAACGGCTGCGTAGGGCGGAGACGTCGTCGCGAACGATCGCCGGAGCCTGGTTGCCCCACTGCTGGCGGGCCCAGCTGAGCAGACCGGCGATCTCATGGTCGGCCAGCTGCCCGCCGTGTCCGAGCATGCGGCTGCTGTGGTAGGCGGCGCCCGGTTCACTGGTGGCGTCGAAGCCGTGCAGCGTGATGAGGGTCGCGGCGCGCGGGTCGCCAGTCAGCCAGCGCGAGCCGGCCAGCGGCGGTGCGTAGCCCGGCACGCCGCGGCCGTCGAGGCCATGGCAGGACTGGCACATGGTATAGGCCTTGCGCCCGAGGTCCGGATCGGCGGCATCCCAGGTCGCGGTGGTGGTCGGGGTCTGCTGCATCGGTGATCGGGCCATGGCGGCCCAGGCGCCGCCAGCCACGGCGATGGCGCACAACCCACCGACGACCAGTGCGACGGCCTTCACTTGTGGTCGAACTTCATCCAGGCGTTGAAGTTCGGCGCCTTCAGCCGGGCAGCGACCAGCATGTCGCCGCGCAGGTCAAGGATCAGGTCGCTGCCTTTGCCCAGGCTGCCGTCGGGCTGGACCAGCTTGAAGTGAAAGGTCAGGCGGTCGACATCGCCCAGGCGTTCGCTGGTGTCCGGCTCGCCGAGGGCATTTGTCACGTTGGTCCGGTTGATGGCGATCGGCTTGGCCTCGATCCCTGAGATATCGGCGGCGGCCTCGCGCTTGCCCTTATCGATGTTGGCTGAGCCGAAGGCCCGGGCGGTGGCCAGAAGACGCTGCTTGGGGATGAAGGAGAGGACCTGCGGCGGGATCAGCAGGGATTCGGCCGGGGTGTCCTCACCATCGTCGGCGGCGCCGAGGGCGAGTTCGACGCCGAAGGAGTCGGTGCGATCGCGGCGCAGTTGCCAGGACACCCAGATGCCGCCGCCCTCGCGCGCCGAGCGCTTGCTGGGCTGGTCGCCGCCGAGCAGGTAGCCGATGTCGGCCGGGCGGATGCACGGCTGGTTGAAGCTCATCAGCAGCGCCGGGCCGACGTCGACCGCGGTGACGTAGCGGTCGAAGTCCTTGAGCTGCTCCTTCCAGTCGAGCAGCCGCGACCACACACAGCCGGACAGGACCAGGGCGACGGAGACGAGCAGTAGGACGCGGGGCATGGGAAGCGGTTTAGCCTGGATCACGGCGGAATGAAGAACGATGATGCGGAACCTCGCCCCGGCGGTTTGCGCTTGCGTGCTGATGGGCGCATGGAGCGCCGCTGGGGATTGGTCATCCCGAGAGCCGCGCGCCGCTGGCGCGCTCGCAAAAACCGTGGTGGCACTAGCGATTTCGCCCATTCCCCCAGGCGCGCTGGCCGCGCGCGGTCCCAGGTCAAGACATCCGTATCACAACGGGTTACGGTCAGATGGCCAATTTCCAGTCGGGCTTCGCCCGTTTGTATGCCGCCATCGCGCGCGGCGCCCGCCCCACCGCATGCACGGCAGAGGCAGTTACGATCGAACAGCCATTGATTGCACGCCCCGCATCGCACGGCGTTGCCCTGGGCCATCCGGTCAGCAATCTGAAGGGATGCCATCCCTCCGTCCGCTCGCCCGCCTGCGTTACCGGATCGACCGTCTGATCGCTGACGGGGCGCGCGGCAAACTGGCCGTCCTGCTGCTGCTCTGCCTCGCGCTCCTCCTCCTCGGTGCGGCGGCCGGCTGGGTCGGCCTGTTCAGCGAACGCAACCAGGAGGTCGCCGGGGTGACGCGCGATCTCGACGCGGGCCTGCTGGATGCCCTGTGGTGGTCGTTCCATCACCTGCTTGACCCCAGCTTCTTCGCTGAGAACTACGGCGCGAGCTGGCCGGTCATCGTCATCTCCCTGGTGGTGGCGCTCGGTGGCATGACCGTGTTTGGTCTGCTCGTCGGCTTCGTCTCGGCCGAGGTCGAGGAGCGTCTTGAAGCCCTGCGTCATGGCGACGGTCCAGTGGTCGAGCGCGGCCACGCCCTGGTCCTGGGCTGGAGCGCCCGTGCCCCGGCCGTCATCGCCATGCTCGGCCGCCGCGGCGTGGTTGTAGTGCTGGCACCTCGCGAGGCGTCGGCGATGCGCGACGACCTGGTGGCGGCTGGACTATCCAACGTCCTGCGCCGTGTGGTGCTGCGTAGCGGACGACCCGACCGCCGCGAGGATCTCCAGCGCGTAGCCCTGGGCGCGGCGCGTTGCGTCGTGGTGCTGCCGGATGGCGACGAGGATGCCGCCGCCGCCCGGACGCTGCTTATGTGCGGTCGCCGGCCGCGCACTCCGCCGAGGCGGTCGCCGCCCGACATGCCGGCCTGCTCGCCATGGCTGGGGGTGGTCGCGCCGCGGTAGTGGCCCCAGGACAGGTGGTCAGCAGTCTGCTGCTGCAGGCCTCGCGGCAGCGACATCTGGCGACGGTGTATATGGGGCTGCTCGATCCGGATGGCATCGGTTTCCGCTTCGTCCATGTGCCGACCCTGACCGGTCGGGCTTTTGGCGATGCCGTTTTTGCCTTCCCCGAGGCGGTGCTGTGCGGCATCAGCGCTGCCGAGCACCTGCCGTCCGGAGGCGAGCGGTATCTCGTCCAGCTCAACCCGTCTCCGCGCCGGATCATCGCCGCGGGCGATTGGCTGGTGGTCCTTGCCGGACCCGGGCCGGTGGTCGATCGCACCGATGGACCAACCTGGCAGCAGCCACCCGTCGTCGTCACCGGCGCGGAACCGACCATGGTGTGGCAAAACAGCGTGTTCCTCTCGCCGCTGGCGAGTCCCACCCGTACGGTCTCGCACGAGCGCCATCAGGTGCTGGTATTGGGTTGGAACGAGTCGGTCGTCGAACTCCTCGCCGGGTACGATGCCTGTCGTGGACCGGCCGCGGTGGTGGTGGTCGCGTCGCGCCTGGAACCGGATGCCGCACGGGCCGAACTGGATCGCCGCGGCGTCCGCTTGCGTCATATTGAACCCAGATTCCTCGCGGATGACCTGCAGGGGGCGGATGCGATCGCCGTCCTCACGCCTGAGCGCTACGATTGCGTGCTGGTATTGTGCGACGTCGAGGCCGGCGGCGATGCCGCCAGCGTGTTGACCCTGATCCGTCTGCGCAGCCACCTCCGCCGTCACGGCCGGACAACGCGCATCGTTGCCGAACTCTCCGATGGCGGCATGGCCGAGTCGATTGGCACCCTGGGCGTCGAGGTCGTGGTCGGGGCCGAGGCGGTGGGGCGACAACTGGTCCTGGTGGCCGAGCAGGCGGCCTTGGCCGGCGTCTTCGACGATCTGCAGAACAGCTCTGGCTGCGAGATCTACCTCAAGCCGTCCGCCCGCTATCTGCCGGCCGGAGTGCCGGCGCGCTTTCGTGACGTGGTCGACGCGGCGCAGCGCCTGGACGAGACGGCGCTCGGTGTGCTGCGCGCCGATGGGGCCATCCAGCTGGCGCCGGCCAAGGATGCCGAACTCGCCCTCGCCGACGGCGACCAGGTCATCGTTCTAGCTGAGGACCTGTTGGATTCCGAGGTCTGAGGCCAGCACCGTGGCGCCAGGCATCCGGACTCGCCCCGGCGGCCCGACGGAACACCCGGGCGAAGTAGCCGCCGCTGGCGAAGCCGACACGCCGGGCGATGTCGCGCACGGGCAGGTCAGGCTCGGTGTGCAGCAGCAGGCGGGCGCGATCGAGGCGGATCTCCTCGACCACGTGGGTGAAGCCGCCACCGCCGAAGCGCCGGCAGAGATCGGAGAGGTAGGTCGGATTCAGTTCGAGGGTGCGCGCCACTGCCGTCCGGTCGGTCTCGCGGTGGCAGGTGGCGGCGAGGTGCTCCTGCACGCGCCGCCAGGTCGCCGCCGCCTTGCCCGGGACGAGATCGGCGCAGCGCGCGGCGTGGTCGCGGGCCAGCCGCAGCAGGACGCGCAGCAGTTCGGGAGCGCTCGCCGGATCACCCCGTCCCTCGGCCAGGCGGTCGAGGGCGCGGCCAACCAGCGTGCCGGGTTCGGCCAGCGGCAGCGCGGTGTGATGGGCGAACGGACTCTGCCCGGGTTGGCGTCCCGTGCCAACCCCGACGAGAAAGCGCAGAAAGCGCGGCCGCAGCACCACGCCGAGGAACCGGCAGCGTTCCGACCAGTCGGTGCGCATCGGCGTGCCGGGAGCGAACCACACCGCCTCCCCGGGCCCCAGCCGGCGTTCGCAGGCTTGGCCATCGGCGAGCCAAGTGTAGCGCTGATGGCCCTCGAGCAGCAGCACCAGCCGGGCGTCGGGATCGCGGGTCCAGCCTGTGGGAGCGGTCGCGGCGGCCGGACCCAGTGCCACGATGCTCGGCCAGTTCCGATCGAGAATCGCCTGGATGCGTCGATCGAAGGCCTGGCGATCGTGGAGCGGCTGGGGGTGCAGCAGTAAATCCGACATCTGTACAATCATCATGACAGATGTTCCCTATAAATCCAGGTATCTGCTAGTTAGAGTGCGGACCATGCACACCAGTCCAGAAGCCATTACAACCATTCCCCGCCGGGCCAGCCAGGTCCTCTTCCAGGCCGGACGTGACGGCTACGCCCTGTGCCGCATTCCGGTGCTGACGGCGACCGCGCGTGGCACGCTGCTGGCCGCCTGCGAGGCTCGGCTTGGTGGCAATGGCGACTGGAGCGAGACCCACATCCTCCTGCGCCGCAGCGCGGATGGCGGCGCCACCTGGGACGCGCCCCGGCCGATCCATGGCGACCATACCGGCGAGCCGCTCAACCCGGTGCGCGGCGACCACGGCTTCGCCGGTAGCCACGTGCATGGCAATGCCGTGCTCATCCCGGCGCCCGACGATGTCGTTCACCTGATCTACTGTCTGGAATACCACCGCGTCTTCCATCGTGTCAGCCGCGATGACGGTCGCACCTGGGCGCCGGCAGTGGAGATCACGGACGCCTTGGCGCCGATCCGCCCGCGTTATCCCTTCCGCGTCTGCGCCACCGGCCCGGGTCATGGCCTGCGCGCGGCGGATGGCACCCTGCTGGTGCCGATGTGGTTGTCGCTGTCGAGCGGCGGCCATGGCCATCGTCCGTCGGTGGTGACGGTGCTGCGCAGTTCCGCTGATGGTGCCAGTTGGCAGGTCGGCGACTTGGTGGCGGTGGATGGCGACCACACGGTCGATGGGCGCCGCGTGCTCAACCCCAACGAGAGCGCCTTGGTGCAGCGGCGTGACGGTGGGGTGCTCATCGGCATGCGTACCGAATCGACCCCCAACCGCCGACTGCATGCCGTGTCCACGGACGGCGGGCGGACCTTCGGCCAGCCGGTCTTCGTCGAGGCGTTGTTCGATGCGGTGTGCGAGGCGAGTTATGCCCGCCTCGGCGATCGCCTGCTGTTCACCGCCCCCGATCCCCGCGACGGTGGTCCTGAGCGCATCGCCGGCAGCAACGAGCGCATCAAACCCCGCCGGCGGCTGATCCTTGCCGCGTCTGAGGATGACGGCGCGACCTGGCGCCAGCTCGGCGTGGTCGAACCCGGCCTGGCCGGCTACAGTCATCTGGCCACGCATGATGGGCGGGTGTGGTGCCTGTTCGAAGGCGGCTCGACCGATGGGGACATGTATCGCAGCGGGACGCTGACCGTGGTCGAACTGGTCCTGCCATGAGCACCTTTCGCATCACCGGCCTGATGGCCGCGCCCTTTGTGCCACTCACCGACGCCGGAGCCGTTGCGCCGGAGCGCGTCGCCGCCTACGCCACACGGCTGAAGGCGGATGGCGTGCGCGGCGTCTTCGTCAACGGCACCACCGGCGAGGGCCAGTCGCTGACCGACGACGAGCGGCGGATCATCGCCGAAGCGTGGATAGCCCAGCAGACCGCCGACTTCCCGGTTGTTGTCCACGTCGGCCATACCTGCCTGGTCAGCGCCCAGGCGCACGCCGCCCATGCCCAGGCACACGGGGCCACGGCCATCGCTGCCATCGCGCCCTACTTCTTCAAGCCCGGTCTCGCCGCCCTGGTCGATTGGCTGGCCGCCCTCGCTGCGGCGGCGCCGGGTTTGCCACTCTACCACTACCACATGCCGTCGATGAGCGGTTCGACGGTGCGCATGGCCGAGTTGCTGCCGGCGGCCGTGGAACGGGTGCCGACCCTGGCCGGGGTGAAGTTCACCCACGAGGATCTGCACGACTACCGTCGCGCCCAGTGCGTGCTGGGCGGGCGTTTCGACTGCGTGCATGGTCGCGACGAGACGCTGCTCGCCGGCCTGGCTCTCGGCGCCCAGGGCGCGGTAGGTAGCACCTACAACTACGCCGCCCCGCTCTACCGCCACCTGTGGACCGCCTTCGATGCCGGCGACCTGGCCGAGGCCCGTCGCTGGCAGGACCGCGCCCAGGAAGTGGTCGACATCCTCATCGCTCATGGAGGCGGCGTCACTGCCGGCAAGGCGGTGATGGCGGTCGCCGGCCTTGACCTCGGCCCCTGTCGGGCGCCGTTGGTACGACCGGCCTTGCCGCAGGCGGTACGCGACGCGCTCGTTACGCTGCTGCGCACCTGAGGAGGTCCCATGCGCATCGTCGTTCTCGATGGCCACACACTCAATCCCGGCGACCTGACCTGGGAGCCCATCGCCGCCCAGGGCGAGCTGACCGTACACCCGCGCAGTGCGCCGGCCGATGTCCTAACGCGGGCCGCCGGGGCCCAGGCGCTGCTGACCAACAAGACCCGCCTGGATGCGACGACCATCGCTGCGCTGCCCGACCTGCGCTACATCGGCGTTCTCGCCACCGGCGTCAATGTCGTCGATGTTGCGGCGGCCCGCGCGCGCGGAATCGTGGTCAGCAATGCCCCGGGCTATTCCACTGCCAGCGTCGCCCAGTTGACCATCGCCCTGCTGCTGGAACTGGCCATGCAGGTCGGCCGGCACAGCCAGGGCGTGCACGCTGGACGCTGGAGTGCATCAGCCGACTTCCATTACGCCGAGACGCCGCTGATCGAAATCTCCGGCCTGGTCCTCGGCCTGGTCGGCCATGGCGCCATCGGCCGGGCGGTGGCGGCGACGGCCACCGCCCTGGGCATGCGTGTCCAGGTCCACACCCGCCGACGGCCGGATGACGGCACCGCCTGGGTCGCCCTGGACGAACTGTTCGCGACCAGCGACGCGATCAGCCTGCACTGCCCGCTTACCCCGGAGACCGCTGGGCTGGTTGATGCCAGGCGGCTGGCACTGATGCGACCCGGCGCCTTACTCATCAACACGGCGCGTGGCCAGCTCCTCGACACCGTGGCGGTGCGCGCAGCGCTGGATTCCGGACACCTGGGCGGCTGCGCCGTCGACGTGCTCGCCGAAGAGCCGCCGGTATCCGGCGATCCGCTGATCGGCGCACCGCGCTGTCTCATCACCCCGCACCTCGGCTGGGCCACCCTGGCCGCGCGCCGTCGCCTACTGACCATCGTCACCGCCAACCTGGCGGCCTGGCGTGCCGGTGCGGCGATCAACTGCGTTTGACCCAGGACACCCCCATGCCCGACCCGACCATCCCTCACGCCGATCTCATCCAGCTCGCCCGCTGGAACACGCCGACGATCTACAATGGTCTCGAACAGATCACCCGCGCCGACCTGCGTACCTGCGTCAATGCCGAGGACGTGCGCGACTTCATGCCGCAGATGGGCGTGATGTGCGGCTGGGCGGTCACCGTGGTGGTCGAGCCAGGCAATCCCGAGCACCCGCGACGCAATCCCGAGGCGTGGAGCGCCTATCGCCGATATCTCGCTGCCATCCCCGGTCCCAAGATCGTGGTGGTGCAAGACCTCGACAAGCCGGCTCTGCACGGCGCTTTCTGGGGCGAGGTCAATAGCTCGATCCACCACGCCCTGGGTTGCGTCGGCACCATCATCGATGGCGGCATCCGCGACCTCGACGAGATGAACACCGCCGGCTTCAAGGCCCTGGCCCGCCGCCTGTGCGTCGGCCATGCCTGGTCTGTGCCGGTGCGCTGGGGCTGTCCGGTCGAGGTCTTCGGCACGCGGATCGAGCCGGGCCAGCTTATCCACGCTGACAAGCACGGCTTCCTCGCCGTGCCGCGCGGGGCCGAGGGGCAGCTGTTGGAGGCTGCCCGGTTCATGGACGCCAATGAGTGCACCACTCTGCTGCCGGTCGCCAAGGCCGGCGCCGGTCTGGCGCCTGAGGTGCTGTGCGACCGCATCGATGCCGCTGCCGCCGCCTTCGGAGCCGCGGCCAAGGCCCGCTTCGGCGGGACGGGGGAGTGGTGATGCTGCCCGTCAATCCAGCTCCAGCGTCCACCTTCGACTGCGTCGTCGTCGGCGCCACCCCGGCCGGCATCGCCGCCGCCGTGCGCGCTGCGCGCGAGGGGCTCACCGTCCTGCTCACCCAGCACGATGGCCATATCGGCGGCATGTGCACCAATGGTCTCGGCCAGTGGGATGCGATGTCGGGGCATCGCCGCTGCCCGATCCTGCGCGAAATCGTCGAGCGCAACGCGGCGTTCTACCGCGGCACGCCCGACGAGGCCAATGTGACCTGGACGTGGAGCAACTATCCGGTGGCCGCCTTCGCTCCGGGGCGCATCGAGCAGGTCTTCGAGGCGATGGTCGCCGGCGAGCCACGCATCACCCTGTGGCGGCACCGCATCCCGGCCACGGTGCGGACGGTTGGACGCTGCATCCAGGCGATCACCGTCTCCGACAAGGCTGGGCAGGCGCGGCAGGAGGTGACGGCCACTACCTGCATCGACGCCACCTATGAGGGTGACCTGCTGGCCCTCGCCGGCGCCACCTACCATGTCGGCCGCGAAGGCTTCGCCGACTACGGCGAGCCGCATGCCGGGGTCATCTACACCGGAGCTCACGAGCCGAAGCCGCATGTGGCCGGCGCGGCCGGGGCCCAGGTGCGGCCCTTCGACCATGCCATGTCCCTCGTCCATCCCGACAGCCCGCGCACGGGTGACGGCGCCATCCAGGCCTACAACCTGCGCGGCTGCCTGACCGAGCGGCCAGAATTGCGAATCCTGGTTGAGACCCCACCGGCTAGCTATGATCGTTCGGATTATCTCGGCTATGTCCGCCGCTGGGTGATCATCAATAATCGCTGCGAGGGCAAGGCGAGCTACAACGCCGCCATCCTACCTGGCGAGAACCACGCCTATCCCGAGGGTGACTGGGCGACCCGCGAGCGCATCACCTGCCGGCACATGGATTTCGGCTTGGGCTTGCTGCACTTCCTGCAGTTCGACCCCAGCGTCGACGAGGTGCATCGCCGCATGGCCCGGCAATGGAGCCTGTGTGCCGACGAGTGGACCGACAACGGCCATCTACCCTACGAGATGTACGTCCGCGAGACTCGTCGTCTGCGCGGCCGCACTGTGCTGACCGAACTCGACTTCGCTGCGCCCGCGACTGGCGTCCGTCCGCGCTGCCAGGCCGACAGCATCGCCTTCACCGACTGGTACATGGACAGCCACAGCTGCACGCGTGACGGCACCACCGGCCAGGACTGCAAGCCCGGCTTCCGCTTTGACGGCAAGCTGGTCATGACCGACCGCTTCCGGCCGGCCATGATCCCCTACCAGGCCCTGCTGCCGCGTGAGCTCGACAACCTGATCGTGCCGGTGTGCCTATCGACCACGCACATCGCCTGGGGTTCGGTGCGGTTGGAGCCGTGTTGGATCCACCTCGGCGAGGTCGCTGGCTACGCCGCCGCCCTAGCGCAACGCCAGCGTACCACCGTCGCGGCCCTGCCGGTCTCCAGCCTCCAGCACGCCCTGCTGGAATCGGGAGCGTCGATCGCCTTCCTCAACGATGCTGAGCGGTTGCTCGACGACCCGCGCCGGTCGGCGTGGGAGCTGCAGGCAGCGGCCGGCGAGCTGGATTCCTTCGTCGCGCCGTGCTGAGCAGCGGTTCAGCTTAGATGCCGCAGTGGGTTCGCGGTTCGCGGTTGAACCATCGATTACGGACCATATTGAGTTTATTCGTAACTACTCAGCCGGCGCCCCGTCGCGCAGCGATGGGGCGGGCGCCGAGTGGCGGTGGGCGGATATACTGGGCGAAGCCCAACCGCCCCCGGTTTCGGAGCCGTGCGACGTAACCGAGCCGCGACAAAGCTCGTGGGGGCAGGCCCGCAGGGCCGCGGGGGTGGAGCCCCTGAGATGCCACGTTTATTCTTGGTCACCCGTTTGGTGAACGCCATCAATACACACACAACACGTGTCGCTACAACCGCGAACCGCGAACTGCGTTTTCAAGGTTCAGTGCAGTGCCTGGAGTGGCAGACGTGCGACCACGATCTGGTCATGGTAGGTGGCGCTGCCGGCTTCGAAGGCGCACAGCAGGTGTCCGTCGGCAGTCACAGCAAGATCGCTGTAGCTGCTCTGCCCGGCTTCGACCTGCCAAGCGGACGGCCAGGTACGTCCATCGTCGGGGCTCAGACGTAGGGTAAGGTTTTGGCGTTCAATGCCATTATTCCGCACATTCACAGCAGGGTTGAGGAAGGCTAGTCGCCCATCTGGCAGGGTCAGCAGGCTGGCCTGGCAGGTCGGGCAGGGGAGGTTGCGATCCAGCTGCGGGGCATCCCAGGTCAGGCCACCGTCCCGGCTGCGGCTGACCGCCCGATAGCCAGCGCCGCGAGCGCGGATGGTCATCACCAATCCACCGGTGGCATCCTCTGCAACCAGGCATTCGTGAAGACGTGGGATGTCGGCTGGCACCAGGCCACCAGCCTGCCAGGTCACGCCATGATCGTCGCTGGTCAGCACGCCGGCCCGGTGCCGGGTCGGCGTCGAGTCGCGATCCTGATCGGCGCGCAGGCGGTCGCTGAGCCAGATGGGTGCGACCAGGCGGCCACTGCGCATAGCCAGTCCATGCCCAGGACCCGTAGCTATGCGCACCGTCGGGTAGGGCAGGGCATCCCGGGCGCCATCCAGCGATCTGGAAGGACTCCAGCTGCGACCATCGTCTGCGCTCTCGGTGACCCACGCTCTGGTGTTGTCGGTGGTGTAGAGCAGCAACAGCCGGCCGCTGCTGGGCTCGATGATGGGCATGGGATTGCCGGCGAAGCTACCGCCGTCGCCCGAAGCGATGACGGTTACTGGTTCGCTCCAGGTACGGCCGTGGTCCTCGCTGCGCAGGGCCACCAGGTCGATACGACCCTCATCCCGTGCGCTGTCACGCCGGCCTTCGCAGAACAGCAGGGCGGTGGCAGCCGGGGTGACGATCAACGCTGGTATACGATAGGTGTGGCGTCCGCAGTCGCCGGCTTTGACGACGATGCAGCGCTGGTCGATCGGGGCGGGCTCAGCGCTGACCAGCAGGCCGCTTCCAATCACGAGGAGGGGTGCAAGGAGGTTCGTGGGGTTCATGTCTGCAGCATGCCCCGGGCCGGAACGGCTTCCCATCGCGATTATGCAACCACGATCGACAGGATGGAACCGGTTCGTCGGAGCCTGCTGCGGGCCTGGGACACCTACCTCGCCGGATGGCTGCCTGCCCGTCCAACCGTGCGTGTCCCACGCCTGCTTGGCACCGCCTTGCCAAGCATCGCCCCGCCGCGGCTCTGGCTGCTGCTGCGTGGCGGACATGCCGCCAACAGCGATGTGCGGCCGATCAGCTCTCCAGTCGTGGCACCGATGGCAGTCGCCATCGCCGGTGGTGCCGGCTGGGGTCCGGACCATGGTAGCGATTACGATCTTCTGGGTGTTGTCTTCCACCAGGGTTTCACCCGCATCCTGCGCCGCCGCAACCATCGCCGCACCGGTTGGCAGCCGGTTGCCGACTGGCTGCACCTGTCTGGTTCCGGTCATCGTCGCGAGCGGGCGCTGCTGCAGGCCTGGCACGAGGAAGGCAATGTTGCGGCCGATGCCGCCATCATGGAAGCGCTGCTCGGTTGCGTGCGATACCGTCTGGCCACCACCAGGACCCTGGACGAGACGGTGGATGCCACCAGGTACCGTGAGGCCTGCACCTACATCGCCCGGCATCATGGCGAGGGGATCGATCGCTCGACGGTGGCGCATGCCCTGGGCCTGCATCCCAACTCGCTATCGAGGATATTCCGTCGGCATGGCGAGGAGTCCTGCATTGCCTGTATCCGTCGCCTGCGCCTGGAACGCGCTGTGGGATTGCTGCGTGCCACGCCACCCCAGGGGATCAGGTCCGTGGCCCGGGCCTGTGGTTACGGCGGGGCAGATCAGTTCATTCGCGATTTCCGCCGGGTCCACGGCTGCACGCCGGGGGTGTGGCGCCGCACGGCGGGTTGCTGACGGATCAGCGCTGGCGCATCATCCCGGGTGCGACCCCGTGATGCTGGCGGAACAGGCGTAGGAATGCGGCGACGTGGCCGCCGCCGCAGCGGGCGGCGATCTCGGCGTTGGTGAGTCCTCCCTGGCGCACCAGGCGGGCGGCGTGCTCCATGCGCAGGCGGACGAGATAGCGATGGAAACCGGTGCCGGCATGCCGGGCGAACAGCAGCGACAGATGACCGGGTGATATGCCGATGGTCCGCGCCACGTCGGATCGGGTGAGCGGCAGATGATGGTGCTCGTGCAGATGGGCACAGGCGGCCTGGAAGGTGGTGGCTGAGGTCGGAACGTCCGGGGTGCGGTCGAGTTCGCGTCTCGCCCAGCGCAGCACGCCGCGCAGCAGGTCGACGCGCAGGAGGTGGTCGGCGCCAGCTGCCTCGGCGGTCAGCGCCTGGAGCAGGTGCCAGCCGCCGGCATCCATCGGACGGGCGGTGTGCAGCCAGCGGGTCGGGGCGCGCAGCGGTGGGGCGCCGGCGCGATGGTTGAACCAGAGGCAGCGCAGGCAGTCGCGGCGGAAGACCAGGCTGAGCTGCTCGTAGGCGTCGCGTCCGATCACCTCCAGGTGGACACCGGGGGTAGTGAATCCGGCACGTCCAGGGGTCAGCGTCTCGTCGACCAGGGCGTCACCGCGTGGGCCGCGGTAGCGCTTTCTTCCACTGGTCATCAGGGACAGGCCGTACCAGGGCCAGTCCGGAACATCGGCCGTGGGTAGGTGCCAGGCGACCACGGCGGTCGGTGGCGCTGCCAGCCTGGCCTCCAGGGCGGCGCGGAAGAAGGGGACGTCTGATGACATTCTGCAATACAATATGAGGACCAGCGACGTTGAATAGCTGAATACGCACACCTAGGATGTGACGAACAGCAATATGGCGCTCGACGCCCCAGGAGTCCAGCCATGCCCGACCACGTCCCCTCTGTCGATGTCCTGGTGGCCGGTGCAGGGCCGGCCGGCGTCGCCGCAGCCTTGGCCGCAGCGCGGAGCGGTCGGTCGGTCATGCTGCTGGAACGTAGCTCGCAGCCCGGTGGCATGGGCACTGGTGGTCTGGTCTCGCACTGGCTGGGTGGCCGCACCAACAGTGGCGATCACTGGGTGGTGGGCGGGATCTTCCGTTCCTTGGCCGAGGAGGCTGCTGCCTGCGGCATCGCTGCGCTGCCACGCGACTGCGACTTCCCAGCTCAGCGCTACACCCCGCATGGCATGTATCGCGGCCAGCTCCTCGCTGGGGTGCCCTTCGATCCCGATGGTATGGCCCAGTTGCTTGAGCGGCGTCTGCTTGCTGCCGGGGTGGAGCTGCGCTACGAGACCCTGGTCACCGGGGCGGTGGTCGAGGGGGACCGCATCACCGCCGTCGAGGTGGCCGACAAGTCCGGGGTGTCGCGCATCGCTGTGGGTCAGGTCATCGACGCCACCGGCGATGCGGACATCGCGGCGCGCTCCGGCTGCCTGGTGGTGAAGGGGGCCGACGACGACGGCTTCATGACCCCGTTCAGCCTCATGTTCCATCTCGCCGGCGTCGATGAGGCAGCGCTGATGGCCTACGTCCACGAGCAGGACGATCCGCGCTTCCGCAAGCTGCTGGCGCAGCTGCGCGCCGACGGCGAGGAGGTTTTCGACTTCGCCATGGTCATCTTCGTGCGGCTTAACCAGCCCGGCGTGTTCATGATCAACGGCTTGGGTCAGGGCGGCTACGACGGTACCGATCCGCAGTCCCGCACCCGGGCCTACAGCCGCAT
>JBBREK010000037.1:0-23866 GCA_038203025.1 Planctomycetota bacterium
GTCCAATGGCGCCCAGTCCACCGAGCTCCACCGTCGCTATCGCAACGCTCAACCACCTCAGAGATATTTGAGACGGGCATCAAGGCCATCGACGTCCTGGTACCACTCGAACGGGGTGGCAAGGCCGGGCTATTCGGTGGCGCAGGTGTCGGAAAGACGGTGCTGCTGACCGAAATCATCCACAACATGGTCGGTCACGAAAAAGGAGTCAGTATATTCTGCGGCATCGGTGAACGCAGTCGCGAAGGAGAGGAACTCTACCGCGAGATGCAGGAGGCCGGAGTTTTGCAGCAGATGGTCATGTTATTTGCGCAAATGAACGAACCCCCTGGCAGCCGATTCCGGGTTGGCCATGCCGCCTTGACCATGGCCGAATACTTTCGCGACGATGAGCATCGGGACGTCCTGCTGCTCATCGACAACATCTTCAGGTTCATTCAGGCTGGTTCGGAGGTGTCCGGTTTGATGGGCCAAATGCCATCTCGTCTGGGATATCAACCGACGATGGGGACGGAACTATCCGCTTTGGAGGAACGCATCGCCAATACCGATCGGGGTGCGATAACCTCCATCCAGGCTGTCTATGTCCCGGCGGATGATTTCACTGACCCGGCCGCCGTCCATACGTTCTCGCACCTATCGGCGTCGATCGTGTTGTCGCGCAAACGAGCCGGCGAAGGCCTGTTTCCGGCAATCGATCCACTGCAGTCCAACTCGAAGATGGCTACGGCCGGGGTCGTCGGCGAACGGCACTACCAGTTGGCACAGGAGATCCGGCGAACTCTGGCGCAATACGGGGAACTCAAAGACATCATCGCCATGCTCGGATTAGAGCAGTTGTCCCCAGAAGACCGGATCATAGTCGCCCGCGCCCGCAGACTAGAGCGGTTTCTGACGCAACCGTTTTTCACCACTGAGCAGTTTACCGGCCACGCAGGAAAATTAGTCAGTCTCGCAGATGCGTTGACTGGATGTGAACGTATTCTGCGCGATGAATTCAAAGATTATCCTGAAAGTTCGCTGTATATGATTGGTGCGATAGACGAGGCAAAAAAACCAACAGATCAGCCAAAGACGAAAGAGGATGACTCCTCCGCGCCAACTTCGCATCGAAATGCCTCAAAGGCATTGCCGAAGACCACCGACACATCCGATCCAGGGACCGGGTCGAACACCAAGGCCGTTGCGAAATCGAGCAACGCATGAGGTCAGTATCCATGCATCTCAAGATCCTCCTGCCAGATCAGGTCTATGCTGACCTGAACGGCGTGACCCGCATGGTGGCGGAAACCAGCACAGGTTCCTTCGGAATACTGCCGCGCCGTCTGGACTGCGTTGCCGCAATAGTGCCCGGCATCATCATGTACGCCATCGGCACAGAAACCGAGACCTATGTCGCCGTTGATCAGGGCATGTTGGTAAAAACAGGACCTGATGTACTCATATCGGTTCGACGGGCGATCGGCGGCAAGGACCTGGGGCAGTTGCACGCATTAATGCAACAGGAATTCCAAACGCTCAACGAGAACGAAAAAAATGCCCGCGCCGCAACAGAAAAACTGGAATCAGGCTTTATGAGCCGATTTGCGCGCGTACAGCATGAATAAGCTCGACAATAGCGGTAACCGCAAGACGACCTCCATGACTGATCAAGTCGGGACAAAAGCCGCACGCAAGATCAGAGCTCAACGCAGTTTACACAAGGGCGTCTGGTTCGGATTGGGCATGATGGGACTGATCGGATGGTCGGTAGTGGTTCCGACGTTGCTCGGCGCAGCACTTGGTCTCTGGCTGGACGCACATCATCCGGGCAAGCATGCCTGGACCTTGGCGCTGCTCGTGGCCGGGCTTGTTATCGGCTGCGTGAATGCCTGGCACTGGGTCTCTAAAGAAGATAAAGCAATCCACGAGGAACAGGAAGAACAGGAAAATGACGATGAATGATACTGTAATGCTTACGCTAACGGGCGTCGCCGGAATACTGCTTGGCCTCATCTTCTTCGGTGGTCTATGGTGGACGGTCCGCAAGGGACTGGCCTCTGACAGCCCAGCCTGGTGGTTTTTGGGCAGCTTCATCGTACGAATAGGAGTCGTTCTGGCCGGCTTCCTTCTGATCGCAGCCGGTCACTGGGAGCGCATGGTAGCCTGTCTGCTGGGATTCCTGGTGGCCCGCCTGATCGTCGCCAGGATGACCCGATCGCCAACGAATGGGAACCCTGCTGCGATATTGAAGGTAACCCATGCACCTTAGCCCTGACGCACTGGTATTCTGGCAATACAGCTTCATCCATTTGAACGCAACCATCGCGTACACCTGGGGTCTGATGCTGATACTGACCGTTGGTTCAATAGTTATCACGCGTCGGATATCTTTAGAAATGGGGCGGTCGCGTTGGCATAATCTGCTAGAGGTTGTGATCATCACGATCAATAAGCAGATTGAGGAAGTCGGGCTACGCCATCCAGAACGATACATCGGCTTCCTTGGCACGATATTTCTGTTTGTTGCCATGGCCAGCATCTGCACCGTCATACCCGGATACGAGCCACCGACGGGTTCGCTATCAACGACCGTGGCTTTGGCCTTATGCGTCTTCATCGCCGTCCCCTATTTCGGCATCAGGGATCAGGGTGTCTGGCGTTATGTTCGATCTTATGCTGAACCAACGTTCATCATGCTGCCGTTTAATATCATAAGCGAAATATCACGCACCCTTGCCTTGGCAGTCAGATTATTTGGAAACATGATGAGCGGAGCGATGATTATTGCTATTTTACTGACCATAACCCCATTCTTGTTTCCCATAATCATGACGGCACTCGGTCTGTTGACTGGTATGGTGCAGGCCTATATATTCACCATTTTGGCAGCCGTGTACATCGCAGCTGCCATTGGATCACCAAAACCAAAAACCGATCCAGTGAAAGCCGGCTGAACCCCTTATGACACGCCAAGGATACCACCATGGATAGCTCAACCCTCATCGCCGTCGCATCAATCATCACCGCCGGTATCACCACTGGCGTAGGGTGCATGGCTCCCGCATTGGGCGAAGGGCGATCGGTCGCAGCGGCTCTGACATCCCTGGCCCAGCAACCCGATGCATCTGCAACCATCACCAGGACGCTGTTTGTCGGCCTGGCGATGATCGAGTCGACAGCCATCTATTGCTTTGTCGTGTCGATGATCCTCATCTTTGCAAATCCATTTTGGAGTCATGTCATCGCCCAGACTACCGGGAAATAACCAGTGCTTATCGATTGGTTTACGGTCGGTGCCCAAGTCCTGAACTTCCTGGTTCTGGTCTGGCTGCTGAAGCGTTTCCTATATAAGCCCATCCTCAAGGCCATCGACACACGAGAACGACTGATCGCGGAAAAGCTGGCCGGTGCCGAATCCAAGATGACCGAGGCCAATAAAGAGCGTGAGGATTTCCGCAAGAAGAACGAAGACATCGACCAACGTCGAGATTCCCTCTTAAGCGACATGAAGGCCGAGACGAAGACCGAACGACTGCGCCTTCTCGACGAGGCACGAAAAGCTGCGGATGCGCTTTTGCTCAAACGACAGGAGGCAACCAGGGTCGAAGCACAGAATATGATTCTTTCAATTGGCCATCGCATCCAGCAGGAAGTCATCGGGGTAGCGCGACACGCACTAAAAGACATGTCGACGTCCAATCTGGAGCAGAGCGTCATTGATATCTTCATACGGCGAGTTCGGGAAATGGACGATACCCAAAAGCATCTATTTGCCGAGGCTCTAAAGACCTCGACAGGACCAGCAACCCTGCGCAGTGCATTCGATCTGTCCGACCAGCAGCGTTCCACAATGCAGCAGGCGCTCAACGAAACATTATCTGCTGATATTAGTATCGCCTTTGAGTTTTCCCCAGATCTTATCAGCGGTGTTGAATTTGTCACTAATGGCCAGAAAGTTTCCTGGAACATCTCGGATTATCTCACGTCACTGGAAAATAGCGTCGATCATCTGTTGACCAAGCAGACTACGCAACCACCTCATAGGGCTAAGGATTCACGCGAAGGGAAACCAGCAGACAAGGCTCATGCCCATGGACCCTGACAGCCTGCCGAGTGTACTTGACCATGTGTTTGCCAACCTAGCCGAAACGACGAATCAGCTAAATCCGCAGTTGAATCAGCGCGAAATCGGCACCGTCATCACAGTTTCCACTGGAATAGCCAAGATTTCAGGTCTTCCGGGGGTTGGCTTTGAGGAGTTGGTGCTCTTGCGCGATGGGACGAAGGGTATCGCCTTCAATGTGGACGAAGATGAGATTGGCGTCGTCTTGCTGGGCGAATTCCGCCACGTCCGCGCTGGCGATGAGGCTGAGCGCACAGGCAGGGTCCTCGACGTGGCGGTCGGCGATGAGCTGTTGGGTCGGGTTATCGACCCCCTCGGTCTTCCACTCGACGACCTCGGTCCAATACAGACTCAGAAGCGCCAACCGATCGAACGACCTGCCGCTCCGATCATGGACCGCGCTCCAGTCACGGTGCCGCTCCAAACCGGTCTGACGGTCATCGATGCGCTTATTCCCATTGGGCGCGGACAGCGCGAACTTATTCTTGGCGACCGCCAAACCGGTAAGACAGCAATTGCGATAGACGCCATCCTGAACCAGCGCGACAAGGATATGGTGTGCGTCTACTGTGCCATCGGACAACGCGCTTCAGCTGTCGCTAAGGTCGTTGCGATCCTACGTGCTGACGGCGCGATGGCTTACACAGTGGTGGTCGTGAGCGAGGGCAACGATCCTCCAGGACTGACCTACATAGCCCCGTATGCCGCCACCAGCATCGCCGAATACTTCATGGAGCAGGGTCGCGATGTCCTAATCGTATACGATGATCTGACCCAGCACGCCCGCGCCTATCGCGAGTTATCCCTGCTGCTGCGCCGTCCACCCGGCCGCGAAGCGTATCCTGGCGACATCTTCTATATTCATTCGCGGCTACTCGAACGATCCACACATCTGCGCAAGGAGCGTGGCGGCGGTTCGCTCACAGCCTTGCCCATTATTGAGACGGAAGCCCAGAACATATCAGCTTACATTCCGACTAATCTGATCTCCATAACCGATGGGCAGATCTACCTCTCGCCATCACTGTTTGAGCTGGGTATCCTACCCGCAGTCGACGTGGGGAAATCCGTATCGCGTGTCGGCGGAAAGGCGCAGCGGCCTACCTACCGAGCGGTGACTGGCGATCTCAAACTTGCCTATGCTCAGTTCGAGGAGCTAGAGACGTTCGCTAGATTTGGCGCCCGTCTCGATGAGAGTACGCGCATAACGATCGAACATGGAAAACGCATCCGCGCTTGCCTCAAGCAGCATGAATTGTCCCCGATGACCGTGGCCGCTCAAATCGCCATCCTGGTGGCATTGTCTGAAAAACTCTTTGATGATATTCCGATTACTCGGATGGCTGATGCCAAACAAATAGTAAATGATGCGTCTAAAGACATTCCAGAGGATGTCTGTGCACGTTTCGACACAGAAAAGAAACTAAGCGACAGTGATCGGACGCTGATCGTGGATCTTGTCCGAAAAGCCCTTGTGTCATTTCAGCAAAAACCAGAACCTGGTGAAACTGCTGTCCGTTCATCCGTACCTAAACCTACGGTTGTAGACAATCCAGATCAGGACCCGAAGGGAAATTCAAAGCCAGCGACTAAGCCTGACCATCGGTCTCCCTCCACGCAGGCGACAACAAACGCTGGAAATGATGAGGGGAAGGCGTGAGCGACACGACCGCCAGTCTACGCCGACACATCCATACCGCCAGCGATCTCCAATCTGTTGTCCGAACGATGAAGGCGATTGCAGCTTCACGCATTGGACAATACGAAAAGTCCGTACGCGCCTTGTCGGACTACTACCGGACGGTGGAATTGGGTCTAGGGGCCTGTTTCCGGGATTTCCCTCCGTCGTCTGGCGTCGCAGCGGAAGCCACTACCACCCAGACCAGTACAATTGGTGCCATCGTCTTCGGTTCCGATCAAGGATTGGTCGGTCAGTTCAATCAAGTCGTAGCCGATCATGCCACTTCAACCCTTGCAGCCATCCAGGGGAAGCCGGAGTGCTGGGCCGTTGGTGAGCGCGTTCGCGCCCGTCTAGCCGACGCTGGGATGCCCTTGATTGGGCTGTTCAACGTACCAAATGCAGTAGATGCCATCACGCCGCTCGTCGGGAATATTCAGATTGCCAGCGAATCTAAACGGGCCAATGGCGAATATCACCAGCTCTATGTCTTTCATAACCGGCCAACGGCCAATTCGCTGTATGAGCCGGTAGCCCAACGGCTACTACCACTCGACCATCAATGGCAGGATAGATTGGCCAAGGTGGTCTGGCCGACTAAGATCAGGCCAGAAATCATGGAGAGCGGTTCAGCCACGCTGCGCGCGTATGTCCGAGAGTACTTGTTCATCTCGCTCTATCGGGCATGTGCCGAATCGCTGGCCAGCGAAAATGCAAGCCGCTTGGCGGCCATGGAGCGCGCTGATCGAAACATCCAGGAATCCCTGGAAAACCTCCGCCAATCCTTCAATCGCTTGCGCCAAAGCTCGATTGACGAGGAACTCTTCGATGTGATCTCGGGATATGAATCCCTTGCCCCTTCCATGCGTTGAAGTCCTAGTCCGTTGAAGTCTTTCACCAGCCACTCCCGCCATGCGCGCCGACTGGCATAGAACACAGGAATATTCGCCATGTTACGCAGCATCAAACGATTCTATGGCGAGAAGCTCCAGGCCTTAGACGGCGACATCGGGAAGGTGAAGGACTTCTACTTCGACGATAAGCGATGGACGGTGCGTTACATGGTTGCGGACACAGGTTCATGGCTAACCGACCGCCAGGTACTCATCTCACCTTACGCTTTCCGTGACATCCATCAGGACAACAAGATCCTCAGTGTCCATCTGACGCGCAAGCAGATCGAAGACAGCCCCACGATCGACTCGCATAAGCCGGTTCACCGCCAGCACGAAGAGAACCATCACTCCCATTACGGGATTCCCTTCTACTGGTCGGGTGCAGGAACCTGGGGCATGAGCAATTTTCCGGTTCCGGCGCAACCGGCCGTCCATCCGCCGAACACAATCCCAGGAACGCCGGAGGTATCGAATACAACCGTCGACCACCATCTGCAAAGCACCCTGACGGTCGCTGGTTATGCCATCAAGGCGAGCAATGAAGTCGTTGGCCACATCAGCGATTTTCTCATGGAGGAGAGCGATTGGTCGATCCGCCACCTGGTCGTCAATACCCGCCACTGGCCCTCGGGAAAGACGATCCTGATGCCGGCAGACTGCGTTCACCATGTCGACTGCGAAGAGAAGACGGTAACAGTGAAGATGTCACGCGAGGCCGTCCTGTCGTCACCCACTCACGAACCAGTGTAGCACTACGGGGGTGCGTGGACGCAGCCCAATGCTGTGAAGCTAAGGGGCAATGCACCCTGGGACCGCGTGCGGCTGGCGTGCCAGGGGCAATGGCGGACCCGCCATCGTTGGAGCGCGCCAGCGGCGCGTGGTCCCAGGAATGGCCAATCCCCAGCGCGGCGCAGGCCCTGCAGCAACGATTACGGTTTTGCTCGCAAGCTGTCCGATTGTCTAGCCAGATCTTTCGTCAGTGGCGGCCTTGGCGGTCGCCGACGTCTTCTCGGTGATGCGCTCGATCAACTCGTTCCAGGACTTCACGAAAGATTTCGCCCCTTCATCCTGCAAGCGGGCGGCCGTCGCGGCGATATCCACTCCAACGCTGGCGTGCCTGGCGATCATCGCCTCAGCGTCAGCGCCATCTGTGGAAAGCTGGCTGCCCAGTTCGCCGTGATCCGCGAAGGCGAGCAGGGTCTTCTCCGGCATGGTGTTCACGGTGTACGGGGCGGCCAACGCACGCACGTAGAGGTCGTCCTGTGCCTCGGGATCCTTCGTCCCAGTGCTCGCCCAGAGCACGCGCTGCAGCCGGGCACCGGCATTCACCACCCGTTGCCAGCGTGGCGAGGCCTGCAGGGCCCGGGCAGCGACGTAGATCCTACCAGCGATGGCGTTACCCAGTTGGTTCTTTAATTCTGACGGAATCTGCTTCGCCACCGCCACATCCCAGCGACTGACGAAGATCGAGGCCACTGACCTGACGTCTGGATCGAGGCCGGCGGCAATGCGCCGTTCCACCCCGCGCAACCAGGCATCCGCGGCAGCGAGATACTGCTCACGCGAGAATAGCAGCGTGATGTTGATCGGGATGCCATCGAAGGTGGCCTCCTCGATCGCCGCCAGTCCCTCCTTCGTGCCTGGGATCTTGATGTGCAGATTGGGACGTCCGGCACGGGCAAAGAGGTTTTGCGCTGCCTGCAACGTTGCGGCCGTGTCGTGCGCCAGCAGCGGGGAGACCTCAAGGGAGACCCAGCCATCGACCTCGTTGGTCCGTCGGTGGATTGGACGGAACATATCGGCAGCCCGGGACAGATCGTCGATCGCGAGGTCGAAGAAAAGCGTTTCCCCCCTGCGCCCGGCCTTCGCCCCGTCGTGGATGGCGGCATCGTAGGCTGTCCCAGACTTCAACGCTTTGGCGAATATGGTCGGATTCGAGGTAAGCCCGGTTACTGAGAGTTCCTCAATGTATCGTTGCAATGTACCCGAATCGAGGAGGTCGCGGGTGATGTTGTCGAGCCACAGGCTTTGTCCCAGATCCTGGAGGGCGTGGGTTGCGGTAGGCATGACTAACGTCTCCGGTCGGTGGCAGGAATTTCGATTTGCGGCGATTGCCGGTTGGTGTCGTAGGCAGGCTGCGCTGCAGCCGCTGTCTACCTTCATGATTGATCCTTCCACGTCCAGTCGCGAATCTCAGGCATATCCTCGCCGTTGCGGTCGATGTAGGCTTTATGTTCGATCAGTTTCGCCGCGAGGGCCGTCTTCACCTTGCGACCCTTGGAGCCGGTCTGCGGTAGGCGGTCGATGGTATCCATGACCAGATGAAAGCGGTCGAGCTCATTCAGCACCGTCATGTCGAAGGGCGTAGTGATGGTACCTTCCTCCTTGTAGCCACGGACATGCAGGTTCCCGTGATTGGTCCGGCGATAGGTCAGGCGATGGATCAGCCAGGGGTAGCCGTGGAAAGCAAAGATGATCGGCTTGTCGGTGGTGAAGAGGGCATCGAAGACCGTGTCATCCAAGCCGTGCGGGTGCTCGCTCTGTGGCTGCAGCTTCATCAGGTCGACGACATTGATCACCCGGACCCTAAGCTCCGGCAGATGTTCGCGCGGGATGGAAACGGCGGCCAGGGTCTCCAGGGTCGGTACGTCGCCACAGCAGGCCATGACCACATCTGGAGCGTCGGCCTCTGTGCAACCGGCCCATTCCCAGATGCCGATGCCGGCCGAGCAATGCGCAGTTGCAGCAGCCATGTCCAGCCATTGCGGTGCTGGGTGCTTGCCTGCCACCACGACGTTGACGTAGTGGCGACTGCGCAGGCAGTGATCCATCACCGAGAGTAGACAGTTCGCATCCGGCGGTAGATAGACCCGTATGATCTCGGCCTTCTTGTTTACCACATGGTCGATGAACCCGGGATCCTGATGGGTGAAGCCGTTGTGATCCTGACGCCAGACGTGCGAGGCGAGGAGGTAGTTCAGCGAGGCGATCTTTCGGCGCCACGGCAGACGAGCGGTGACTTTCAACCACTTGGCGTGCTGGTTGAACATCGAGTCGATTATGTGGATGAAGGCCTCGTAGCAGTTGAACAGACCGTGACGTCCGGTGAGCAGGTAGCCTTCCAGCCAGCCCTCGCACTGATGCTCGCTGAGCATCTCCATTACACGTCCGGTCGGGGCCAAGAACTCGTCATCGGGTCCGACCGCGGCATCCCATTGCCGCATGGTCGTCTCGAACAGCGCGCCAAGGCCGTTGGATAGCGTTTCGTCGGGGCCGAAGACCCGGAAGTTACGCTGCGCCGTGTTCAACTTCACGATATCCCGCAGAAAGGGTGCGAGTACCCGCGTATCGCCGACGCCGCGCACCCCGGGTGACGGCACAACCGCGGCGTAGGCGCGGAAATCCGGCATCTCCAGATCCCGGAGCAGAACGCCACCGTTGGCATGGGGATTGGCCCCCATGCGTCGAGTGCCAGTGGGCGCGAGGGCGGCCAGCTCGGGCTTCAGGCGGCCTGCGTCGTCGAACAGCTCCCCCGGCCGGTAGCTGCGTAGCCAATCCTCCAGCAGCTGGAGATGTCCGGGGTGGGTGGCCGGATCGGCGAGTGGTACCTGATGCGACCGGAAGGTGCCGGCGATCTGCTGGCCATCGACTACCTGCGGTCCGGTCCAGCCCTTGGGCGACTTGAGGATGATCACCGGCCAGCGCGGGCGTGTGGTGTCGTTGCCGTTCCGGGCATTGGCCTGAATCCGCTGAATCTCCTTGACCACCCGATCCATGGTCGCCGCCATAAGCTGATGCATGGTCATCGGATCGTCGCCTTCGACGAAGTACGGCGACCAGCCGCAGCCGCGCAGAAACTGTTCGAGCTCCTCCGGTTCGATGCGCGCCAGGACAGTCGGATTGCTGATCTTCCAGCCGTTGAGGTGCAGGATCGGCAGCACCACGCCGTCGCTCACCGGATCAAGGAACTTGTTCGAATGCCAGGCCGTAGCCAGCGGACCGGTCTCGGCCTCACCATCGCCGACGACGCAGGCGACGATGAGTTCGGGGTTGTCGAACACCGCCCCGAAGGCATGGCTGAGCGAGTAGCCCAGTTCGCCACCCTCATGGATCGACCCCGGACACTCTGGCGAGGCGTGGCTGGGGATCCCCCCTGGAAACGAGAATTGCGTGAACAGCCGTTTGAGGCCGGCCTCGTCCTGGCTGATCGCGGGATAGATCTCGCTGTAGGTGCCTTCGAGGTAGGTGTTCCCCACCACCGCCGGTCCACCGTGCCCGGGACCCGAGACGTAGATCATGTCCAGATCGTACGTCTTGATCGCCCGATTGAGATGCGCGTAGATGAAGTTCTGCCCCGGGGTCGTTCCCCAGTGTCCCAGCAGCATACGCTTCACATCCGTAAGCTGCAGCGGCCGCTTCAGCAGAGGATTGTCGCGCAGGTAGATCTGCCCGACCGACAGGTAGTTCGCCGCCCGCCAGTATGCGTCCACCAGGCGCAGTTGCTCGCTGGCAAGGCTTATCGATCCGGTATTCATGGTGGGCTTTCTGGCTGATTGCGGTTTGGGCGATGGGCTGACGGAACGGTCGGGATAGCCGCCTCACTGCCAGTGGATGCGGTTGCCTTCGAGTGGTGTCGCCACGCCATCGCGGTGGGCGATGATCCGCGCGGTGTAGTCCCTGGCGTGACGCGTATCCGGTATGGCCGCACGATAGGCGCGATAGGAGCGACCGTCCGAACCGGCAGCCGGTGGATCGATTGAGCGCATCTCCACCTGCTCTGGCGCAGCGCCCAGGGCACCATCGGCGTAGAGTTCGACCCGCACATCCTGCGGATCGATATCGTTGAGGTGCACGCCGATGGTGAAACAATGCCGTCCGCCGTCGGTTTCGACCTGCATCTCACCGAAGTGCAACCCTGCCCAGCGCTGGTCCAGGTTGGCCTGCCATGTCACCATCTGCCGACCGCTGCCGCCATGATCGGCGAGACGCGACTGGAAGGCCATGGCAGCGGGGAGGTAATGCCGCTCGGTGTAGTCCCGTACCGTGCGATCGGCCGAAAACCGAGGCGTCAGTTGGGCCATGCTGGCGCGCATCCGCTGCACCCAGGCGACCGGAATGCCCGTGTCGTCGCGGGCGTAGAACGCAGGGATCACCTCACGCTCCAGCCGGTCGTAGAGCGCGTCCGCCTCGGCCGCGTCCCAGGCCGGATCGTCGCCGTGCTCCTGCCCGTCGCCGAGCGACCAGCCCACCTCCGGGGTGAAGGCCTCCGCCCACCAGCCGTCCATCTCGGACAGATTGAGGCCGCCATTGACCAGCACTTTCATGCCGCTGGTACCGCTGGCCTCCCACGGCCGGCGGGGCGTGTTGATCCAAACGTCCGCGCCCTGGACCAGGCGTTCGGCCATTAGCATGTCGTAGTCGCTGAGGAAGGCCGCGTTGGATCTCGCGGCGGTCTGGCGGATGAACCGGGTCCAGGCCTGGATCAGGGCGCAGCCCGCCTGGTCCGCCGGGTGGGCCTTGCCGGCGATAACCAGTTGCACCGGCCGGGCTGGGTCGGTCAGCAGCCGGAGCAGCCTAGCGGGATCGTGCAGCAGGAGGTTCGGCCGCTTGTAGGTCGCGAAGCGCCGGGCGATGACCAGGGTTAGCGCCGCGGGATTGAATTGCTGTTGCACAGCCGCGATCTCAGCTTCCGACCCGCCCGAGGCGGTGAGCTGCCGGGCCAGGCGTCCACGGAGGTAGGTGACGAAGGCGGCGCTGGAGGCATTGCGGAGCGCCCACAGCCGCTCGTCGCTGAGCGCCAGCATGCGTTCCTCCAACTCCTCCGTGGTGCCTAGCCAGCGGTCCTTACCGCACGTTTCCGTCCACAGCTCGTCGGCGGCGGCCGAATCCCAGGTCGGCATGTGGACGCCGTTGGTCACATGCCCGACCGGAACCTCGGTGAGGGGCCAGGCAGGGAACAGGGGCGCGAAGAGCTGTCGGCTAACCGTCCCATGCAGTCGACTCACCGCATTCACCGCGCCGCTGCCACGGACGGCCAGATAGGCCATGTTGAAATCCTCACCATCGTCATCTGGCTGCCGCCGGCCCAGGGCCAGCAACTCGTGAAGATTGATGCCGAGGTTCTGCGTTGCGTACCCCCCCAGGTACTGCTCAATGAGGGCTGGCGGGAAACGGTCGAAGCCGGCAGCCACCGCGGTATGCGTGGTAAACAAGTTGCCGGCCCGGGTGACCGCCAAGGCTTCAGCGAACGATTGATCGTTCGCCTGCATGCACGAACGGGCACGTTCCAGGATGGCAAAGGCGGCGTGTCCCTCGTTGAGATGGCAGACCTGCGGCTGGAGCTCGAGCGCCTCCATCAAACGCCAGCCGCCAATGCCAAGGGCCAGCTCCTGCTGCAACCGCAGCTCTGGACCGCCGCCATACAATTCGCTGGTGATGCCGCGATGCGCCGGGCAGTTCGCGCTGTCGTTGCTGTCCAGCAGATACAGCCGCGTCTTGCCGACCTGGACCTGCCAGGCACGCAGCCACAGCGAATAGCCGGGAAAGGCCAGTTCCAGCCGCAGCCATTCGCCGTCCGGACGGCGCAGCGGCGAGATCGGTAGCTTCCCTGGGTCGTTGTACGGGTACAGCGCCTGCTGCGCACCCTCGCGATCGATCACCTGACGGAAAAAGCCCTGCTGATAGAGCAGGCCGATGCCGATCACCGGCACCCCGAGATCGCTGGCCGCCTTGAGCTGGTCGCCAGCAACATTGCCCAGGCCGCCGGAGTAGATCGGAAGGGCCTCGCTAAGCATGAATTCCATGCTGAAATATGCCACCTGGCCTAGGGGCGAAGCGGGATGCCGGTGCTGGAACCATGCCGGCGCGGCAGCGGCGTGCGTCTTGGCCTGGGCGAGGTCATTGATGCGGGCGCGGAATGCCGGATCAGCCAGCACATGGGCCAACTTCGCCTGCGAGACGGTCTGCAACACGTCGCACGGGGAATGACTCGCCTCCCACAGCACAGGATCAAGTTCCCGCCACACCGCGTCGGCGGCGTGGTTCCACGACCAGCGCATATCCATGGCCAGATCACTGAGCATAGCCATCCCTGCCGCCAGCTCGGGCGAGAGCGCGTCCGCCTCAGTGTCGTCGGGGAAGGGTAGACGCATCGCAGCTCTCCAGTTGGCGGCCGTCACGGCGGCCCGACGATGAGCCGACAGCGTCATCGCTGTCGGCTAGGCATGCATCGTCGAGGTATCCTCGGCGTGGTCGACCTGAGCGGCTATGGGGTGTACGCCCCAGAGATATTCTGCGAAAAGACTGAGGCAGAACACCGGAGCAGCAGGGACAGCCTCCTGTAATGAAATACTCCAGCCCACGTCAACTGGGTTGATATGAATGCGTTGCTGGCGATTTCGATAGATAATTGGGTTGATGATGGCGTCGCCGTTTGTCGTTCCTCGAATGAGGTGTTCACCCCAGTAGCCAACAAGCGAGGGTAGACGAAACTATCACCTATTGCAATGGACGGTCCGGTCTTGCAGGGATCGCCCTGGATCAGAAACCGACTGAGTAACCAGCAAGAACGGAGAAACATCATGACCAGCAAGCTTTACCGCGCGGTCCGCTCCGCCGTCACGTCTGATCAGGGCGACAGTTGCGTCAACCTAAGCCAACATCGGTTTGGGGACCTGCAGGCATGCGCCCACAAAGACAGGAATGACTTCTGCAGCATGGCACACGAGCAGGTCGAACACATGGCGCAACCACTCACCCAGCGCATTGCCTGTCTGCAGGCGCTGCTCGATCGGATTGGCCACGTGCAGACCAAGCTGACGCTGGCCGAAGATGCCCCTGAGACCGCCTGGGATGCCGTGAAGCAGGATATCATCTTGGCGTTCACCGATCTCAAGACGGAACTGCACAACGCGGAAGTATGTAGCGAAAAATAACAGGGCTGGACCCAGTAGAGTATAACACCGTATAGCATGGTGCTTCGGGTCCGGCTAAATGGTAGCCATGCAACACAACCGACTTCCCTTCCTCATTGCCGCCACCTTGGCTGCTACTTTCGCCATCGGAACGCCACTCCAAGGTTCGGAGGCGGACGACCAGATCGAGTCGGTCTTCCAGAACACCTACGTCTTCAAGACGTATCTTAAGGACGATGCGGTACGGATCGATGTAGACAACGGCGTCGTCACCTTGACCGGCACCGTGGTCGAGGCCTCCCACAAGGCCTTGGCGCAGGAGACAGCAGCGAGTCTGACCGGCGTAACGGAGGTATTCAACCGCATCAAGATCCCACCGGAAACCGAGAGCAACCTCTCCGATCCGTGGATTGCCAGCAAGGTGAAGCTTGCCCTGATGTTCCATCGCCATGTCGGCGCCATTAAAACCATGGTCGCGGTCAAAGGCGGGGTGGTTACGCTGACCGGCGAGGCTTCCAGTCTGGCCCAGCAGGAACTGACCACCGCCTACGCCAAGGACATCGACGGCGTCACCCAGGTGAAGAACCTGACCAAGGTGGTTGCAGCAGCAACCGAAGAGGGGACAGACCGGACGGTCAGCGAAGCCATCGATGACGCATCCATCACCGCCCAGGTCAAGACGGCGTTGCAGACGCATCGTTCGACCCATACGTCCAAGGTCGGTGTCACAACCCAGAAGTGCAAGGTCTCACTGACCGGGATCGCCACGAACGAGTCGGAGAAGGCCCTTATCGGCAAACTGGTGGAAGATATTCGCGGCGTCACCAGCATCGATAACCAGATGACGATCGGACAGACGTCCGGGAATTAATCGGCTTAAGACCGGCGCCGCATGGCCATCCATGCGGCGCCACCACCAATTCCTTGGAATCCGCGTCATGTCCATGGGTCTAATCCTGCTTCTCGTCCTCGTGCTCCTGTTTGTCGGAGCCTTTCCCACCTGGCCACACAGCCTGAACTGGGGCTACTACCCAAGCGGCGGGATCGGGCTTGTCGTCGCCATCCTGCTTGTGCTGCTGATCATGGGCCGGCTGTAGTATGTGCCGCCAGTCCAAACGCCCATTCAACAACCACGACCTTCCAACTGGAACATCCACATGTCTTCACACTTAGGCCATCTCCAGGCCACGCGACTGCCCCTTGTCGCTGTTCTTGCCGTCCTATGTGCCCATGCAGGTGCGGTTGAGAACGATGTCCGCCTGGTGCCCCAGCTACTGGTCGGCACCGCAGGTGTCGAACCGGGAATCGCTCTCGAAATTCGTCCCCCGGCAAATCCGTTGTTCATCGTGCGTCCGGAATTGCTGATCAGCGAGGATGGCCGGCTTGGAGCAGGAGGCGCCATCCTCTTCGACCTCACCCCCTCTACGGACCTGCCCGGTCGGCAGGCGGTTGCCGTCGGTCCGCGCGTGGTCTACCACAATGCCGACGACGTCGGATGGGAGGCTGACGCCATGGTCACCTGGAGCTACGCGCTGTCCCACGATACGCGGCCGTGGCGCCATGCTGTCGGTGCGCTTGCCGCATTGGGCCTCGCCCGGGACACGGACCATCACGACACGGACATCGGGGCCACAGTCGGTGCGTTCTACGCATTCGGATTTTGAATTGTCGCCGGGTCGTTCACGCGGTGGAGCACTGCCTTGGCCGATCGTTTCTCCACCGCGTCAGCGGCACCAGTGGCTGACCTTCCCGGGCGGTTCAGGTCCCCAGGTCTGCCCGGGGGTTGAACGCGGATTCTCGGGCCAGAGCCCGGTATAACTCGCGGGCCTTGTCGCTGACCACAGTCGGCACGGTGATGCGCAGGGTCAGGTACTGATCGCCCGGCATGTCGCCGGGCAGTCCGCGGCCCTTGAGTCGGAGTCGCTGGCCGGAGACCGCACCTGCAGGGATGGTGGCATCCACCGTCCCGCCCAGGGTCGGAACCGCCACCTTGCCGCCGAGTACGGCCTCCCACGGCGCGATTGGCACCTCCAGCGACACATCCTGGTCATCGACCCGGTACAGACGATGCGGACTCAACTCGATGGTCAGGTAGAGCTCGCCAGCCAGGTCCGGCGCTGATCCCGGCCGGCCCTGCCCGCGTAGACGCATGATGGTGCCTGCGACGACGCCGGTGGGGATGGTCAGCGAGATCGTACGCTGAGCGAGCGTGACCCGGCCATGCGCATCGATGGCGGGGGTCTCAAGGATAAAGCTGCGTTGACCACCGTGGAAGGCTTCCTCTAGGCTGACAGCAAGCGTATGATGGAGATCAGCGCCACGCATGTGGAAGGATTCGCCTGTGATTTCCTCATCGAACAACGACTCGAAGTACCTACGGGCGTGGCCGCCATCATCGGCAGCTGACCTCGACCTTGGACGGTATCCGCGAGCGGTGGGCGGCGCATCCATCTCCTGACCATCCCGCAGACCGCCGGCCAGCAGGGCATCGAAGGAGGCGCGCTTGGCCGGGTCATTGAGTACGTCGTTCGCCTCGCTGATTGCGGAAAACCGCTGCTCTGCGTCCGTCGCCTTGCTGACATCAGGATGATGCTTGCGCGCCAGCGCGCGGTAGGCGGTCTTGATCTCTGCAGCGGTGGCAGTGGCTGAAACGCCTAGAACGCGGTAATGATCGATGAATTTCATAAGCTGATTGCACTGTCGTCACGCATCACAGCACCGTGACCGAAGGCGGTGATCAGGTCGTCGTCTGGCCGTGGGCCTCGACGAGCCACCGCCATTTGTCGATCCCACGCGAGATCTCGGTGAAGAGGTCGGCGGTGTCCAGGTCATCGAGTTCATCAGCCTGGTCGACCGTCTTGCGCAGTTCGCCGCCGAAGGTGACGAGGGCCTTGGCGACCGCCGCGACGTGGTCCGAACCTGCGGCAATGCCCCGCGGGTATTCACTCAGCTCCGAGCGCTCGGCAGCAATGCCGACCGTACCCTCTGCGCTACCGCCCAGCTGCACGATGCGCTCGGCGATCTGGTCCACATAGGTCTCCACCGAATCAGCCACCCGGTCGAACAATTCGTGCAGGCCGATGAAGGAGGGTCCTTTGACATTCCAGTGTGCTTGTTTCATCTGTAACTGCAGATCGACAGCTGTCGCCAGGCGCCAGTTCAACAAAGCGATGATGTCGACCTTGCTTTTTGCCGACATGTCAGGCAAGGCTACGGGCTTGGAGGCTGGATTGATCTGCTTGCTGACCGCGGTTTTCATGCCGAAACGCTACCGCCGATCCTGGCCTCGACGCCATGGGGTGTTCACCCCCTACGAACGGCTCAGGCCTGAACAATGGTCGTCTGTGCGCTGCTCTCAATGACGCCAGCGCTGATGGCATAACGGGTCAGCCCGGCGGTATCGTGGATGCCCAGCTTCTTCATCAGGTGCTCGCGGTGCTTCTCGACCGTCTTCATGCCGATCCCTAGCACGATCGCCGTCTCCTTGTTCGCCTTGCCTTCGGCGATCAGTTGCAGCACCTCCATCTCCCGCGAGGTCAGCTTCACCGCCGCTGGTGCCTGGCTCGACCGTTCGGCAACGACCGGCTGAAGGTGGCCAGATTCGGAGGTGCGGCCGTGGGTGAAGAAGGTCCGGCCTTGATAGACCTCCCGGATCGCCCGGCCGACTTCATGGGCAGAATTCTGCTTGAGCAAGAAGCCAACCGCCCCCGCCTCGATGGCGCTGTCGATATACGCCTCGTCACTGTGCGCGGTGAGCATGAGCACGCGGGCAGCCGGCAGCGCCTTGAGCACCTGGCGGGTCGCCTCCAGGCCGTTAAGCAGCGGCATGGCGATGTCCATCAGGATCACCGCCGGTCGCAGCTTCTTCACCATCGCCACAGCCTGTCGTCCATCCTGCGCCTCGCCTACCACCTGCATGTCCGTCTCAAAGTCGAGAATCCTGCGGAAGCCCTCGCGGACGACCACGTGGTCGTCGACCAGGAGGATGGTGATGAGGCTCATGCTGTTGCCTTTCCATGGCGAACGCTAGTAGACCGTTTACGGCGTGGGGTCGCCCCGTTGCGAGGGAGGCTCGCGGTGACCGTCGTGCCCTTGCCGGGCGCCGAGGTGATCGCGAAGGTGCCGTCAATCATTTCGAGGCGTTCTCGCATACCCAGCAAACCCAGGCGTTTTCCGTGGCGAGCCTGGAGGACGCGCTCCACCTGGAAGGCCCGGCCGTCGTCGTGAATCTCCATGCGCATGCCTGACCTCGTGCGTTTGATCAGCACCTCTACCTGATGGGCGCGGGCATGGCGGACCACGTTGGTGAGGGCTTCCTGGGCGACCCGAAATAGCACGGTGCGGTCGGTCGTCTTCAGCCTATCCACGCCACGATACGCCGTCACCCGCACCTGGATCTTACCGCCGGCGGAAAGATGTTTCGCATAGGCGCGCAGGGCGGGGGTCAGTCCAAGGTCGTCGAGCGCGGCCGGTCGTAATTCTCTAGCAAATCGGTGCACAACATCCACCGCCTTGACCACCAGCTGTTGCGTCTGGACGATGTTCCGCTGCAGGCCATCGGCATCGATCGACGCCTCTTTCTTCAGGGCGGCAAGACGGACACTGATCCCAGTCAGGGTCTGGGCGATGACGTCGTGCAGTTCCCGGCTGATGTTCTTCCGCTCCTCTTCCTGCGCCGAAAGGATCTGGCGCGACATGTGCCGCAACTGGTCTTGCAGCCGGTCCGACTGATCGAGCAGCTTGGCATAGCGCTGCTCGCTCTGCTTCAGCGTCGCCTCAGCCGCCTTGCGCTGGGTGACCTCGATGCTCAGGGCCAGGTTGGCGGCCGCGAGTTCCACGGTGCGCTGGCTCAGCGACTCGACGCTGCTTCTGAGACGGGATATGGCATCCCGGGTGTATCGGGCGGTTGATCCGGCCGGGTTCATCGCTGCGGCGAAGAATGCTCCGGCTTTGGCGATAATGCTGGCCTGCCGACGAACCGGCACACCGGTCAGAATCCGGTCGATCAGGATCCGCTCATGGATCTTGGCCATGTCCAGGGCATTCAGGTCGGCAGCCAAGGCCTGGTCGCCAATGCCGCGCGCCGCCTGTAGTTGCGCCGCTCGTCCACCTTTCAGGTAGGCGAGCAAGGCGGTCTGGTAGAGCTTGGGGACGTCGAGCGCAGTCGTCATGAGCGCCCCAATGCCCGGGAGGGCCGTCGCATGGACCGGGCCGAGGCCGTCACCACACGCTGCGTGCTGTCGATGCCATCCTTAAGCCGCTTGGTATCCTTGCGATCGGTAAGTTTCAGCGCCACCAAGCGGACATGGGTGCCGAGCAGCGATTGTGCGCGGTCGTTCTGGAGATCGCGACTGAGGTGTCGGCGTTGATCTTCCTGCACCGCCATCATCCGGTGAGTGAGCCGTCGCTGGTCGCTCTGCACCAGCCGAGATTCCTTCCACAGTTTCTCATGGCGCCCGCAGCAGGCCTGTAGCGTCTTCTCCATGCTCCGGCTCTGAACGAGCTCGTGCTGGAGCAGCCGGTTGGTGGCATTGAGGGTGACCGTCCGTCGTTTCAGACCCCTGGTCAATTGCAGTAGGCTCATGCGGTTCTCCTGAACAGCGAGATCGTCTCGTACATCGGGTTCCATGGCGACCTGCAAGGCTCTGGGATCCAGGTCTTTGCGACCTCCCGGAATCCCAGACCGACGACGTGACGACCCAGCGCCAATGCCGCCAATGCCGCCAATGCCGCCAATGCCGCCAATGCCGCCAATGCCGCCAATGCCGCCAATGCCGCCAATGCCAACCAGGCCTCTGTGTGCGGCCCTCCCTCCAGATTCTGACGCAAGGCCTGGAATCAGGCTGATCAGGGTGGAGCTCACAACGGCAGACCAGATCCCTGCCAGGGATCCGTCCACCGCATTCTGATCAGGTCATGCTCGCGATCCATGACTAAACCTAGGATCCTGGTCCCCGACGACACGAGGGGTGAACACCCCATCGTCGACTGACCGGCCAGGAATATCCTGACGCTTGCCATGAACAAGCCGCAGCAAAGCACGCATATGACCAGCAGGAACGGTGGAATCGTCGCCATCTACGCCTCCCACGACGCGGCGGAGGCCGCCATCAAGGAATTGCAACTGGCGCAGTTCGACATGAAGAGCCTATCCATCGTCGGGCGCGATTACCACACCGACGAGCACGTGGTCGGCTACTACAACGCCGGCGAGCGGATGCAGTACTGGGGCAAGATGGGGGCGTTCTGGGGTGGCGTCTGGGGCCTGCTGTTCGGCTCGGCCTTCTTCTTCATTCCTGGCTTGGGACCGTTCCTGGTCGCCGGACCACTGGTCGGCTGGATCATCGGCGGACTCGAGGGCGCAGTGGTGGTTGGCGGAGTGTCTGCGATCGGTGCTGGCCTGATCAGCCTGGGGATCCCCAAGGACACGGTACTCCAGTACGAGACGGCCCTGAAGACCGGGAAGTTCCTGGTGGTCGCCCACGGCACCGCCGCGGAAGTGGCCCACGCCCGCGCGATCATCGAACGTACCCATCCCGAGACGTCAGCCGAACACGAATTCCTCGCCACCGATGCGCCCGCGGTGATCCCCAAGACCTGATTTCCGGCCGGCATGCCTGTCGGCAGCCGACCAGTCGTGATTCCATCCACCCATGCTGCAAAGCAAAGGAACTCCAACCATGCCCAATCAACCCACCGAGAGCGTCATCAGCACCCTCGCCGACGACGCGAAGGCCCTCCTCTCGGCCACCGCCGACGTCGCAGGCGAAAAGGTCAGTGAGGCGCGCAAGCGTCTGACTGCCGCATTGGAAAGCGGCCAGCATTTGTTCGTCAAGGTCAAGGACCAGGCTGTCGCGGGCGCCAAAGTCACTGACGAAGCGGTGCACAAGCACCCATATATGGCGATCGGCATCGCCTTCGGCGTCGGGACCCTGCTTGGGGTTCTGGTTTCGCGCCGGTGGACCCGTTCGCGCGATTGATGCCACATGGACGCCTCGGTCATCGATCTTGCAGGCCTTGGCACGGCGACCCGTCGCCTCACCCGGCGCTTACTGACCATCGGGGAGAACCGACTCGTCCTGCTGACCGTTGAAGCGGAGGGGGCGCGCGAGCGCCTCCTCCGCGCCCGCCGGCTCGCCCTCGCAGTAGCCGTGTTCGGCCTGCTCACCGGATTGACGCTCACCGCGCTGATCGTGTTCTCTATGTGGGCCTATTCCCCACTCGGGGCACTGGCGATCACGACCTGCCTGTACGGGTTCATTGCGGTGTTGCTGTGGAGAACCCTGTCGCGTCGGCTGCGGAACTGGCAGGCATTCTCAGCCTCGCTTGATCAACTGCGCAAGGATCGCGTTTGGCTGGAAGAGGTTCTCGCGTGAGTAACTTCGACCTGCAAAAGCGCCTCCTGGTGGCGGAAAGCGACCTCAACCGACAGCAACTTGCCACAGAGGCGAGCGCGCTGACCGCGGAGACCCGGGCGATCGTCAGCCGGGTCACCTCCATCGGAACGCTTGCCGCGTCAGCCACCGCCCTGGTGGCAGGATTAGCAACCCTCACCCGCGGTCCACCTGCCAGTACCGGCAAGACCTCGTGGCTGCAGACCGTCCTCAGCGGCGCCAGCCTGGCGGCCAGTCTGTGGCGGGCGTTCTCCCGGCCCGGCCGGGATCACCATGACTAGCCTGGTATCAGATGGGATGCAGGGCGAGCGCATCAAGGCAGCGATCGGCGATATGTGTCCCGAATTTGGGACCAACGCGGGTCAGATCACCAGCGTCCTCAGGCGCCAGGCGCCTGCACGGCCACCAGTCCGCGAGCGCATGAACTCGGCGTTCGTTCAGCCATAACCACCCATCGTCTGCATCACGTCAAACCATTCCCCAAAGAGACTCACCATGCTGCAATGGGCCATCGTCTTCTTCATCATCGCCATCATCGCCAGCATCTTCGGCTTCGGCGGAATCGCCAACGAAACAGCCTACATCGGCAAGATCCTTGCTGTCATCGGCATCATCCTGGCCCTTATCTCGTTCATTTTCCACCGGAGATCGCAGAGAGACTGATCCTTTCTTGTCTCCCACAGGCGGCGTCTTCAGCTGCCCTGCAATGCAAGGCGGCAGGATCATCTCTGGCCGCGGCGTAAAATCCGAGAGGAACGTTGGCCAGGATAGATCGATCGGCTAGTCGGTCGAGCGTCCGCGCTACACATCATTAAACCCCGGAAGGACCACGTATGACATCTACCATTATTACGCTCTCAATACTGGCGTTTATCGCCGTCACTATCGTGACCAGCATTTTCAATGCGCTTGTCACGCTGCGCAAACGATTCGCCAATGACTACGCACAGATCGACGTGCTACTCAAGCGGCGTTACGATCTGATCCCGAACCTGGTCGAGACGGCGAAAGAATATATCAAGCATGAGCGGGGAACACTCGAGGACGTCATGGCAGCGCGCAATGCCGCGGCGACCGCCAACCTCGGCGCCGCCGCCCATCCTGGCGACCCGTCAGCGATGCAGCAGATCGCCAGCAGTGAATCCACCCTCGGTGGTACCCTGGGGAGACTGTTCGCACTCTCCGAGTCCTACCCCGACCTCAAAGCGAACACCACCATGCTGCAGTTGACGGAGGAACTGGCCTCGACCGAGAATAGGATCGCCATCTCTCGGAAGGCGTTCAATGAAGCGGTGACGGTCTACAACACAAGACGAGAGGTGTTCCCAAGAAATGTCATCGCCTGGATATTCCGCTTCCCAGTTGCAGGGTTGTTTGAGATCGAAAATGCGGAAGAGCAGATGATTCCGAAACCCACCTTCGGTTGAAAACTGGCACGCACGGGCTTTCTCGAAACAGGGAACCTTGAGAAACAGGGTACCTTGGGACTGGGAACCTTGGACTGGGACAGGGAACCTTGGACATGGAATGGAACCTTGGACATGAATGGAACCTTTGGAATGGAACCTTGGACAGGCACGTCTTAATGGAACCTTGGACAGGCACGTCTTCATCTCGCTCGCAGATCGTGGACATGAATGGAACCTTGGACATGAATGGAACCTTGTGGAACCTTGGACAGGCACGTCTTCATCTCGCTCGCAGATCGTGGACAGGCGAGCGCCGCAATGGAACCTTGGAAGTAACTGCTCAGGCGGTCCAGTAGTCGGATAGACTTTTCGCTGGGTTCCAGCCCGGGTCGTGATATTCCGTCACCATGCCAACGATCACCGTTCAGGGTCGGCAGTTTGATGACGCGGGATTGGCTGAGATCCAAGCCG